>NZ_JBGMEL010000002.1:364697-366675 GCF_041447225.1 Microbulbifer echini | reverse complement strand
GATGCTGGTGAGGTTGGCGAACACCATGCTGTCGACGGTGACTGCGGTGGCGTCGGCGTTGAACGCGTAACGGTCATCCTCGCTGCTGCTCAGGCGGCCGTTACCAGCGCTCAAAGATTCCGCGCCGGTAATGGTGACGCCGTTATGTATCACTTGATTGGTTTGGTCGGTCAGGGCCCAGCCGTGATTGATGCCGCCACTGACACTATCGGCACTGCCGCCGGCCGTGATGCTGGTGAGGTTGGCGAACACCATGCTGTCGACGGTGACTGCGGTGGCGTCGGCGTTGAAGGCGTAACGGTCATCCTCGCTGCTGCTCAGGCGGCCATTGCCTGCACTCAGGGATTCCGCGCCGGTAATGATGGTGCCGTTGTGCACCACTTGGTTCTCGACGTCGGTCAGGGCCCAGCCGTGGTTGGCACCGCCGCTGACACTGTCGGCGCTGCCGCTGGCAGCAATACTGGTGAGGTTGGCAAACACCATGCTGTCGACGGTGACTTGATCGGCGTCGGCGTTGAACGCGTAACGGTCATCCTCGCTGCTGCTCAGGCGGCCATTACCACCGCTCAGGGATTCCACATTCTTGATAGTCAGACCAGCGTGTACAACTTGGTTATCTGACTGTGTTAACTGCCAATTACTTGCAACACTACTGATGACTGTGTCATCAGCTACTTCACTTGCTGTCAAGTGAGATAGATTATGGAATGACATCTGTCTCACCGAGACAACAGTCTGACCGGACTCTGTGCTCATGGTATAGGCAGCGCCTGCTGACTCACCAATTAAGCCCCCGCCATCTTTAGCAATGAGGTTTGTTACCTCATAGAAACTAACACCATAATTCTTGGCCGATTTATCGCCAAGGACGTACCAATCCTCCCCCGAGTACCCCGTTACAGTGGTCGCAAATCCGTTGGTATCAACATGGTCGACTCCAGTGAACTTATATTCATTACCACTGCCATGATCGGTATCCTGATCAGATATTACATAACCATCATAGATATAAAAATTGCCAGATTGATCACTGCTAATGGTGACTTTCTTAGAGGCAACATCACCTAAATTAATAAAAGTAATACCGTTGATTTTGTCTCCATCAAGAACAGCATCATCAACCGTCAGGGTATCTTCACCTGCAAGGCCATCAACACTGGACAGTCCAGAAAAATCAATTTCTGATGCCGTCAGGATGGGGTTAACTGAATCATCATTTAGGGAAAACAGATCGACATCATTGGTACCAAATAGCTTATCGACTTCGACCTCTTTTATTTTTTTGAAGACAAGTACATCGTTGAATAGGCTAACCTCGCCTGAATTCTCTGTCAGAGCCAAACCTGCTGTATAAGCTTTCGCATCTACAGAATTATCCCCAGCTCCTGCATCAACACTGGATAAATTTCTAAACTCCAAACCACTTATTAAAACATTTCCAAAACTATCGACAGTAAATTCATCATCATTTGAACCCAAGCTAAGAAGTTCAGCATAACTTCCTGAGAAGGACTCTACATTGGAGAATTGAATCCCGTCATGACTTACTAAGCCAGCGTTAATCTCATACCCAATACCATCCCTACTTTCTACCGAATCAACTCCATCTCCAGCATCCAGATTTTTTATTCCAGAGATCGTCATTCCATAGATCGAAACAGCCCCACCGGTTATCCCTGCCCCAGTATCTTCCATTGTGAAATGATCAGCAGAGTTAGTACCAAACAGGCTCTCCGTTTCAACCTGCTCAAATCCGGAAAAGTCAATAGCTGAAGCTGTAAATTCTTGAGATCTTCCAGCAAGGTATACATCCACATTTAGTGCATTAACTACATCACTCTCACCTTGGTCACCAGTCTCTGCATCCGCCTGTACCTTGGATACATTGGTGAAGGTAATACCTTCTACTGCTACCTGATTCGCTGTAGAAAGTACGGTGAAAGTGTCGGCGGCATCGGTACCGGTCAGGGTAATACCA
>NZ_JBGMEL010000002.1:0-364119 GCF_041447225.1 Microbulbifer echini | reverse complement strand
GCCGACCAAGGTGTCGCTGTCATCGCCACCATCGACCTTGCTGACGCCGTAAAAGTCGATGTTTTGGCTCCGAACCTTGGTGGTGCCACTCTCATCCGCTACGGTAAAACTGTCGCTGCCGCTGGTGCCGGTGATGGTTCCAGTGCCCACTACCTGTTCGATGCCGGTGAAGGTGATAAAGGTAAAGCCGCTGCTTTCGTCATGCAGCTCAAAGGACTTGTCGCCCAGCAGATCAGCTCGGCTGCTAGCCACCTCGGTCGCTTCCACCCGGTCGGTATTGCCGGCGGCGATAACTCGGTCGAGCCCGGCAAAGATCATACGGTCGACAGTGATATTGCCGCTGCTATCCAGCTTATAGGCATCCGCAGCATCATCGCCACCGTTATTCACGTAGCCATTGAGCGTCGATTTACCGCCGCTGAGGTTTTCAATACCGGTAATGGTAATGCCGTTGTGAATAACTTGATTATCGATAGCTGTAAGGGTCCAACTATCAGTATTATTTTCGCTCGTTAAAGAATCTTCTGGGTCAGTAGCAGAGCCTTCATCGGTAATACGATCAATGCCAGTAAAAGTGATGCCATCAACTACAACATTCGAATTTGCTTCTACCGTAAAACTATCTGCTATAGCAGTTTGGCCAGTAAGGCTACTGTTACTACCAACATCGACAACCTCAACCTCATTAAATGTAAAACTGAGTTTATCTCCTAGGCCATTAGTTCCTAATGAGAAAGATTCACTGCCCTTAAGTGCAATATCGTAATTTGTTGCAGGCAAAGTAAATTTATCTGTGCCAGCAGAACCAGAAATTGTAAAAGTGACCTCATCTAATGGAGCGGTGCCTGCATACTGTATATCACCTAATGTGTTATCAGAACCACTACCCGCCTGACCAACTTTCAAACTAAAGCTATCGAAACTTATTACCCCAGTAGATCCATCATCATATTCAAGTTTTATATTCCCATCATTAACAAATGACCCGCCGGCTGATAAGTCTATTTTCTTTGAGATTATAGAGGCCGTTTGTGAACCAGAGGTTTGGTTTTCAATATTACCACCAGCATCAACCTTTACTGAATCAGCTCTAATCGAGCCAGAGAAACTATTATTTGAATCCGCATAATTGGTGAAATTACCATCTGTTTTAACCGAAAATTTAGCTAGGCCAGTAATAATTCCTTTATTGGTCACATCTCCTTTTGCCTCAATAACGAGACTACCTAAACCATTGGCATTTACACTTGCATCTTTGTGTATCATTACTCCCTTATGCGAGTCCAATGTAAGCGTGGTAGCGCTACTCCATTCTAAATCTGCTTTTATTCGTATGCCTTTAGAAAAATCATTAGAGTTACCAGAAAAACTACTATCCCAATCAGAAATATCTCCTGAGATACTTCCCGTTCCATTGGAACCATCAATTCCGCCAGTTTGAAGAGTAATGTTTGTAGAACTTAATGCAGTTACCAGAGTGCCAACATGCATGCAGTTAGTAGTACAACTATCATTATCAACAATATCAAGCCAATTAGGATCTAATAACCACTCCCCTGTAACCCCCTGGCCATAGCTCAAAGTAGAGACATACATACTATCTTCGCCAAGATTCAAATAAACCTTACCTGAAGTCTCTACAAAGCCACCATCACCACCTTGCTCACCAGATTCAGCTAAAATAGTACCAGCAAACTCGGTGGTGTGATCTGCCCAAACAATAACCTCACCGCCATCGCCTTCTCCTATACCACTGACATCAATATGGGCATCTTCAGTAAGCGTGGTTTTTTTGGCATTGCGAATCTTGGAATTCTTTCCTTGATAATCCCCACCGATTAGGATCTCACCACCGGCGACCGTACCGCGCGCATCAATAGCACCACTAACCAGAACTTCTTCGCCGAGGACCATAGCCTGGCCGCCACGTCCAGCGGTACCACGAACATCAATTTTACCGCTATGTTCTGCGCTATCGCCTTCGATCACCACCTGTCCACCGGTGGTGCCTGCGGCTTGCAATTCGCCACTATTGATGACACTGGAACCGGAACCAAATAAACGGATTTTTCCTCCACTGGTATCGATTCCCTGAGCTTTGATCGTGCCTTCGTTATTTACTGCCGCAGTAAATAAATCACCGGAAACACTAGCCTCCAGGAGAACCTGGGCACCATCGATATTGCCCTCATTTAAAACGGCGCTATCAACGCCCAGGTCGTTTTCCATCACCTCTTTGGTGACTTGTAAGCCGATCATGCCATCCGCATCAAAGGTGAGAATCGCTTCATCGGCAGCGGCCAAGCTGACCAATTCGGCACTGATCAGGCCCGATGAGGCGTTAGTGACCTGTTTGCCGACTAATACGGCGCTGGCCGCATTAATAACACCCCTATTGACCACAAAGCCTGCAGAGCCCTCTTCCCCCTTAAAGGTGAAATCGCCATTCATAAAGTCCTCCGGGCTCATATCGAGTCCGGAAGCGGTAATGGCGCCGACATTGATAGTGGCACTTTCGGTAAAGAGTACTCCGCGTGGATTAACAAGAATTACGTGGCCATTGGCCTCAATAGATCCATGAATCGTACTGGCGCTCTGATCCAATATTCGGTTGAGTACGACCGAGGAAGTATTTGGTTGAAGGAACTTAACCAGCTCTTCAGCGCTTAAGTTAAACGAATCCCAGTCGATAGAGAGCAGATCGGTATTTTGATCGATTGTGGTGGTGGTACCATTTACATCGATTGTGCCACTACCACCAGTTACCACACCGCCTTCCGGGCCCGCATGTGCCAGGGGGCTTAAGAGCCCGGCAAACATGCCAGCATACGCTAAGCGGGATACCTTGATTGCAGAAGTCAGTTTTTTCAGTTCAAGAGTATTTTTTTTGGCTTTCATACCGGTACCTTGCATAGAGCGGTCAGGTCAGCTTCAGCTATCGATGAATTCTGAATAATTAATTATAAAATATGGAAAAATCGGCGTAGACCATGGGCTGATCTATATTTTCCCCAGTGCCCTCAATCGAGGAAGCTTTCTCAATAGGCCAACCCACGGAGACTTTGCTGGAGAAAGATTCATTCCAACTGAACTTTAATAGAAGGCCACCACCGGCGAGCCTCGCCCAGTCATCTTCTTTTCCATCTTTGTAGTTATTTACAATGCCGTAGCCCACATCGGCAAAGAGGGCGACTTGCACCATATCGTTCAAGCGCCGACCAAATAGGATTGGATTCACCACTTCGGGAAAACTTGGATACCATTCGGCAGATAAAAGCCCTGCGCTATCAGCGGAGAAATCCCGAACATCGAATGCTCGCACACCGTTGGCGCCACCCAATGACATTTGCTCAAAAGCTGGCAAGGGGTTATCGCTGTGTTGTGCACGGCTTTTAAAAATTAATCGGGATTGGTCATTAGTGAAGGGCATCGGTAGAAATAGCAGTGAACTGCTATTTAAGGAAACCTTGGTAAAGTGATCTCCACGTGCCGCCTGCAACACTTCCTCCAAATCTCTCTGATGCTCGCCGTATTGCACACTGGTACTTAATATATTGAGCATGGAAATAGAACCACTGGATAAGTGGTCCATATAAAAACCGAACTCTCCACCATAGACATGATCACCAGGCTCATCAAACTTGGTAATTGCTCGTAAATTTGATTTCTTCTCTGTAAGACCAAATGAGCCAGTGAAATTGAAATCCCTGGAGCGACGGAATTTATGATCAATTGTCATTGCGTAGCTGGTATTGTCCCCGTGAATATCGAGTACATTGAGAGGATTATCAGGATCCTCTACATCACGCAAAATAAAGTCGTTGTAATCGGCAGAAAACTGGAGCCTAGTGCGCGGACCAAATAGCGGAAGGCTATATCTTAACTGACCAAGATCAGAACCAAAATCAGAATCAAAATCTGTAACGTTGGTTGATTTCAAGTAACCAATAGTCAGGGCATCACCGACTCCCAATGGGTTTAGCCAGTCTACCGTCGTATAGAATCTCTGATCACCGGTATAGGCAGATCCGTGGTTATCAGCCCGGAAGGACGTTTTCCAAGTGCTGGCGTCACGTACCTTCAAGTTCAGTTTGGTTTCGCCGGGGTTTTCACCAGCACTAAAATATCCGGTAACATTCAAACCGGGAAGGTCATTTAGAAGATAAAGCCCTTCCTCAATGTTATCGTGATTAACCAGCTTTCCCTGTTGATCCTCAAAGGGTTTTGCAAGCTGATCTAAGGCATATTTATTATTATCTTCGGCTACAACTTGCCCTAACAACCCTTCTTGGACAGTAAGAGTTACCACACCACCTTCCACATCTTGAGCCGGTATTTGCACTTGAGCCAGAAAAAGGCCTTGGCGGCGATAAAAGTTTGTCAGTTCTGCCGCGATTTCTTCTAAATCGGCGTAGCTTAAGCCACGCTCTTTATTTTGCTTCTCAATGACGCTGACGAGCTTCTTTAGCTCTGCAGGGCCGAGACCACCGGGATTAAACTGAGCTTTCATATTACCCAGCAATACCGCAAGTTCTTCAAGGTTATCTACGGTATAACCACTGGCAACAATTTTATCCTCTTGCATAAACTTTATACGGAGCTCTTCGGCCATCCCTTCGATAACCTGGCGCTCAATACCAAATTCCGGATACTCTTCTAGTCTATGGAATTTAAATTGTTTTACCGTAATCCGCGGTCCTTGATTGCGCTGGGAAATCTCGGGAATTTCAGTATTAAGATTGGGGTCTTCCGCTTCGTAGGTACGCTGTAAAAAGTCTTTAGTAACGTCTGCCTCATTGACCGTCGGCGTATCCTGATCGAATGCCTGCCTAACACGGCTACGAAAACTCGATCCATCCTCCTCCTGGGCATAAACCGGAAAGTTTGTAAGCAGGAAGCCTGCGCCCACAAACAGCGCTAACTTACTTTTTCTAAGCCCAAGCATAACTCCCCCACATAAATTTTATTTATTGTGCCAGCCCAAATCTTATTATTGGCAAGAGCCGGCTTATCAATTATTAGTTCACATCTCTTACAATGCGAAAACCTGTCAATGGATCTGCGAGCCCATTATGAAGTCGTTTGGTGGTTGCGAGACAACGGCTCATGGGATCCTGGCGGTTACCACCGAGTGCGAGCAGCTCTCCTTCAGTCCCTAGCGCCCACTCCTGGACATTACCCACAGCATTGACCAACCCAAACCGGTTTACGGAACCATCATGTGCAGGCACTAGCTCGGCACCTTTCTCGATACCACCATACTTTAAATGGCAATTTCTATCGGCCACCTCTTCCTGGCCATTCGCACTGGCAGCAGCAAACCACTCCTGTTCTGAAGGAAGGCGATAAGTGTAACCAGTCTCATCAGATAACCAGCTGAGGTATTCTTCTGCATCTTTGAGTGTTAAACCGTTAGCAGGTAACTCTCCAGCAGCAATATCAAGATGTCCACATTGTTTGGTGGCACTACAAAAATATTCGAAATCGCGCTTGCTCACTTCATACTTACCCACTGCCAGAGGCCTGCCACTCACCCCTCTGATAACCACGAGAGCCGGCCCCTTGGTACCATCGACAAGACGATCCCGGCAGCTGTATCGATCCCCCCTTCCGCCACTACCTGGCGCTAGGTGGCCACAAAAATCGAGTTTGAACTCTTTGAGAGGCTGGTAACCGGGGAGAAGTGCCCTGAATTCATCGACCAACGCTTCAGTCCTTACCGGGTCTTCTGCTCCCAGCTTGGTGGCACATGTATTCAGCTCCTCACCTACAACCGGACGAATCTTCCTGGCTTTAACGCTATCCAGCTTTGCCAGTTGTGAAAGCTGGGCCCCCACTGTGGCGATATTCATATCAAAGCCACAGGTAAGGGCGGCTTCCATATTGGCCAACACGGTATCAACTTGCTTATTCTTAATGGAGGCCAGACGGCGGCGCTCTGCTCTCTCTTCTGCCAAACGAATACGCTCTGCTTCGCGCTCAGCTTCCAGGCGTTCGGCTTCCAGGCGAGCGCGTAAGTTTTCCCGATCAGTATCTAACTGGGATTTAATCGCAGCCGCTTGATTGGATACGCCATACCAGCTGGCAGCACTTTCGAGCATTGAGTCAGCTTGATCCAAGTTACCCAAATTTAACTGGCCTGTAGCGGCCGCTAAAAAGAGTTCAGAAATCTCACGGCGGGAGGTATCGAGAAACGTCTCATCGCTGGGATTAAGTTCCGAGTACTCCTTTAACTCAAGTCGGAGGTCTTTCTCCCAGGCCGGCGTGAGGATACTTAGGGCTAATAAACGGCTAATTGCTTCCTTCTTATCGCTAATTCTCCGCTGTAGCAGCTCATGCTGCAGTTTTTGCTCCAACTCTACTTTTACCCTCTCCTGCTCCGCGGTGTTCTGCTGTTCTAGGTGGCCATAGCCCACGCCTCCAGCTACCAACATCATCGCGAAAGCACCACCCAAAACCCACTTCCAGGTATTGCTGACAAAAAATGCCTGGACGAATTTTTCGACGGTATCGGTACGCTCTTCTCGTTTGAGCTCCAGGGCAGCTTCAAGCGCTCTCCACTCGCGACGGTTTAAGGCCTTGATGCGTTTGGGTTTTAATTTTTTCTCTAGAGCCTTATCGGCCGGAACCTTGTCATAAGGATGGCGGCCACAAAACAGCTCATAGGCCACACAACCCAGTGCGTAGACATCGTCTGAAGGCGCTGGCTCGCCCCCCTTAAGCATTTCATAGCTGGCATAAGCTGGAGTCAGGGCCCCCAAGCTGCCAGCATCAAAGAGGGTTGTCTCACCTGTTTTATTCGCAATCCCACCCTCTGACACTGCTCGGGCAATACCAAAGTCGAAGACCTTTGTCCCCTTTTTACTGGTTACAAAAATATTGCCGGGCTTGAAGTCTGAGTGGACGATTTTATGAGAGTGCGCGTAAATCAGGGCCTGGCAAATATCCGAAAAAACTGATCGAGCTCTTTCGGGTTCAAGACCCACATCGGCGTGTTCGCGCAAAAGCTTGTCAAGCGGAGCACCTTCAAGGAACTCCATGGTCATGAAGACCCTATCGCCATCGCGGTCGAAATCGTAGACCGTTACAATATTGGGATGGGCGAGCGTTTGAGATTTTCGCGCTTCCCGTTGCAGGGAGATAAAGGCATCCGGATGTTTCTGGAAATCGTCATTCAACAGCTTAATTGCCACGTAGGGCTCGCTGTCATTGGCCTCCAGTTTGCGGCGGTCAAGGGCTTTGTAGACCGCTCCCATCCCGCCAACCCCGAGAAGCTTATCCAGCTCAAATCGGCCCTTGATCACGGTTTTGGTCACAGCACCAGAAGGTAGCGGTTCAAAGGAATCCGGGGTATCCAAGGGATTTGCAGGGATTCCGCCAGAAAGCTGACCGCGGATCTTATTTTGTCTGGCCTTCTTGCGGGGTGCCGGATTAAACACCGTAGCGTCGGCATCAAAGCCAGCTGCAGCAGATGGCAGAATCGCTTGAGCTCCACGAACACGCGGGTGGTCGTTTTTTCCGGTCGAATCTTGGTGGACGACGACAGTTACATCACCATCATCTGTCAGTCCTTGCTTAGATTGATCTGGGCCGGGCGGATTGCCGCTCGGCCGAACAATACGTGTCTTATCGTTCAATTCCGCCTCCATGGCAAAGCTATACGACACTTGTAAAGACCATAACAAATTAATGCTACAGACAGGCTGGTAAGTTAAATAAGGGGCAAAGTATATCGAACAGCCCAATAGCCAACAATGAAGCAATAGACGAACAAATTTGAGTACAGGACCTATGGAACAAACAACACGGCAATTACAGGACCAATAGGGGAACTTACACTTAACACAGGCAATTACACGAACTTACAGAAGAGATTCCCTGGCACCAGATACATAATCAAATAGTTTTGATTAAAGTGGAATCGTTAGCCATTCTAGGTTTTCAGATGAAATAATGGTGTTCTTGAAGTGTAATAAATCGTAATGTCTATCGAAAATTAATTAGTGCCAGAGTCGAATATTTGTAGACGGCATACTTGCAACAAACAGACTTTACCTTCGATTAATTGGTGCCAGAGTCGATTTAATAAGGTGAAAATTCAGTTTTTTTTTGCATTTCTCTCTGTTTAAATCACCTCAGTTGTCACTGCGACACCGTCTGAGCTACCGCACTAAAGCGGGAGTAAGGAATTAACCACCAACATCTCAAGCCAACAAAGAGGGATTTCCCATGGCTATCTACATGAACTTCAACAAACTATCCACTAAAGGCAACGTTACTGCCAAGGGCTATGAAGACTGGATCGAAGTAGACAGCTTCAACTTTGGTGTTGGTCGTGGCATTACCATGGAAGCCGGTGCCACCTCCAACCGTGAAGCTACCCGTCCAAGCCTGAGCGAAGTTACTTTCACCAAGCGTATTGACGCGGCATCCGGCGGTCTGTTCAAGGCTTCCGTCACTGGTGACGAAGGCGTACCTGTTGAGATCCACGTTGTACAAACCGGTGCTAACTCTGTAGAGAAGTACGCAGTATACAATCTGGAAAACGTGCTGATCTCTTCTTACAGCATTGGCGCTTCCGCTGGTGGTGCTCCGCAGGAATCTATTTCCCTGAGCTTTGCCAAAATTGAGGCCGACCTCAACCACGCGGACAAGAGCAACAAGAACCCGAAAAACATGCGTGTTGGATACGACCTCACTACAGCCACTCCGCTGTAATAGGCCTAACCTCCTTCGGGTTAAAGGTGGCTTACAGAGTATCTGTGAGCTACCTCCCCAGGTCTTTAGCTAAGTGCTTTATGAGTTCTCAGCTAAAGATCTGTAAATCTGCTAGTTTCTCATTTCTTTCAGGCACCGTAGGGATAGTTGGGGCTGCCCATGGCTACACTAAATCAAGATAAACGAATGATTACGGTCGATAGCCCGGTTGGCATAGATGCGCTAATTGCTACGACCTTGCAAGGCGAAGAGCATATATCGAAGCTTTTTCGCTATGAAGTTCAACTTCTCTCAGATGATCACGCTATCGAGCAAAAGGATATTGTCGGTAAGCCGGTTACTTTATCAATTCATCACTCAGAGGTACCACGTCACATTAATGGTTACGTAACGCAATTTTCCCTGCATGACGTCAATGCAGAGGGCGTGCGAAGCTATAGTGCGATTTTACAACCAGGTTTATGGTTCACCAGCCTGGGCGGCAGCAATAGGGTCTTTGAAAACAAATCTGCCAAGCAAATTCTAGAAGAAGTACTAGGTGAATATAGTCGGGTTATTAAGCTTACCTTAAAGCTTAATGCTGAATATATTACTCGCGAGTACTGCGTTCAGTTCGATGAAAACGATTTTGAATTTATTAATCGTCTCATGTCAGAAGAAGGTATCGCCTACTATTTTAAGCACTCTGCTGGTCAACATGAGCTTGTCCTCTGTGACGACCCACAAGACTTTTACGATTGTGATAGTGCAAATATTGAGTACGATGGTGGAGGCAGCCACCCCACCAAGAATACGATAAGTAGTTGGAGGCGCAACTTCAATTACCACGGTGGGGGCTTTGAGCTAAAAGACTATAGCGAGTACACCGCGAGCAAAGATAATAAGCAGCAAGTAAAAACCACGAGCCAGCTTAACGATGTTACTAACTATATGCGTGGTCTCTATGGCCTAAACCATTTCCAAGCTGATGGTGAACACAAGCATAAATTTACCGACAGTTACCATAAGGCTCTAGCGGAACGTGCCATGGAAGCACAAGAAGCGCTTTTTGATGTGAGCCATGGTCGCAGTGACTGTCCATCCTTTACCGCTGGTGGACGTTTTAATTTTGATCACACCCTGTCCTCAGAGAAGGGAAAATATCTTATTAGCTCTGTGCATCTTTCTGCTGCGGATGGCAATGGTGTTGAAACGCATTTTCACAATACATTTAGCTGTATCCCTTCGGCTGTCATGCCACGTCCACAACCCAACGTGTGTGCAAAAAAGATTCACTCTCCTCAAGTAGCTCGAGTTATAGAGGTAAAGGCAACGGCCTCAGATAGCTCTCAGGACCCTTACACTCAGCTCAAAGTAAAATTTCCATGGAATTCTCAGCAAAATAGCTGCTGGGTGCGGGTTATGCAATCATTTGCCGGTAAAAATTGGGGAGCCAATTTCGTCCCCAGGGTCAATCAGGAAGTGGTCGTTACTTACATCAATGGAGATCCCGATCGGCCATTGATTACCGGAGCCGTTTATAATGGAGATAATCCCGGCCCCAATTACACGGCTACACAAAGTGGCTGGAAGACTGAATTCGAAGGCAGCACGTTCAACGAACTCAGGTTCGATGACAAAGGTGGAAACGAAGAAATTTATATGGAAGCTGGTAAAGATCACAACTTTGTTGTCCATAATGACCAGTCCGGTAAGATTGAAAATAAACAAACCCTAGAGATCAAACAGGATCGGAGTATTACGGTTACTGATGGTAGTGAGGTTGTCACTATTGCCAAGGGTGATCAAAAGCTCAATGTCAATAAAGGCAATCAAGTTGTCACCATTGGATCGGGAAATCACACACTAAAAATTAGTAAAGGCACCCAGACAACCGACGCCATGGGCGCTATTAAGATTTCCTCGAAAGCCTCTATCGAATTGAAGGTTGGAGGCAGCAGTATCAAGCTAACTCCAGCAGGAATAACCATCAAAGGAACAATGCTTTCCTGTAAAGGGGATGCAACTGCTGAAGTTAAAGGCGGCGGTATGCTCACCCTAAAAGGTGGCGTTACCATGATCAATTGATGGGACTCAGAAATAGATGACCGATCTGATTAAAGTTCAAGCACTGACTGCTGCTGATCTTCTTAAGAATTTTGAAGTCAGCGAAGAAGCTGAAGAGCACTTAGTACTGGACACAGCACCGGAGGTTAGCATCAATCAATTGGTTGAAGCAGGCCTCTACCCTGATGCGATTAAACTACTTGCCCACGGCCTGCCCAAACGGGAAGCCGTATGGTGGGCCTGTCTAGTAGCTCGAGATATACAAAGCCCAGAAACAGATGAAGACAATGTTAGCGCGCTAATAGCGGCCGAAAGTTGGGCTAAAAAGCCCAATGAGGAAACACGCCTAAAATGTAAAATACTGGGCGATAAAACCAAGCACAAAACGCCTGCGAGCTGGGCCGCAACGGCAGCGAGTTGGTGCCACGGAAGTCTTGCCGCAGAAGGTGAACCTGTCGTCGAACCTCCCGAGCACTTGTATGCACATGCGGTTGCCGGCAGTGTCACTTTAGCTGCGGTGTTATCCGATCCTGTTGATCCCAGCAAGCAGTTTGATCGCTATATGAAGCAGGGGATGGATTTGGCTCGTGGCGGCAACGGGAGAATGGAGGAGTAAATAATGGGCAAGCCCGCTTCACGTATTACCGATATGCATGTCTGTCCAATGGTGACAGGCACGGTGCCTCATGTTGGCGGACCAATTCTAAGCCCCGGAGCACCAACCGTCATTATCGGCGGTATGCCTTCTGCCACTGTCGGCAGTACCTGCACTTGTGTGGGGCCTCCAGATACTGTAGCTATGGGCAGCACTACCGTAATGCTACAAAAAAAGCCTGCTGCCCGTATGGGGGATACCACGGGTCATGGAGGGAAAATTATAATCGGGTGCCCTACGGTATTGATTGGCGGTTAATATTATAGTGTTCTCTACTCAATAAAATTACGAGAGGGAGAAAACTAGTTTAGCGGAATAATTTAAATTTAAACAACATTTATTAGCAGCCCAGCAATACAACCACAGTTGGTTTTACTGCTGGACTGCCTTATTGCATTATTCTACGCTGTAAGCAAAGTCACCTTCTTCTGTCGAAGAAACTCTAATCACTTTAACCTCTTCCCCTTTCGCCATCTTATCCAGGCACTCACTGGCTAGTTCGGGCAATAATGTTTTATTCAAAATAACCTCAATATTGCGGGCCCCAGTATCCGCCTCGTGACAGCGAGCCACTATATTGATAAGAACATCATCATCGTATAAGAAAGAGGCACCATAATGTTCACGCACACGCTTCTCAATTTTGCGCATATTAATTTTGCATATTTCTACCAGATTTTCATCATCCAGTGGGTAGTAGGCCATAACATTAGCCCTACCAAGGAATGCCGGTTTGAATTTCTGCAACAGGTGTGGACGAATATTATCCAATAATACTTCGGGTTCAGGTTTTTCTTCCACTTGGTTGAAAATAGCCCTGATGGCATCCTCACCCGCATTGGAAGTCATAATGATCACGGTATTCTTAAAGTCGATATCGCGCCCTTCACCATCTTTAATGGTGCCCTTATCAAACAGGTTATAAAAGATATCTTGTACACCCGGATGCGCCTTTTCCATTTCATCCAATAGGATTACAGAGTAAGGCTTACGACGTGCAGCCTCAGTGAGAACCCCTCCCTCACCATAACCAACATAGCCTGGAGGGGAGCCGAGTAGCATAGAAACTTTATGTTCCTCCTTAAATTCAGCCATGTTAATCGTGGTGATATTTTGTTCCCCACCGAATAACTCATCAGCCAAAGCTAAAGCCGTCTCAGTTTTACCTACACCACTGGTTCCGCAGAACATAAAAACACCGACAGGCTTTCTGGGGTCGGTAAGACCGGCCCTTGAAGTCCGTATCGCTTGCGCTACAGCCTCTATTGCGTGAGGCTGTCCAATAACACGCTTGTTTAAGCGTTGTGCTAATGTCTTGACCGCAACAATTTCATCGCTAACCATTTTCCCTACAGGTATACCTGTCCAATTAGCGACGACGGCAGCGATAGCTTGTTCATCTACTGCGGGCTGCATCAGTGGCGTATCACCTTGAATTGCCTCAAGCTCCACTGAAAGGCTTTGTAGTTGCTGCCGATAATCAGACAGCAATGCTGAATCGATCTCTCCTTGCTCACTTTTTGCGCTTACAAACTCAGTGTCGATTTGAGCACGAACTTCTTGAACCTTATCAATTAGTTCATTTTCTTTAATGAGCTGCTGCTCCAAAGCGTCCAAGCGCTCTTCCTCAACTTGCTTAAATGCTCTCAATTCAGCCAGCTGCTCTTCGTGTTCGCCCATCGCTGCATTTTCACGCTCTAATTTTCCCAGCGTGGTATTGGTCCGATCAATATTGATTCGAGCATCTTCAATTGCACCAGGAGTTGCGGATTGACTTAGTGCAACCCGTGCACAGGCCGTATCGAGCAGGCTAACAGACTTATCTGGCAGCTGACGGCCTGGAATATAACGGTGTGACAATTTAACCGAAGCGATAACCGCCTCATCGAGAATTCGCACCCTATGATGCTCTTCTAGAGTGGTCGCTATGCCACGCATCATATCAATGGCATTTGCCTCCGAGGGTTCTTCCACTTTTACCACTTGGAAGCGCCGAGTCAACGCAGGGTCTCGCTCAAAGTACTTCTTATATTCCGCCCAGGTTGTCGCTGCCAAGGTGCGTAATTCGCCTCGGGCTAGAGCGGGTTTGAGCAGGTTTGCTGCATCACCCTGCCCTTCCTTGCCGCCAGCGCCAATCATGGTGTGCGCCTCATCAATAAATAAAATGATGGGCGTTGGTGAAGCTTTAACCTCTTGAATTACTGATTTCAGACGGTTTTCAAACTCGCCTTTTACACTGGCCCCTGCCTGCAATAACCCCAAATCCAGGGTGCGCACAGCAACGCCACGAAGGGGCCCTGGAACATCACCGCTAGCAATTCGTAGAGCAAATCCCTCCACCACCGCTGTTTTACCGACACCCGCTTCTCCAGTTAAAATAGGGTTGTTCTGGCGACGGCGAGTAAGAATATCGATGCATTGACGAATTTCCTCATCCCGACCGAGCACAGGATCTATCTCACCCTTCTTGGCTCTCTCGGTGAGATTAATCGTGTACTTGTCCAGCGCAGGCGCCTTACTGGCTGCAGCAGCTACTGCGGCTGCCCCCTCACTTGTTGCTGCTGCGGCCCCGATATGGTTCGACTCTGCACTCTGCCCAAACATGGCTCGAGCAGTCTCACGAATCGACTCAGGCGCAATATTTTTAAGTTCTGGGCACGACTCAAAAATCTGCCGACGAGAGGTTTCTTCCAATAACAGAGCAGCCAGAAAATGCCCCGAGCTAATAGCACGGTGCCCATAATCTATAGATGCGAGCATCCAAGCATTCTTGGACGACTCCACAATGGTTGGTGACAATGCCGGTGGACGGCTACTGCCTGAGCGAAATCCAGCGATAGAAGTCGCAAGCTGTTTGGCAAAATTCGCTGGATTGCAGTCGTGCTTTTCCAATAAGTGATAAAGATCTGTATCTGACTGGTCCAATAATTTTAATAGCCAATGCTCAAGCTCAACATTATATTGATTCTGTGCCAGGCAAAGGCCTGCAGCACCCTCAAGAGAGTCACGCATATGTGGAGTCATAGTGTCCACTAGCCGCTTCAAGTCGATATTAATCACAATGAAAAGGTCCTTTTCGAAACTATTGTTAAATAATATTTATGCTGCTGGTAGTGCTTCATCTGGTGACATATTCTCAGCGCTCAAGGTAATCTGGATAAGATCTGAAGATTCTTGTTCACTGGCCATATGGGTATTCCAGCCCAGAAGAGGCTCATGCTTTGATTTTCGATTTAACTGTACGGGAGAAACCTGCTGTGCAGGAAGAGAAACAGATAACTCAAAGTCCATTTCTATACCAGCACTAAGTTTGATAAAAGCCTTTAAGGATTCTAATTTCTTTGAACCAGGCGCAATGGTCATGAATTGTTCATAGGCCATTGGTTCAATGTCTATACGAAATTTATTCTGGGCCTGGAAACAATGTGTCCCTAGGATTGTATTTGTGCCGAGGCAATTATTCACCCCACTGGGAGCTTCATCACAGGGGAGTCGACAAAGAATGTCTTTTGGTAATTCATCCCATTGCCCCTGAAACTGTTCAACAGAAACTTTTAAGTCGAAAAAGTGGTGAATCATACTGGTCAGGGCTGCCGCCGAACAGCGTCCTTGCCCAAGATATCCAGCCATCCCCAGAAGGGCCTCGTCGGGAATCGGCATCCGATAACGCATTTCACTCGTACCCAAACCCGCTAAAGAAGCAATCGCTTGGGTAAAAATGTCCGGATTTCTTTCATTGCGTAGCCGTTGCCGCTCATAGTTAACTGGCAATTGGTATTTATGCCAAGCCTTATAAAGCAGGGAGGTATGCCGGTGATTAAATATATCTAAGAAATCCCGTAAAGCGGTATTATTCTCTTTAAGCTCTTTTTGTACTAACTCAGTGAGGTAATAAGGCATCACTCCCTGACTTCCAATCAAACCAGTAAACCCAACCTCCATGTGCCACTGGCTAATTTCTCCATCTTGCATTTCAGCACTAGAGCTTGGCTTTTTTTCCAAGCCCAAAACGTCCGAGCCTACAAAAGATAAACCGGACTGGGCAGTAAAGCGAACCATCTCTTTTGCAGGAGGGGCAGCACTGGCGATAGGTTCTTCGCAAAACTCCCCATCAGCCATGGATACAGCCCGCTCGAGTATTCGAACAGACTGATAAAAACCAAAGTGATAGGGCTCTCTGCGCAGTCGCTCTATTACAGTAAAGCTTTTTCGCCGGCGCGAGGTGGCCATCTTTTAAGTTCTCCATCTCTGCCACTCATGGTAGCAATCAATTTGGTAAATGAATTAATTGAGCAATAGAGCCCAAGAAATCGCTCAATAATACTGGCAAATAACAACGGGCTGGTTCCTGTTAGCATCATTGAATCGAGTTCAATTTCTACTTCAGTACCTCTGCAGAGCACAACACTTTGATCTATTTGAATTGGTGCTGTGATAGCCTTGGTATTCAGGCTTAGTAAAGATTCTATTAAGTTTCGAGTACTGGCCGAATCCCTAAAGTCATACAGCCTAAAAATTTCTTTGAGTGCGTCGCAACCCTGGCTTCCAGACAAAGAGAGGTGGTTCAAATTCAGGTGTGAGATCAGCCGCCAGTACCCTCTCTCCCTCCTTGGTGGTCTTAAAGTCGCTGTTGGTGCCACGACACAACTAATCCGATTGGCTGGCACATCACCATCAACTACCTCAAGGTAAGGCTGGGCATTACCACTGGGAAGCTTTTTGGGTAGATTTCTGTTACAGCATGTCAGTTTAATATCTAGCGTTTGATCACTAATTCGATGCGGATTAAAATCGAGATCCACAAGGCTTATATCAACTTCGGAAGCCTGTTCATTGCGATGTTCACCTTCGATTACCTCACGACGGCGACTGAACCAGAAAGCCGATTGTTCAGCATGGTGTTGACTATGTTTAATGCCATAGAATGGACGATACCTGGTCGTTTCGCCATCACCGTCTGTAGCTGCAACTTCATCGATTGAATATATCTCCAAACCATCGTTGCGACGGGCATCCGCAACTATATGATAATCATATTGTGTGTGGGTCAGAGGAATAGGATCGGCACTCTGTTTAAATAAGTTGATGGCTGGTGTACAGCCAAGAGCAAACATATTCGGTGTTAATTGCTTTTCCAGCTCTTCATGGGTCTCGCTGAGATAAAAATATATGTTTAAGCTATCAGAAAAAGTGTCATTTACAGCTTTTTTCAAATTCGCAATATCTAGAAAAAGAAATTTTTCCGGAAACGCAAAATATTCTGTAAGTAATCTATAACCAATAAATGCTGTATCTGGATAGGGGAGTAAACCTTCATCTTCATTCATACCCACTTGCAGGATATCTTCCGGCGATAAAAAGGTGGGTTTCGGGTCGCTTTCTCCATTGGCTATCACCAACTTTACGCATTTCGTCAACAGTAGATCGTAAAGGCTATAAACATGGGTCGCCTGGCCTCGCAGGAAAAAGCGGATTTTTTCCGGATTCATCTCTGAAAAACTAAGATCTGCACTCAAAGTCTTGAGAGACAATTTGAGAACCGCATTTGCACCCTGTACTTCATTGCATCCAGGTGCAATGAATGGGCGTGGCATCAAGCTGGCACTGACCGGCTGAAAGGGGTTAATTTCTACCGGGTAGCAGGTGGTAAATCGACAGGTTTGTCCCTGAAAACTATCACTTTCCAATAAAGTCCTAGCTTCAACTGGCGTGATGGCATCCAAGTCTGAGTCAGGTTCGAATTGCACAATAGCACAAGAGGGAATAGGACGTAGATAATGTGGATATAGGGTTTCCAACATTGCATCCGTCAATTCCGGGAAATCATCACTGAGCTTTTGCTGTACTCGGGCATTCATATAAGCAAAACCCGACAAAAGCCTCCCTACCAGCGGATCATCTACCGTATCGGCATCCAGCTGCAAGCGGGATGCCGCCGCAGGATGCATTCGGGCGAATTCCGCAGAGGTTTGTTGAACAAATGCCAGTTCACGTTCATAGAGATCTATTAATTTTTCGCTCATCACATAATCTCGGATACATCTACCATTTGGGTCACCGGATTTAAAGCTGAATCAAATACAATCACTTCAGATGCCGGATTAATATGAAGTACTGCCTCCACACGAAAGCGTATACTGGGGTCCTCCACATCTAGCTTGTCCTGGGTTGTCACCTTTACAGAGCGTATTCTCGGCTCAAAGTGTAAAATTGTCTTTTCTATGTCTCGGCAAAATTGTTTTCTACTGACTAGCGAAGACAGGTTAACGGTAGACAAATCAGGTAGACCATAATTGATATTGGATTCCTCCAGATGTAGTAAAGTATCTGGTGGAGAAATACAGCGATAACGCGTATTAAACAAATATTCAAGATCACGCCGCACTCCCTCACGCAATTGACGTAGAACCTGATGTGATTGGTTCAGATTCATTTTGCTGGATGACTCCAACAACCTGTCCAAAACTGGAGCCAGCAAGCGCTTCTCTTTTGCCATAAGTTTATGCCCCGCCTACTCCAATCGTTGCCAACGCCGTAGTGAGCTTAAGCTCTGATACAAGATGATCCACCGTATAATGGCTCTTCAAATGAATTACACTTTGGTAGCTACCCACTTTTCCCGGCTCATCGGATACTCGTACTCGCGCCTCACGCAATGGGTAACGAGCTAGCATTTCCCAGGATAAATCATCCCTTCCGGTAGTATAACGATCCAGCCAGTGTTGAAGCTGACGTTCACAATCGGCAGCATTCATATAGGCTCCAACCTTATCCCTGATCATCACTTTGATGTAGTGCGCAAAACGTGATGCGCAAAGAATCTGCTGTAACATCGAACTGATACGGGCGTTTGCTGTGGCCGCTTTAGATGTGTATTGCTTGGCCCTTTGTAGCGAAGGCAGACTGTTAAAAGCACTGTAAGGGGTATCGTAACAGTGACTCAGACAAGCAAATCCCAGCTCCGATAAGTCACGCTCTACAAAGTCTGTCACTAAAATTGAGGTAGACATACGTACCATACTTGGTCGGCTATCAGGCTTATAGGGTATGATCGGTAACTGAGTTACCAATCCGCCACCTAGATGATCCCGAGCGACACCGCGGATATGGGAAAACCAGCCGACCTCACTAAATTCACGTAAAAGTACGGCACCCATTGCAAAACACGCATTACCCCATAAGTAACGCCGGTTATGAGACCCACTGACTTGCTCTTCGAATCTCAGACCTCGATATTGGGAGAAATCCTGATTGTAAGGTTCACGCATTAATACCTGCGGCAAGGTGACTGCCAAAAAGCGACTATCCTCTAAATCCCGTAAACTATTCCAGCGGATATATTCTTTTTGGCGAAACACTTCAGAAAACCGTATAGGTTTCGCCAAATCATCGAAATGATCGACACCAAATAACTGCGGAGTTGCCGCACATACAAAAGGAGCAAATGCAGCAGCTGCGGTATGTGCTATGCCCTGTAATGTAAAAATGTCATCGTACGGGTGTTCGGACAGCGGCCTATGAGAAACATAGTAATCCCCCATTAAAAGACCAAAAGGTTCACCACCAGGCGTACCAAACTCTTCGTTATACACCAAGTGAAAAAGACCTGACTGGTCAAAATCCGGTGCACGCTGGATATCCTTACTTAGATCTTTCCAGCTAACATCGAGCAGCTTTATCTTGATATTTTCTGAATGCGGAGTATCAAACACCAGTAGGGCAAGACCGCGCCAGCTCGCTTCAAGGCGCTGGAATCGAGGATGGTGAAGTATTCGATTCACCTGATCACAGATCAGTTCATCTAGCTCAGCAATAATTCGGTTCAGATATTGTCGAACGGAAAAACTCTCTTTTTTCGGGCATGGACATATTTCTGTCAGCCAGTACTCAAAAGAGAATAATTCATCCGGTTCTCGTAAAAATTGCAGTAGCTCACTTTGATCTCCACCCGCTATTTTTTCCGGCAATATATCCAAATAATCTTCCGTGAATTTATTTTGCGTTGCACAGGGCACCGGAAAACTCCAATAACCATTATTTTCGGAGAAGTTCGATTGATTTTAGGCCCAAGGTCAGGCCTGTCCCAATAAAAGATAGCCCGCCACTGAGGGGCGGGCCTTAGGCTTTATCCGGCAGATGGGATATTGGCTACCATGCGCATGGAAGTAGTCAGCTCTTCCATTTGCAGCCAAGGCTTCAGATAGGCAACAGCACTATAGCAACCAGGTTGACCAGGAATTTCCTTAACTTCTACACGAGCTTCGGAAAGCGGATATTTCGCTTTCATTTCTGGGCTCGCATCCGGGTTAGAGTTGGTGTATTGGGTAATCCATTTATTCAGCCAGCGCTCACAATCGCCCGCCTCCATAAAGGAGCCAACTTTATCCCGCGCCATGACCTTTAGGTAATGAGCAATACGGGAAGTAGCCATCAAGTAAGGCAGGCGCGCAGAAATAGCCGCGTTTGCCGTTGCATCGGGATCATCATATGTTTTTGGCTTCTGCGCACTCTGAGAGCCAAAGAACACTGAGTAATCTGTATTTTTATAATGGCACAGAGGCAGGAATCCCTGGGAGCTCAATTCGGCTTCACGTCGATCGGTAATACCAATCTCGGTTGGGCACTTTTGGTCCATGTCTCCATCATCACTTTTGAACACATGGGAAGGTAGGCCTTCCACTTTACCACCTCCTTCAGCCCCGCGAATTGCGGTACACCAGGAGTTCTCGGAGAACGCCTTGGTCATGGTTGTTCCCATCACATAGGAGGCATTCATCCAACAGTATTGATCGTGCTCAGCTGGACGGGATACGCCAGACTCATCGACTTCAAACTCTTCGAAGTCAAAAGCTTCGATCGGTTTGGTATTGGCACCATAGGGAGTCCGAGCCAGGGTGCGAGGCATAACCAGAGTCACAAATCGTGAGTCTTCGCTATCGCGGAAGCTGCGCCACTTAATATATTCTGCAGATTCAAAAATACCGCCAAGATCGCGGGGCTTTGACAGCTCAGTAAAATCGTCAAAACCAAACATGCCCGAACCGGCTGCGGCAACAAATGGACAGAATCCTGCTGCCGCAACATTAGACATTTTACTCAGAAGTTCGATATCTTCAGGGTGGCTGGTGAATTCAAAATCACCAATCATGCAACCGTAGGGCTCGCCACCTGCAATACCAAATTCTTCTTCATAAATCTTTTTGAAGGTTTGACTTTGGTCGAACTCAACCGCCTTATCCAGATCACGGAACAATTCACGCTTGCTCAAATTGAGCATGCGAATCTTCATGGTTGCTCCGGTTTCGGAATTCATTACCAGGTGATTGAGACCGCGCCAGGAGCCTTCTAGTTTCTGGAATTTTTCATCATGCAAAATTGCGGCCATCTGCCTGGACATCGCCTGATCAATAGCACTAACTGCTTTCTTGATTGTTTGGGTCAGATTGCGATCCCAGGATACCGTGCCTTTTAAAACCTGATCCGTAAGGTTGGCAATAAGATCTTGCGCTTCCTGCGGCTCAGTTTGCTTGGTAGCTGCAATCGCCTGCTCGAGAAGATTAACCGATTGTTCCTCAGTTTCACTTTCCGCAACATTTTCTACTTCTGTGCTCATTCTGAGTCCTCTCCTTTATCCTTGTTCAATCCCAGCTGCTCAGAAATAGCGCCGACATTTTCCGTACTCTTCAGGATATCTTCCAAAACCTTTTCCAGCTCTTCAGAGCGGTCAGCCTTACTAAGCAGGTCACGCAATTTACTGCGCGCTTCCAATAGCTGTTTGAGCGGTTCAACCTGATCGACGATTTTTTCGGGAGAGAAGTCATCCATGTGTTTGAAGTCAAGATCAACACCAATCTTGCTACCATCACCAGACAGCGTATTTTCTACCTGCAGATTCAGCTTTGGATTTACTTTGGTCATTACATCATTGAAATTATCGCGATCAATTTGTACAAACTTGCGATCCTTCAATGCTTTGCGGTTCTCAGTGTTATCACCTGAGTAGTCGCCCATAACACCAGCGACAAAAGGAAGTTCCTTTTTAACTTCCGCTCCATTGGTCTCAACATCATAAGTAATATGCACACGCGGCTTGCGCACGCGCTTTAGTTTATTGTGGATACTCTCAGACATCTCAGGTCTCCTTCCTAGATTTAGGGACTGCTATTCTTAATAAATTACCAGCCTGTGCTGGCTTCTTCGTGTGGTTGGCCCCACTCACTATCTGCTGCGAGTGCGGATTCAGTTGTGGCTGAAGGTGGCTCAGACGCAGCCGGAGCTGATGATGGGGGGTTACTCGTTACTGGAGGTGCAACGTAACGCTGAGTATCCGTACCATCGAGGCGTACCCCCGTAAGCTGAGAATAGAGAGCGCGGGACTGTTCATCCGGCAACAACTCTGTCATTAGTTCAGATACGGTCATACGTCCCCAAGCGATTAGCCTCTCCAAGCCAGGGGCCAGAGGAGTATGGGGTTCGTAAGTACGGAAATATTTCGCGGCCTGCTCAAGTAATTTAAGAGCATCTTCCCGTGAGCTAACCGGCCCCGTAGGTGCTGCAATAGCATTAGCGACGATTGTCGCTGCCACATTGGGAACGGCTTCTTCAGTAGCACTGTCTGTGGGTTCAGCCTCACTTGAAGCGGGAGCTTCACTCTCGGCTAAAGAGTCCAGTTGACTCTTATAAATAAACCTCGTTGTCCGCAATACTTCATCAAGTAATGTGGAAATATTTGTCGAAGGAGGGGCATCGTGACCACAACTTGAGCGCAGTGCATCATTGATATTTTTATAACTGCTAATTGTGGATTCTAATGTTTCAATCAGGTCCTTTGCCCATTCATTGGTAGCGCTGTTAACACATTGATTAACATCCTCCAGGCTATAGCCTAGAGTCTCAATACGGGCGGCCTGTGCATCTTCATCCGCGATGCGGTCAGCGTCCCTGGCCTGCTGATGTTGAAAGAAAGAAAAATCCCCGTAATCCCCTTCCGGGGTGATCGGTGCGCTACGAATCGGCATCATCAGTGTACCGTCACCGCCGTCTCCATTAAGACCTGTCAGCGGTGCCACTTTGGTCTCAATGCCATCTTCATCAGGTAGCGGGTACAAGCCCTCCCAGAATTCACTGACCAGTTGCTCAACCAGCTGGAAGCCATCTCTCAGACCACGAAAGCCGTGAAGTCGGATGAGGGCCTCGGTATACCAGCTCGCTACTTCCAGATCTTTACTCTTTTTGGTCAGAATCTTTTCTGCTGCTTTTGCCACATCGCGCCAGGGCGCCAACAGGTCAGAATCTGCATCATCAAACATGGCCGAGCGTTCTGCAGCCCTCGCACTGTTACGCGCATCTTTGATGGAGTAGTAGTCAGAGGTCGGTGATCGATCCTCTCGAATATCTTCACCGACGGGGCTCTCTGAAGAGACTGGAGCCGTGAGTTCTTCGATATTTATTGTATTTGGGAATGCCATGAATAAAAGTCCCTTCTACCGAATCAATTCCTTCATTAAGAATCCCGAGAAGAGTACACGTTGTAAAGATCTAATCAAGGCAAATGACCCGATGAAACCGCAATACCGCAAAAAATGGGCATAAATCACAAAATTAAACAAATTTATTTGCCTAAAATTTTTATTTTTATGAACACCTAAACACCTATTACACGGCAATTACAGCTGAACCCTTATTTTCTGCGGTATCTTCTTCACTGAGCACGATACGACAAGATCCCACTATTTGAATAAATTCGATTTTTGCCTCTACATAGCTTTGCAAAGCCGTCCAGAGAAACAGTGTATAGAACCTTTCTTCTCCTTGAAAAAAAACGACCATATATTGAACGGATTCATCACCAACATCGGCTCGCATTTCATACAACAAACCTGCTTGCCATTCGCGCCGCAGCGCTTCAGGTCCATTCACAACTCGCCCGCTAGTCACTTTGGACAAACATTGTTGCATCTGAGCATGCGCATAATCGGTCAAAGTAAGACTCGGCGGCAGCTCCGAACGCTCTTGTGCCAGTACAATTAAATAGCGGTTCAAATCGGTATTACCAGCCTGAATTTCAGCATTGGAGTTCAAATAATCACAGAGTGCCCAGCTACGAGGTGCGCACAAAGACAGCCGGGAATCTCTACTGTGGAGCTTGTCCAGAACGACTGGAAATTCGGCGCCACCACTTTCAACTGACTCCCGGGTACAATGTATCAGTTCAGAATCCAAATAGAGACGGGAGTGCCAACCTCCCATCCATAGCATTTGTATAAACCGACACGCCTCTGCTCTATCACCGGTTTTCTTGAGCTGGGAATGGCTACTGGCCATAAGTGCTTTTATTTGGGTAAAGCTAAACCCAAACTCGCTACCCAACGCTGCGATAGCCCTGCGTCGCTCAAAATGCGCTCTGATCTCCCCAGTAAATACCACAATGTACGACATACCCTAAACCTTGCTTCCTGCAGCGATTGATAGGTAGGCGACGCTAAACGTATTTAGTACGCTCAGCCAGCGGGTGCTATTTTCGCCTTAAGAGATCCATCTAATTGATTCTATTTTACCGGCTAGTGAAGCACTCTCGCTTGATATTTTTTGAATAGCTGGCTTAAGTTTCCAGACTGATGCAGAGAAAACATATGGGCATATATAGCGGTTAGATACCCTTTCTCACGCAAACACAAAAAATCGCTGTTGCTCAGTTCACTTATCCGTTCTTTGGTAACGCAGAAAACGCCCGTTAAGTTGTGCTTAGTATTTGCCGGTAGGTCCACAGTCACCACCTGCTCTTGAAACAGGTCCATCTCTGTTAGACAACGAATAAACTCTCGGCTTTGTATTTTCTGCTGGTGGATACCTCGTAACAGATTACTGGCTTCTAGCAAGGTTGGGGTTGCGTCACCACTGTCATTGAAAAGCCGTTGCCCTACACCAGAAAAATCATTCAGAGAGATTGAAGAAGCGTCAATACAGATTATGGGATTTATACCTATAGAATCTTTGTAGTGTAAATAAAAGGGATAGGCTCTCAAGGTTGCCGGAATATAAGCACCCTGCCACTTACCCTCCTGCCAAAATAAATTTTTCCCCGGTGTGATACCCAGCAGTGCGCAACTCTCCAGAGCATCGCCATCTTTCGACTTCAAAAATATGATTGGGCATTCCCCGGCCAAAACAGAGAATTCAGACACATACACCTGACAGACATGGTGTGTTTCACTGCGAGACAGATCACCGGTCAATATGTTATGTCTGCGATGTTTATTTTTGTCCAAAGCCACTATTTGGTTCACACTTGACATCCTTTCGCTATTTTTCACTGTCTTTCTTGACTTGCACCAAGCATGGAGCAATAGAACTCCGGGCCAGGCAGCGATGGACAGAGCACACTGGTTGGGGCCAGGTGTTGCGAACCTTCACAAGACCACATGCTGTAACTGGCAAATTGTTTCCGGCAAACCTGCCCCAACAATCCAGCATAGCGGCTTGTGACACCTGAGCTATCACCACTGGCGATATAAAACTCAGTCTGTAACAGAGTATTTACCTGCTTGCCTAGCCCTACCGGTACACTGTTAAACGCCTCGAATAACTGGTCGGCATGCAACATATTTTGCAGAGCGCTGATCGCTAACTCGGTGAGTTCCCGATACCAGTCCTCTGCCTCAGCCATAAAAGAAACAATGTCCACAGTCGGTGATAAGGGTGAAGCTATTGTCAAAGGGAAATAGCGACCAACACTATCCACACTGGGAACAAGAACTCCTACCCAAGCATTTTCATCAATAACGCCTTTACTGTGTGCAAAGCGCCAGACTGGGCTGGTCAAATAATAATCTAGCCAGCTGTCTCCCATAATTTCACGTGAGCCATGCACCGCACGCTGCAACCACCCATCCCAAATACCGACAAAACTTGCGGGCAACTGGCGCTGAATAAAGTCTCCATGCCCCGGAAGTTTTCCGAAAATACCTATGCTGTTGTGCAAGTCACTCTCTCCCTAACTACAGAGTTTCCGGGCAGCGATAACCACGCAGCAGGCTTCGATCAAACGGGTTGTTTACATTCGAAGCCACCAACCTGAATTGTGCCTTGCGCCCTTCTTCCGAGAAAGTCACCAGACGCTCAGCATTGCTTCGCCCTACTTCTAGTTCTGAACTTGCGAGCAATCGATACCATGCCCAGTCACCTTCAAAGTGCTTACGGTGCACGGTCTCGTTAAGATCCTCAAAAATAATTCTCGCCCGATTACTCTCTCCACCGCGCCAAGTGAGCTTTTTACTGGTCTTGGGGCCATGAGAATAAGGGACCCGCTGATCACCCAACTCCAGCTCAAAAAGACGAACACCAGAATCCAGCTTGGTAGGTTCTATACGGAACGAATAAGAAGCATTTTTCCCGGCTTTAAAGAAGGTCTTACGGATTTTTTCCGCCCTACGTAATTGAGAGAGAGTTTCTCTGGAGAGGCTCATACCCTGGCCTTCAACATACTTAACCCGCCAATTTCTTGTATCGATAAAAGGCTTCAAGTACTCACTTACAAATTTCTGCTCAATACCACCTGGCATGAAGTACTGGTTAAACTCAATAACTGGTACTTCCTGATCTCGATCACTGCGCAGTGGGTATCGATTAGCCAGACTATTGGCGTAGCTGAGGTATACCTGCTCACGCCACACTCGATTGAGGTGGCCCTTGGCCTTAGACATTACCAATGCCCAGGCGCTATCGGCGATACCGGTGAGCCACTGATCGAAAGGTGCCGGCGCATTGGCCGCTTTTACCCTGAGTTGCTTAATTGCATCCCCGCCCCCAGCAAAACGTATCTTGGCCCTGGCGAAGGCAGCCTCATTGGAGTCTGGAGCGCTATCGATCTCAGTGAGGTACTCCTGAATTTTGTTGATGGTCAGGAGATACTCCTGAACTCGCGCCGGCCGGCCTTTTTCACTCTGGGTAATACGCTGTATCTCCTCAAAGCGCACATCGACAATGTTGGGCTTGTAGTGATCCTTCAGCGCCCCTGTCGCACCCTCTAGTGCCGCACCGCCCAACCGGCGTGTTGTACTGGATACCGGCAATGGCACACCCCTGGCATCCACTGGCAGTTCTGGCCGAGGCGTCAAGCGAGTATTATCTGAGGTAATTTCAGTAACCGCTAACAGCGGTGAGTAAATCGGATCGGACAGTGTCGAAAGCACCTCCAGCGCCTGAGAAGTACTTTTAAATCTCTGGATACTGAAACCACCGAGAAAAGATTGCCAGCGCTGCAGGTACTCGCCTAAATAAATGCGTTTTACATCCTCTCCGAGTTTCTCCCGATCGGCTTCGGTGAAGTCCTCGCCACTGAGATCACCGCCATAAATCCAGCGCTCTTCGGCCATATTGGTCATCAGCTGGGAGTCTGCGCCAAAATCCATCTCCTTGTAGCCCGCCTTGGTGTACAGGAAAGGAATGCTGAAACGCGGATCAGTGGCGTTCAAACCAAACACCTGCTGAGTGTCTCCACCAATTTCCTGATATAAATCCACAGAGCTTTGGCCCAAATCGCTATTCTGCAGTTGTGCAAAGAGCCTTTGCGGCACTGGAATACGGCGTAACTGCTGTCGGGCACGGGCGACGACTCGCTCGTTTTGCTGGACATCGGCGGGAATGGGGCGGGCCAGTAATTGACCGAGGTGAAAGCGTAGCTTGTCCTGCTCTTTAGCCTCTCCCGGCAACTGGCGTTCCCAGCGGGCACTGTAATATGCATCGATACTGGCAATATCCAACTTATCCGGATTGAAGAACATCAGATAAGTTTTGAGTGTGCTCACCAGCGCAGGATCATCACTCCCCAAGCGGTTCAGATTACTTTCGATATCCCGCATTAGCGCCGGCAGAAAAACGGTTTCGAGCTTGTGACGATAGAGCGCATCCACCGCCTGGTCGATACGGTTGTCATACAGGCCCAGATTGGAAATCCATGGGTGCTCCTCACGATCGTACACCGAAGTGGCATGACGCAGAGGCTCCAGCATCTTCAGCGCACTGGCAGGCGTGGGTCTCTTGCCTTTGAGTTCCCCCTCCGCCTGCTGATAAGCCGCGAGGCTGTCATTGACTTCGCCCATAGACAGCTTGTTTGACGCAAGGCTGCCGCTCCAGAGGAAAATCGAACCCACAAATGCCACCGCCAATGTTGCGTATACACCCCTGCGCAGCCACTGGTTAGCGCTCTCCACCTTGCGGTTAACCCCAACCAACTCCGCCTCTGGGAATACCACATCCTTAAGCAACCGGTGTAGGAAGAAACTCTTACCCACGCCCTGAAACTTGGGCCCGACACTGCGCTCCAGGCCAAAATCCGCAGTTACCGCTGCCATCATACGGTCTACCGGGCTACCCTCCTGTGTGCCACTGGTAAAGTAAATCCCACGGACCATGGGCACCGTTTCATAGCGATTCGGCTCAAAGGTCTGCTTGATAAAGTCTGATAGGATTTCCGATAGACTCTCCATGCGAGCGGGGAATCCCTGCAACAGGGCACGTTTCTCCACGTTGCGCTCCTGGTGTACCCGCCACAGTACCCGCTGATTCAACCGCTCAATCAACTGGTTAAACTCGGCCCGGAAATTATCCAATGGCGCACCGACCGTTGCATTGGCTTCGCGAGGAAAGCTTACCCCCCAAACCTGTTCGCGTTCGGCTTGAGACAGGTTGTCGAAAAACTCACTGAATCCCGCCACCAAGTCACACTTGGTAAAGGTGAGATAGATAGGAAAGCGGATACCCAACTGCTGCTGGAGTTCGTTCACGCGCTGGCGAATAGTCTTGGCTTGATGCTGGCGCTGCTCATCGGTCTGCACCATCAGGTCCTGTAAGCTAATCGCCACCAGTGCGCCATTTATTGGACGGCGGCGACGGTAACGTTTGAGTAGTCCCAAAAATGCTTGCCAGGCGCTATTGTCGTACACCCGGTGACTATCCTGTGTGGTGTAGCGGCCGGCGGTATCAATCAGCACAGCTTCATTGGTAAACCACCAGTCGCAGTTTCGCGTACCACCAACGCCACCCAGAGCCTCTTTGCCGTGACTCTGTGCCAGGGGAAACTCGAGCCCGGAATTCACCAGGGCCGTGGTTTTTCCGCATCCGGGCGGGCCGATAATGACGTACCAGGGCAGCTGGTATAGGGAAACTTTGCCCTTCTCCGACTTGAAGCGGGCATTGCGTAGAACACCCATAGCCTCGCGGAAACGCCCCGACAGGGCATCGAGCTCTTCGCGGGAGTGCTCTTCATCCGGGTCCTGAGTATCCGCCTGGGACTCCTCAATACCCTTGATTAGCGCCTGGTTTTGGCGCCGCTCCACAAGCCACTGGCTCAGGTTCCACACCAGCCAGATGGCAAAAATAAATACGATGATGGTTATGCGAACGGTATGGGAAAGCGTGGCGTTGTCACTGCCAAACTTAATATAGTTCGCCCCAAACCAAATGAGGGCGGACAGTGCCGCAAGGCCGATAATGCCGAGCACCCACTTGTTGGTGAAAAAATCGCGCAAGCGTTTCATGAATAGCTCCATCTCCCGGGCTCAAGCGGCACCGGATCAATTCAGTCCGAGTGTCACCCATCCCCTTGCGGGGTTTCGCTGTCACTGCCGGATAGTTCCACCACACGATCAGCAACAGGCGTGGTCGTTTCGTAAAGCCACCAGCGATAACCGCTGTATGTAGCCATCAACAATCCCACAGCGACACTCATAATGACCCACAACGGCACGTAGTGAATCAGGCGCGATTTACGCTCTACACAACCCTGCCAGTGCGGCGACAGATCCCGGTCCATCGCCGTTTTATGCTGCTCTATGGTGCGATACAGCTCATCGCGAATCTGCTCTATCTGTTCGTGACCCCGCTGTACCAGACGATATTTTCCCTGGAAACCCAAGCTCAGGCAGAGGTAGAAAAGCTCCAATAATTCGAGGTGGGAAGCCGGGGTTTCCAACATGCGCTGTAAAATAGCGAAGCATTTTTCACCTCCAAATGTCTCCTTGTGGAACAGACTGAGCAGAGAGTGCTGGCTCCAACCACTCGCTGTTCCCCAGGGCGTAGTCAATACCACCTCATCAACCACGGTACACAGCAGATAGCGGGCGGTAAGTACAGTCTCCGGTGCGAGACCCAGCTGTTTGGACTCCCGCTCAAAGGCCTGGATTTCCTTGGTAAGGCGCTTGTGTAGGTCCGGCACATTGGTGTGATTCATGGTTGTGCGCAGCTTGATAACCACCCCCAGTAACTTGGAGGCAGCGGAAACCAGCGGGTTCAAGCTGTTGCGGATCTGCATATCTGCCGAGCTGCCGGGATTGGCAAAAAACTGCGGCTGGGCAGCCGGGCCCGGCTGCGCCGGAGCTGCGGCGCCAGGGGTCGGGATCATTACAGTTCTGTCACCGGCATTCGGAGCCTGTGGAGGGGAGAAGCCGTCATTGCTCATGTCAGTTATTCCTTATGGCCCAAAGCTCCATGGTCAGACCCGGAAATTCCGCTCCGAGATGCACCGCAAAGCCACCAGACCTCTGCATCGCCTGCCACAGCTCACCGCTGCGCTCCAGTTCGAAATAGGTGAAGCCCGCGTGGTAGGGAATTTGTCTGGGTGCCACCGGTAGTGGGCGCAGTGACAACCCCGGCAACTGGGCGGAAATCAACTCGCGAATAGCCTCTACCGGTGCCACCTTGGTCTGGGTAGGGAAACGGCTGCGTAGCAGATCGCCGGGCATATCCGCTTTGGCCGCCATAACAAAACTCGCGGTCTTGAGTAGTGAAGGATCGGAAATTGGCGCTACATAGATACCAAATTTTCTCTGTACCAACTCCATGGCGATTGCAGTTTGCTCTAGAACCGTGGAGAGGGACTGGCGCAGGGCCGAGAATAAACCGGCAAAACTCAGCTGCAGGTTTTCGTGAGCATAATTTGGAATTTCCGGCGGGCGCTTGGTCGACGAGGTAAAGGTCGATAGCTCACCGGCCAATTGCAAGAGCTCCACAAACAGACTGTGCGGGTGCAGGCGCGGTTGCCCCGTAATCTGTTTGAGCAGCGGCTCAAAGCGGTTCAGTACCTGCAGCAACAGATAATCGGCAATTTCGGCAGAGCCACTGCGGCCACTGTCACTCAGGCGGTGCCCCAAAGCCGAGCCGCGGTGATCCAAAAGACCTTTAACTTCTTCGATATAAGCTTTAATTACCGGGGAGGTTTCGGTATTCAGTAGTGGCGGGATATAGTCTGTGTCCAGCTCGACCGGCTTTTCCGGTTGGCGCTCGCGTATCCTGGCAATACCGATAGCCGCGTAACCGCTGAGATCATCGCTCTCCAATTTCAGGCACACACGCAGCTTGCCCACTTGAATACGCGCGGATTCACCCGAAGCCGCAGCACTATTGCGCGCATCAAAGTTTGCGGTCTGGAAGCGCGCCTGGGGGAAGTCTTCCTGATCGCGAATAGACTCCTGGCTGCCTGGACGCTTCATCGGCACACACAAATAAACAATCTCGTCGCGGGCATTTACCGGCACATCCAAAACATCCGGCAGAATCTCATTCTCCGGTGCCAGGATGGGCGTACCATCGGGGAATATTGCCCGCACGCGGGATAGTGAAATCTTGCCCATCGAGAGCGGTTCGCTATCGATCGCCAATTCGAGAACCCCCCAGGTGTAGGGGCCCAGTGAAGCCGTGCGCGCTTCGACCAGTTGCTCGAGATAGCGATCCTGTTGCTGGAAGTGCTGAGGGCGCAAGAACATGCCCTCACTCCAAATCACCTTGTTGTTAGCCGACATAAGTCTTCCTTGTAAAGCCCTAACCGAACGGAATAGGGCTTAATTAAAACGGGGCTGAGCGACAAAATGGGCAGTGCCCTACTTGGACTGTTCGGCTTCCTGAAGGCGTTTTTTCATCAGCTCATAGTCCTCGCTGGAAATCGTTATCGTATCGTCACTTCCCTTGCCTGCATCGTTGCGCGACAGGGGCGAGACAATCCCGCGTCTCCGCTTGGCAATATTATCTGGTGTGCCGATACGAGTATCCGCCAGGGCCACTTGGTAAGTATTTTTCTTGTGGTCAGTAATAGGGAGCACCATCAAAGCATCGGCTTGTTGGTACTGGACAAATTCCGCCAGTAGACCGATGTACTTCACATCCGGACTCAACGGTAGCTCTTCTACACGTTGCTCGCCGGGGGCAAACTCTTTCAGGATAACGGTATCCAGCAGATCCTTACCGAGGCGGGATTCCGCATTTTCATACAAGTTGAGAAAATCCTCTCGCGCAAACTGGCGGTCATCTGCAAGCATAAACACCCGTACCACCACCGGTGAAGCGCGGCCGTCGTCATCGGGGTTGACGTCTTCGCGAATCTCGACCGACAGCTCCACTGTGGTGTCCAGATTCAGGGTGCGCCTGGTGGTCTGACAAGCTGCTAAACTAACCACTAATATTCCCAGCAGGGTGAGTTGTAATAGTTTTCCCATCGACACGAGTCATTCCCTCTTTTCGATCAATTAATTTTTTAGCTGTCTGGCATTCTTCAATTCAGACAGTTGGTTTTCGTATGTCGCCGCAAATTCATCACCAAACAGCTTGCGGTAGCAGGCATCCGGGTCACCCACTAAATCCCGATACATAGCGCTGAAACCTTCCCACTTCTTCGCATTCTTATTGCCGAATACACCGGAAGTGTTGCCCAAGCGCCGCTCGATATTGCCCGGACTGAAATACTGCAACATCGCGCTGTAACCCGCTCGCATTCCCGCCAATACCGCGACCTGATGATCGGATAGATCATCGAAACTATCCTGCACCGCCTCTTTGGGCTGTAAAAAAGCACCGTTACCCGCAAACATCGCCTCCAGCGCATCCCGCTCTGTAGCACTAAATTTCAGCGGGTTATTCGCCTCTGTTTGAATCATGGTGCGCTGTACCCGCAACTCATTTTTGATGCTGCTGCGCGCGCGCAGGAGGTCAATCAGACGCGCAACCGTTTCGCGAACAATTTCCGCGGCCTGCTGATCCGCCAGTTGTTGCTGGGCTGGATTCATAGACAGACCCAGCGTCGACGCCAACACGCTGGATCGCGGAGTAGCCGGTGCCGCGGGAGGTGGCGCTGGCTGGACCGGCACTTCAGGAGCCGGACTCTGTGGGTTACCCGCCTGCTGTAACGAAGAAAAACGCTGCCCCTGAGCGGCAAAACCAGCTGGGCTCGCGACGGGTGCCTGTGCGGTATCGAATCCCGGCGCACCTGCCACTTGCTGCCCCTGAATCGCGGCGAAAGAATCCGCAAAAGGATTATCCTGCGGACCCAGTGGTGCTTGGTTCTGTGGCGCCTGTGGCTGGGCTTGTACCGGAGGCGGCGGTGGTGTCACTGGCGCCTGGGGAGGAGCGTATTGTGACTGTTGGGAGGCAACTTGCGGCTGCGGCGGCACTGGTGCCGCTTGCGGTTGTATCGGTGGCGCCTGGAAAGGTTGCGGCTGGGGGGGCTGTGGCGGTGCAGCCGGTGGTACCTCTACCGGTTGCGCCTGGGCTTGCGGAGCGATATGCACCGCATGACGATCTGCCGGCACATGATCCTGGTCACTGCCATCTTTCCACCACTCATCATCCGACCACTGCCCGGAAGCACCCTGCCCTTGAGGCTCAGAGCCAAAGGAAGCAAAGCCGGGAGTGTCTGTCAGGCCCAAAGACTGGGGTTGTTCAAAAGCGGAAAGGGGATCGAGCGGGCCCGATTCAGCCCCTAGCAAACCTTCTTGGGAGGGAGCATTTGGGCTGCCCGGAGCGATATACCCCCACTCACCGGACTGGGATATATCACTACTGCCGCCCGGCTCAAGCCAGTTATCTAACTGCTTGGCCTCGGCCTGACTCTGCATCTTGGCCATAGCACTGGCGTTGAACGTGGTGCGGTCTGAGGTATCGAGAAAATCGGCACTGTCCAGCCCTTTGGGTAAATCGCTCTCGGCCTGTGGCTGGCGCAACGTCACCTTGAGGCGGTAATCCCCAACATTGATGATATCGCCCTCGTTTAAAGGGATTTTATTCCCTTTTCCCAGTGGGTTGTCTCCATCGTTGTGATAGGTACCGTTGGTACTGGTATCAGTCAGGAAAAACTGATTTCCGCTAAAAGAAATTTGTGCGTGCTGAGATGAGACGACACGTTCGGGATCGGGCAGCACCCAGTTGTTATCCGCAGAGCGGCCCAGACTGCCCCCCTCTTTCGTAAACAGCTTGGTGTGCTTGAGCATATTGGCTCCCGCGGGGTCGGCCAATACTGAGAGAATTAGATCCATGTCTTCCTGACTCACACAGTTGATGTACTTCGCACCCCCTCCTGGACTAGAGCCACACAGAAGTAGGCGAATTGATCGGGGCAAATTTGCCGGTCACATAATAAATTCAAATCCGGCTCAGGAGTTTCCGCAGCCGGGGAACACTTTTAGCCCCAAGGGCCTTTTAAGGCACTGCCAGCGAGAGACCTCAGGCTCGGCAAGACAATCTGGTCCCGTCCCTGAACAGAGCGCATAGTGCTCAACCCTGCCTGAGTAAATTCTGCAGCTGCACGGTCGGTAAGCAGTGCTTCCGCGCAGGGGGTGATCCACTGCCCCTGGGGCAGCTTGCGCAGGTGCAGTGGCAGGCTTTCATAGGTTGCTGAAGCGGGCACCTGGAGTTTGCCAGTGGAGGAAAAGCCCTGACAGATTGCCAGGGTGAGCAGGTAGGCGCTATTGCCCCACTGATAATATTGATGTCCCTGTTCTGGGGTCAGCTCTTCAAAGTTGAAATGCTCTGTGGTTGAGGTCTCACGCCCAAACGGCAGACGCAGCATAAACCGGGGGGCGGCCAGGGCCACGTATTCACTTGCGGAATAATCCCGCACTGCCTGCCAGCTTTCTGCAAAGCGTTCACTCAAGGGGTAGCACCAGTCATCCGGATCGACTGAACCCGCCAGGTTAGGGCAACCGGCCAGCTTAGTATCGCCGCCCAGAAGCAGCGCGCTACCAGCCGCCTCTGAGATTGTGGAGAGGTCGATCAGCAGGTGCAGATCGCGCTCCTCGTCGGTGATGTAAAAATCACCCAGTACGAGGTTGTAAGGGCGATTGCCCGCAGCGGTCTCACGCTCCACCAGCAACTTGAATACCTGCGATTTTTCCAGGTCGCTCTCAGCACTGGCGAAGTCAGCAAGCAGCTCTTCTTTGCTGACGTCTATCAGGTGTAACTCTAGGTTTGGGTGCTCATCAAGGCGCCTCATCAGAAAATGCAGGCTGAGCCAACTCGCCTCGAGTTGGCGAAAGTCACTGTGATGCATCACTTTGCGCATGGTCTCTGAAGTGGCCTCAGCCAGCGCATTTAAATACTCATCCTGACGCGGGTCTGTGCTCTTTTGCACGTAGGGCGCGACAATGTCTCTGATCAACTTATCCACCTGAAACGCGCTGCCGCTATCCCTGGCTTGGCGGGCACGACCCGCTGCGAGGATTTCATCGAGTACGGACTGCTCAGCTGAATAGCCTACAGTCTCACTCGGGGCTTCACGCAGCTCGGGCTTCCATTGACGAAGTTCTTCCGCGGCCTGCTGGAATTGTGTGGGGTCGCACAGGCGCTGTCCCAGTTCAATAAAATGATTGAAAAGGGGGAGGCGGCTGTAAAGGTAGTCCGGGTGTAAATCATCGAAATAAGGCAGCCGCAGAAGCTCATCCATCACTGGCAATTGCAGACTCACCCCCAAATCGCTAAACACCCCTTCGAAGGTATCGCGATTCAGTAAGTACACCCTGCGCTGGGCAATGGTCTCCGGTTCGCACTGACGGCGGCTGGAGCGCCCACTGAAATCACCCAGAATCGCGACTTTCAGGTTATCGCTGCCAAGATCCATTATTTCTCCCACATTATCCTTGTCACCGTGGATCTGAAATCCCGCGGTTATCGTCGCTTTATTCACAGTCAATTATCCACAGGTAAAAGAGATACGCAGCACAGCGACATCTCATGTATTTATCATGCTTATTTATCTAATTGGTTTCCACCAATTGTTTTTCGATTTTATTTGATTTTCTTGGGCGCCCTCTCTTAAGTGGGCGGACCCTCTGATTGGCAATTTGCTCAATTTTATCCTTGAAGGCATCGCCCCCCAGCACATGACCCAGTTTGATGGTCTCGGCAATATAATCGAGTAAACGGCTATCAAAGCTGTAGCGGAAAAGCTTTCGATAGGCCTGGGCACGCTGCTCGGCATTCTCACCCAGATCTACATATAAACGGTGGTCTTTGATTAAGTTGTCATGCTGATCATTTACATGATGATTAAAACTTGACCAGCGATAATTCCCTAGAGAATCGGCAAGCCCCAAATACAACGGGCGCAGCTCCACATAGCGATAGCAGGTCAACAAATAGGCATCGGAGTCAATCAAGCTCGACTTGTAACGCCCGCGCCAAATCGTACCAGAGCGCTTGTAACGGTGATTAACAAACTGTACGTAACGCCTACCCAATGATTGCATCATCGAAGGTATGCCATCTGGAACCCTCGGAGTGGCGATAATCTGGATCATATTGGGCAGCAAGACGTAAGCATGTACATCCACACGATATTGATCAGCGGCGTTTCGCAAACTAATCAAATAATATTGATAATCTTCCTCATCAAAGAAACAGGGCAAATTATTGTGACCAACCTGCACAATATGTTGGGGGATATCTATTAGATTGAGCCTGGGCAAACGAGGCATTTTGCCTGCAAATCCTTTTTTATAAGGCGCGATGCCTTTCTAGTGATGGATAAAGGTTTTATTATCGCAAACCAAGGAAAAAAATTTCAAACTTAGTCTACTGCCAAGTTAACATGAACGCTGGTTAGTGGTTGTAATAATGTTACGCTGCATTTTGTTGCTATTTAAATAAAGGGGAGTTGCACCAGACATGGATCAGATAAGTCTGGCGGTCAACGGACGCACTGACATCGGTCAAGTGCGCGAGGAAAACGAGGATAGTATCCGCTGGCATGCCAGTGCTGAAAAACCCTTCGCCTATATCGTAATTGCGGATGGTATGGGAGGGTACACCGGTGGTGCTACAGCCAGTAAAATAGCGGCAGAAACCGTTCAAACTCACCTCGACGCCCTTTTAAAACACACCTTTCTCTCTTGCACCCCAGAACAGCAACAACTGATTTTACGCGCGACCCTGATCGACGCTATCAACAGTGCCAATAACGCTCTCCTGAACACCAAAAATACCAATCCCCAATTTTCTAAAATGGGGACAACGATTGTTGCCGCAGTTATGTGGCACGACTTCCTGATCGTGGCGCATATTGGCGATTCACGTGCTTATCTATGGAATAACTTCGGCTTACAGCGCCTTACGCGAGATCACAGCGTTGTTCAGGAAATGATAGACAGCGGTCAAATTACCGAGGAGCAGGCTCAACACTCCAGTGTGAGAAACCATATAACACGCGCATTAGGTGTCTCCAATACCGTAGAAGCAGAAATTAACAGTTGGAAATTAACAGAAAACGCCCTCTTGTTACTCTGCAGTGATGGCCTCACCGAATACTTGGATGATCACGCAATCGAGCGTGTACTTGCCACCCATCGCCCCGCATTGGAGTGCGTCTACCGTTTTATCGACGATGCCAACAGAATGGGAGGGCGAGACAATATCAGTGCGGGTATTCTCGAGTACTCCTCTCAGCACGCAGCGCAAATACTCACTCAAGAGCAAAGCGCAACGCAAAGACCCCATTCACCCGATGTAACTATCCGAAAAGCGCAACGCTAAACCCGTTTGCCGGAAGCTGAAGAATGACACCGGAACGTCTTACCCAGCTGGTCCCCAACCTGCTCAAAGTTCTCAGCCCTCCTACCACCTCCTTCCCTCAAGGAAGTCCAGCGGCGGCCTGCCGTTGGCTGGAGGCAATTCGAGAGCTACCCGAAGCCCAGCTCCCAAGCGAGAGCGCCCAGGCCTTATGGCCCGAGCCACCGGCCATCGATGTCAATGCCTTTACCATTGCCTGCGCGCCTGAGGTTCAACTCTTGCCAGGCATCGGCGAAGGCCCAGTCCTCTTTGTTAATACCGCGGGTGTCAATCCGCAGGGCTCCTATATTCCACCTCTTACACACTGTCACCGGATTAAAGATCGAGTGACCACAGCGACTGGTGAACTGAGCTTTGAACAAGTAGATCTCACCATTCCCGGCCCATTACCGTTTGAGTGGAAACGCTTCTATCGCTCAACAATTAGCGAGGACTGCGGAATAGGTGCGGGCTGGCGCCATTCGCTGAGCGAACAGCTCATGGTGCAGGATAACAAGGTAGAACTACACACCGCTGAAGGCCGCCGGGTGCAGTTCCAATTACCCGCCATAGGGCACGGCTGCTACAACCGCTTCGAGCGACTGCTCCTATTTCGGCAGAGTCTGCACAGTTACCGGCTATCCGCTCTCAACGAACCGCATAAAATTTTTCGTGCCGACGGTGTCAACAGCGCCCTGCCACTCACCGAGATCCGCGATCAATTCGGCAATGCGCTAACAATCGATTTCAGCGAGGGACTACCCAAAAAAATTGTCAGCTCCTGGGGACGGGTACTGGATTTTGAAACCCGAGGTGGCCGTATTGGAAAATTGGTTAACAACCACGCTCCCGACGACCAACGCCAGCTGTGCGCTTATGAGTTCCAGGGGGGGGTACTTATAGAGGCTAACAGTAACCGCGGCCTGGAGCACTATAGCTATCACGACTTATCCCTTGTGCGGGCACACAGCGGAGCAAACGGCGATTTCCAGTTTGAGTACGACCACCAGGGGCACTGCCACAGGCTTATACAAGGCGATTCAGAAACCCTATTAAGTTGGCAAAACACCCTGGGAAATTGCCAGGTGGAAACTACCGATCGCGACCCTCAGCAGCTGCACTTTAACCAATTTGGACAGCTTACCGGCGAGCGAAAGGGTCCGTGTAAACAAAGTTGGCTGTACGATTTCTATGGCAATATGTGTCAGCACATCAGCGAGGATGGGCAACGCACTTACCTGCGCTACGATGAGTTCGGACGCCTGCGGCGCACCACCCGGGGGAAGAATAGTAACCGCTACCTCTATGGAGAAGACGGCTATCCTCTAGCTGTTCTGCTCAATACACAGCAAACCTGGCGCTACCATTTCAATGATAGGGGGCGGCCGCTGGCAATTATTGATCCGGAACAACAAGAGTGGAAATTCCACTACAGTGAGCGCGGCCTACTCACGCAGATCACCGATCCCGAGGGGGGAAGCGTGAACTTCAGCTGGGACGGCCAGGGCCAGCTACAAACCGTGCGCAGAGGAGAGCAACAGTGGAATTTTGAGTACGACCATTGGCAGCGTCTGACTGCGCTGATTGTAAATGGGGAATCCTGGCGCGTATGGCGTTACGGTCCCACGGGCGAGCTGCGCGAATCTCATATCGGCACCTACCAATACGGGATAGATTACACTGAGCGCGGACAGCCCCACGCCATCCATGCCAGCAATAGCCAGAGCCTGCAATGGGAGTACGATAATAGTGGGCGTATTTGCCAGATTCATTTTGCCGATGGCAACCAATGGGCCCTGCACACCGATACCCAGGGTCAGCTAACCCACCTGCAAACATCCAGCGGGGATTACCGCTGGCAATACGATGGGTTAGGCCAGCTGGTAAGCCAGCAGACGCCTGACAATCAGCTCCTCAGCTGGAATTACCATATTGATGGCCGCCTCAGCGAATATAACGATAACGACTGCCGCTGGTATTTTCACTACAACGGCAGTGGCTGTATTACCAGCATACGCAATAACAACGGCCAGATTAGTGAGTTTCACTACGATGCACACGAACGCCTGATACAGGCTAACAATTTACACTCCTCAGTGCGCTTTAAATACGACCGGCGCAGCCGGATTATCGCTGAGAACCACGACAGCAGCGACGTGCGCGATTTCAGTCTGAGATACCAGTACGACTCGCGCGGCTGGCTAAAAAGCGCGAGTTCCGACAACCTTGATCTAGCCTATACTCTCACGCCCTGCGGGGCACTGTATGGCATAGATGCCAATGGCGAGCCGGTACTGCGCACCGAGTTCAATGAAAAAAGCGCCATTCATGTACAGGGCAATGTACGCAGCACTTACAAACACCAGTTTGGGCGCCCCAGCGCTCTAGAGAGCGGCCTCGCTCTCGCCTGGCAGTTCGACAAGCACCCCCCATTACAACTCACTGCCCCCGCACGCTCCAGCGGGTTTACCCAGGCGCAAATCGAAAGAGATAAGCGCGGCAACGTAATCAGTGAGCAACAAATTCCGGGCCGCAGAGATTACCAATATCAATATGATGGCTGGGGACTGATGAGCACGGCAGAATGTAGCGATTTCAAGACTTATTTCCGCTATGATCCTTTCGGGCGCCGTCTGAGCAAAACTTGTACTCACCGCAAATCAACACGCCAGCGCCGAGTCACCACCAGCTGGAGCGGCCTGGGTATCTGGGCAGAGGCCCATCACGTCGATGGTAAATCACGGGGTATCGGTCACTGGATCACCCACCCACTGAGCGGGTCCATCTTGTGCCACTGGAGTTCCGGCCGCTTTGAACATTACCACGCAGACCCTACGGGTAAGCCACTGGCCATCTTTGATGCGCAGGGCACTGTGCAGTGGTCGCAGGGAAGTGATGCCGAAGACAGTGCCGGCAGGGGGTTCGGACAGACTCCGGGCCCCTGGCGAGGCATTAATTTGATTGCCGATATCGAGACCGGTCTCTGGTACACCCCCTCAGGATATTGGAATCCGGCCCTGCATATCTGGCTGAATGGCTCGGGAATTTTCTCCCACAGCACATCCGATGTGCCTCTGGCCATGCTCTGACCTCCTCGCGGAAGCCCAAATCGCGGCCCATCAGGGCCTGCGCCCCCCCCCTTTCTATGAATCGAGTAATTGCGTAGAACAATCATGCAAGAAGGCCTGGACTTTGAAATCGGCGGTATCACGGTGGCCAAGGGAGAATCCCGGCACATCGACCTGCCAGTGGTGAGCCTCTACACCAACACGGAGATGGCTATTCCCGTCTATGTGCAGCGCGGTAAACGCGAGGGCCCCACAATATTTGTATGCGCGGCCGTGCACGGAGATGAGTTAAACGGCATTGAGGTGATCAGCCGCCTGATCCAAAGCCGAAGCCTTAAGTCTTTGCGCGGCACTCTCATCGCCGTACCCATGGTCAATGTCTACGGCGTGCTCCAGCACACCCGTTACCTGCCCGACCGCCGCGACCTAAACCGCAGTTTTCCCGGTTCCGCCAAGGGCTCCATGGCAGCGCGTATGGCCCATGTATTCCTGCGGGAGATAGTGGCCAAATGCGACTATGGTATCGACCTACACACGGGAGCCGCACATCGCAGTAACCTGCCGCAAGTGCGCGCCAACCTCGACGATGACACTACCCGCGAAATGGCCAAAGCTTTCGGCGTGCCGGTCCTGCTCAACGCCTCGATCCGCGATGGCTCCCTGCGACAGGCGGCTGCGGATCGGGGGGTGCGTGTCTTGCTATATGAGGCTGGCGAGGCCCTGCGCTTCGACGAACTGTGTATACGCGCAGGTCTTAAAGGGGTCACCAACGTTCTGCGGCATCTGGGTATGCTGCCCGCGAGGCGCAGGCGCAACCCGATAGAACCGTTTATCGCCCGTAGAAGTGGCTGGCTGCGCGCCGGGGACAGTGGTATTGCTACCCACCTAAAAGCGTTGGGCGATCAGGTCTATAAGGGCGACCTACTCGCTACCATAGCCGACCCCTACGGCAATGAACTCGACCAGGTGCGCAGTAACGGCGAGGGTATCATTATCGGCAAGCAGAACATCCCCTTAGTACAAGAGGGTGAGGCGATGTATCACATCGCCTATTTCCAAGAATCGCAGGAGGTGGTGGATAACCTCGAGTTATTACAGGATAGCCTGCTCCCAGATGAAAATTTTTAAGGGCCTCTACTGCTGCTGGAGTAACTCCAACACTTCCTTGCTGGGGAAGCCCTGAACCTCTACACCGGCGCGCTTTTCGAATGCCCGGATGGCCTTGCGGGTACCCGGTCCGGCCTTGCCATCGATTTCGCCGCTGTAAAAACCCTTTTGCTTCAGTAGTTTTTGCAGCTGCTCGACCTGACCGCTCTCGAGGGGAGTAAAGGGGCGATTCCAGTCCTTTACCAGAGGCGGGCCCCCAGCAATCCGATCGGCAAGAAGGCCTATTGCGGTAGCGTAGCGATCTGAGTTGTTGTAACGCTTGAGAACAAAGAAGTTCTTAAACACCAGGAAGGCCGGACCGTTACGCCCATCTGGCAACTTAAGCTCGGCTATGGCTTTTTTGTTCGGGTACGGCTTGCCGTTGGCCCGTTTGACTCCAAGCTTTTCCCACTCCGCAACGGTCAATTTGCCTCCGGGCATTTTGCGCGCGGGGATGGAGACTTCATAGCCCCAGGGCTTGCCCTTCTGCCATCCATTGCTGGACAAAAGATTAGCCGCGGTGGCCAGGGCATCGGGCACAGAGTTCCAAATATCACGCTTGCCATCGCCATCAATATCCACAGCGTAGGCTTGGTAGCTAGTGGGGATAAACTGAGTGTGTCCCATGGCACCGGCCCAGGAGCCTAGCAGGTGCTGCCCTTCAACGTCACCGGCCTGCAGTATTTTCAGGGCCGCAAGCAGCTGCTGTCGTCCAAATTTCTTACGCTGCGGATCTGCGTAGGCCAGAGTCGCCAGGGAGCGAACTACGCTGCGCATCACTTTCTCGTTACCGAGAATGCCACCGAAGCTCGATTCTACCGACCAGATCGCCAACAGGATATTCGGGTCCACACCAAAGCGCTTCTCGATCTTATCCAGCCAGGATCCCATCTTTTCCTTTTCCTGCTGGCCCCGCAGGATGGCGCGTTTTTGCACCCGGTTATCAAAATACTGCCAGACTGGCGCCTTGAATTCCGGCTGATAACTGGCCCGATCCAACACCCATTGGTCCGGGGAGGTAACCCCCTGGAATGCTTGGTCGTAGACCTTCGGCGAAATTCCATTCTTAATGGCGGTTTTGCGGAACTCCTGCACCCACTTTTCGAACGCCGGGTCCGGCTTATCGGCAGCCTGAGCCCCCAGTGTAAACAGGGTTAGGCAGAGGGTGAGGAAATACAATAGCGTGGGGAACCTGTGCAATCTGCGCATGGGAGTACCTTTGACACGACATTTCGCTCGCACAAGGTTAGGACGAGCCACTCTCTTCTGAAAGGCGGATTTTCCAAGGGTGACACCCACCCGATCAGTCATTAATGAGGACATCGGAGCCGAAGGGAAGTTCTGACGCTAAGTTGATCTTGTGATCAAGGCCACAAAATCAGGGAATCACGTAAAAGAGCACGGCAAAGAAGTGCAGTATGCCGCCGGCCAGCACAAACAAGTGCCAGATCGCATGATGGAAGCGCAGACTGCGCCATAAGTAGAAAGCGATACCCCCGGTGTAACAGAGTCCGCCCAGGACCAGCAGCCACAGACCACCGGTTTCAAGACTATTCGCAAGCGGCTTAATCGCAGCGATAACAACCCAGCCCATCAGGGCACTGAGCGTTATTGAAAGCGCGCGAATCTTTTTCAGAGGGGTGAATTGGATAACCAATCCGAGTAGCGCCAACCCCCAGATAATCCCAAACAGCCACCAACCCCAGGGCCCGCGCAGGGTAACCAGGGTAAAGGGCGTGTAAGTCCCGGCAATCAGGAGGAATATCGAGGTGTGATCGAGGGTCCGCAGAATTTCTTTGGCACCGATGTGGCTGACCGCGTGATACAGGGTCGAGGCGAGGAAACAGAGAATCAGCGTGGAGGCATAGACACTAGAGCTGACGATATGCCAGGCATCCCCACGCAGTACGGCAAAACCAATAAGAACACCGAGGCCGGCAATAGCCAGTACAGCTCCGATACCGTGGGTTATGCTATTGGCGATCTCTTCAGCAAAGCTATAGCGGTTGGCAACGGAAACGGATGCGGTCATAAATTGGCCCGATTAAATTTTGGTTCTGAACGGCCTCAAAAGCCACTCGACCGATAATTTGTATCAAGTCTAATGATCAGAGGCCTCACTAAAAATAGCAAGGCCAGGATCAGACCGGCTATTCACAACCGCTCCATTACCACTTATTCACTCGCGTTGTGAATTCCCATTTCACACAATGCCGAGGAGGCGCGGACAATAGTCTCATTGCGATCGGGACCAGTAGAAACGATATCTACCGGCGCGCTCACCAACTCCTCAATACGGGCGATATAGGCCTTGGCATTAGCAGGTAGGTCCGCCTCGCGACGCACACCAAAAGTGTTGTCGCTCCAACCCGGCATGGTCTCGTATACGGGCTCGACATTTTCCCAACCAGCGGCATCGAATGGCACCGGCATTTCTTCTCCCGCACTATTGCGGTAGCCCACACAGATCTTCACTTCCTCGAGGCCATCGAGCACATCCAGCTTGGTCAGGCACAAACCCGAGATACTGTTGATACGAATCGCGTGGCGCACAGCGACTGCATCGAACCAGCCAGTACGGCGCTGGCGACCGGTGGTGGCACCGAATTCGTGCCCTTTCTCGCCCAGGTGACGGCCTACTTCGCAGTCGAGCTCAGTGGGAAAAGGACCACTACCAACGCGAGTGGTATAGGCCTTGGTAATACCCAACACATAGTCCAGATACAGAGGGCCAAAACCGGAGCCCGTGGCAGTGCCACCAGCGGTGGTGTTAGAGGACGTGACAAACGGGTAGGTACCGTGATCGATATCCAGCAGGGAGCCCTGGGCGCCCTCGAACAGAATATGCTCGCCCTGCTCTCGGGTCTTGTGCAAATGATCGGCCACATCGGTCATCATTGGCAGCAGCTGCTCACGCCAAATTTGAGCTTGCTCCAGGGTGTCCTCGTAGCTGACTGGATCGACTTTGTAGTATTGGGTCAGGGCAAAGTTGTGGTAGTCAATCAGTTCCTTGAGCTGACTACAGAAGTTCTCCCAGTTGCACAGATCGCCCAGACGCAAGCCGCGGCGGGCAACTTTATCTTCATAGGCGGGGCCGATGCCGCGGCCAGTGGTGCCAATCGCCTTGGCGCCGCGCGCCTTCTCACGGGCTTGGTCCAGTGCTACGTGCACCGGCAGAATCAACGGACAAGCTGGGGAAAGACGCAAACGCTCGCGCACAGGTACGCCGCGCTCTTCCAGTTCCGCCATTTCCTTGAGCAATGCTTCCGGAGACAGTACCACGCCATTGCCAATCAAACAGGTTACGCTGGGGCGCAGGATACCGGAGGGAATCAGGTGCAGTACGGTTTTCTCACCATCGATCACCAGGGTGTGGCCGGCATTGTGTCCGCCCTGGAAGCGCACCACCAGAGAGACCTGTTCGGTCAGCAAGTCGACAATCTTGCCCTTGCCTTCATCGCCCCACTGGGTACCCAGTACTACTACGTTCTTGCCCATCTGTATCAATCTCTAACTCAGGTTTCGTTCTGCGAGAAGCCCGGAGGCCCCTACATCAAAGGATCTTGCGGAGTTCACCGCATCAATATAGGCGCATAATCGGCACATCCGCTGCACCCGCCTCTGTTCAGTCCCGGGGCTTGACCACCCAGGAATCGCCTTCCAACACCAGCTCGCGATCACAGCGCGAGTGGAGATCGCTTTCCGCGCTATCGGAAAGCGTGGCGATCACCACCTCTCCCCGCTTGCGCAGCTCGTCAACTTTGCGCCAAAGCTCGGCCCCTTGCGGGCCACTCACCTCTGGAGCGAGTATGGCTCCAGCAGTGGCTGCCATACCGCTACCGAGGGTATTGAGTGCCACCAGATCACTACTAAAGCCCGTTGCTGGGCGGTCCCGACCAAATACCGCACCAATACCGTTGTAGCGGCCACCATTGGCAAGCGCTTGGCCGTGGCCTGGAGTGTAAGCGGCAAAAACCAGTCCGGTTTCGTAGTCGTAACCACGCACTTCACTCAAATCAAAAAAGAACTTCACGGCCGGATAGCGCTGCCCCAGGGCCTCGGCTACCCGCTGCAAATCCGACAGCGCACTCAGTAGCGGTTGCGGTGCCTCTGACAGCAACACTCGCGCTCGTTCCAGGCAGTCGAGTCCACCGGCGAGGCCGGGCAAAGCCAGCAACCAGGATGCCACCTGGGGGTCATTAATATTTTGCTCCACCCAACTGTGCACATCGGCACTTGCCTTGCTCTGCAACAGGGCGGACAGCGCTTCCCGCTCGGTTTCGCTCAGGCCGGCCGTCTCTGCGAGGCTGCGGTAGATAGCCACGTGGCCGAGATCCAGATAAATGTTCTCTATCCCGGCAGCCTGGAGGCTCTCCAGCATCAGGGACATAACTTCGATATCCCCACTGAGGCTGTCCACACCAAACAGTTCCGCGCCTATCTGTATCGGCGCGCGTGAGCCCATGGCGGTCCGCGGTCGGGTGTGGAGAACTTGGCCTGCATAGCACAGGCGATTGGCTCCTGCGCGTGGGAAACTATGCGCATCAATACGCGCAGTTTGCGGAGTAATATCGGCGCGAATGCCCAAAGTGCGCCCAGAAATCTGATCGGTGACTTTAAAAGTACTCAAATCGAGATCATGCCCCATACCAACCAGTAGGGACTCGGTGAATTCCAACATAGGCGGTATCACTAACTCGTACCCCCAGCAATGGTAGAGGTCCAGCAGTCGGCGGCGCAAAGTTTCGACCTGGATGGCACCCGCGGGCAAAATCTCCGCGATGCCATCCGGCAGCATCCAACGATCGGCTTGAGTCATGGTGAAACGAACTTTTCAGAGTTAACGGGGTGCATCAGCTTCCACAAAAAAACCGGGCGAGGCCCGGTTTGCGTGATTTTAGCACCAACTGCCGGCAGGAAGGTAGGGCTGTCGCAAGGACAGCCTCGACCTCGGGCAAACAGCGGGAGACTACCGATAATCCGCTGCCATTTGCCCTGCTGGCTGGTTTATTGCCCTTTGGGATCCTTCAGATAGCGGAAAAATTCACTATCCGGGTCCACCAGCAACATATCGGATTTGCTCTGGAAAGACTCTTTATAGGCCTGCAGGCTGCGGGTAAAGCGATAGAACTCGGGGTTCTTGTTGTAGGCTGAGGCATAAATAGCCGCGGCCGTTGCATCACCAGCACCGCGCAATTCTTCCGACTGGCGGTAGGCTTCAGACTCAATCACTACTCTCTGACGATCGGCGTTGGCCTTGATACGCTCACTGGCCTCCTGACCTTTGGCGCGGTGATCTCGCGCTTCCAGCTCACGACCGGCGCGCATACGCTGGAACACCGATTCAGAAACTTCCGGCGGCAGGTCGATACGCTTCACGCGCACGTCGATCACTTCCACACCCAGATTCTTCTGCGCAATCTGGTTCAGGTTCTTGGTGATTTCTGCCATCAGCTCATCGCGCTCACCACTGACCACTTCGTGTAGATCGCGCACACCAAACTGGTTACGCAGGCGATCGTTAATCTGTTCGGACAACAGACGTACCGCATTGCGCTCATCGCCACGGGTAGCAATATAAAACTTGCTCACGTCGGAGATACGGTACTTAGCGTACGAATCCACCATCATGAACTTGTTTTCGCTGTTGAGCATACGCACCGGACTAGAATCCACTGTCTGGATACGCGCATCAAACTTGCGCAGCCTCTCGGCGAAGGGGATCTTGAAGTGGAGTCCGGGCTCGGTATAGGTGCGCACCAGCTCACCAAAGCGCAGCAGTACGCCCTTTTCCGTCTCCTTGACGACAAAGGCACTGGAGGTAACCAGCAGGATACCTAGCAGTAGTACGACAATAATTCCCAGAGTTTTGTTGTTCATTCTATCACCTCCTAGCGAACAGTCTGGCTGCGGCGGTTGCTGGCAGCATCCTGGCGCAGGCGCTCGACGATCCGCTGGTAGACCTCCTCAATCACGACCGGGGAGGTGTCTTTACGCTGGCCTGATTGGGTAGTGCCCTCTTGCGTCAACTTGTCGAGCGGCAGGTACATCATGTTATTGCCACCCTCGACATCCACCATGACTTTGGAAGTGCTGGTCATGACTTGCTGCATCGCATCCAGATAGAGACGCTCTCGGGTCACTTCGGGCGCACGCTCATATTCGGCCAGCAGCTTTTCGAAACGCACCGCCTCACCGCGAGCACTCTCGACAACCTGGGCCTTGTAGCCTTCAGCCTCTTCGATAATGCGCTGAGCCTGACCGCGAGCCACCGGAATTACCTGGTTGGCGTAGGCCTGGGCTTCATTTTGCAGGCGGACCTCGTCCTCGCGGGCCTTGGTCACATCATCAAAGGCATCCTGAACTTCACGGGGCGCCTTGGCGTCGGTCAAGTTGACCACGTCGACGAGGATACCGGTCTGATAAAGGTCCAGATACTCCTGCAGGCGTTTCTGGGTATCGGTGGATACCTGGGTACGATTCTGGGAAATAACACCGTTGAGGGTCAGGGAACCGACTACGTGGCGCAGGGCACTATCGGTAGCTTCCTGCAGACTCTTCACCGGATCGCGAACACGCAGCACATAGGACTCTGCATCACCCACCTGCCACTGCACGGTCAATACCACTTCAACAATGTTCGCGTCTTCGGTCAGCATCTGCCCGGTGGTGCGCTCGGTACGCACCTCGGTCATGTTGACCTTGGTGACACTGTCGATCAGCGGTGGGTTCCAGTGTAGGCCGGCGGACTCTGTAGAGTGGTATTTGCCCAGGCGCAGCACCACCGCCTGTTCGTTCGCGTTGACCTGGTAAATTCCCAGCCCCGCATATATTAAAACCGCAACAACAATCACCAGCATCCAGGGAAAGTTGCCGGTCCCCGTGCTGGGGCTACCGCCAAACAACCCACCAAGTTTCTGCTGAATTTTGCGAAACAGCTCGTCGAGGTCCGGCGGACCATCGTTATTGCGGTTGCCACCGCCACCGCCCCAAGGGTCTTTGCCGTTATTACCACCCGGTTCATTCCAGGCCATTTACATTACTCCAACTCTGATCATTTAAGCTTTAACTCCGGCGGATTCTAGCACTCCCCGCCGGTAAATATTGCCGCCAGACTTCTGCTGGAGGCAAGTTTGTCGCAATCACAGCCCCTCGGGCTGTATGAAATCGTGTCCACAAGCGGATTAGACTAGGATTCCCACCACTCGATATCTCCGCTGGTTTCCTCTTCCGGCTGCCATTCAGGCGCCTCATCATCGCTTAAAAATGGGGCGAGCAAACGCTGGAAATCACTGCGCGGTAACAGCAACTGCAATGCACAGTCTCCATTATCCCGGTAGTGCTCGCTCTGCACAGCATTAATCTGGTAGAGCTGGGCGCGTAGGCGCGACTGTTGCGGCTTCACCACCAATCGTCCAGATACCATCTGCTCGCCCAGGCGCTCGGCGATCGCCTCCACCAACAGATCACAGCCCACACCGGTCACAGCGGATAGCCATACCGCACGCGGTACACCCTCCTCATCGCGATCGATACGGGGCTCGCAATCGGCGAGCAGATCAATTTTGTTGTACACCAGCAGTTGCGGCAGGTCCGACGCACCGATCTCCTCGAGTACAGTCTGCACTTCTTCCATCAGGTGCAGGCGGTTCTCCGCGGCGGCATCCACGACGTGCAATAGCAGGGTGGCCTGGGCCGCCTCTTCAAGAGTTGCACGAAAGGCCTCCACCAGTTTATGCGGTAGGTGTGAAACAAAACCCACCGTGTCTGCAAGAATCATGGCGCCGACATTGGGTAATTCAACCCTACGCATGGTCGGATCCAGTGTTGCGAATAATTGATCGCGCACATAAACATCGGCATCGGTGAGCCGATTAAACAGAGTCGACTTGCCCGCATTGGTGTAGCCCACCAGGGAAACCGTGGCCACTTGCGCGCGGGAACGTGCGCGCCGGCCCTGCTCCCGCTGACGACGGACTTTTTCCAGGCGCTTCTCGATAGAATCGATACGCGCGCGCAAAAGGCGGCGGTCGGTTTCCAGCTGGGTTTCACCCGGTCCGCGCAGACCGATACCACCTTTCTGGCGCTCCAAGTGGGTCCAGCCACGCACGAGTCTGGTGGCCATATGGCGCAACTGCGCCAGTTCCACCTGCAACTTGCCCTCATGGGTGCGCGCGCGCTGGGCAAAAATATCCAGGATCAGGCCGGTGCGATCGAGCACCCGGCACTCCAATTCGCGCTCTATATTGCGCTCCTGGCTGGGGGAGAGGATGTGATCGAATATCACAAGCTCCGCGCCCTGCTCCGTGACTACCTGGCGAATCTCTTCCAGTTTACCCCGCCCAACAAAAGTTTTCGGGTCCGGACTAGCGCGCTGTCCAAAGATAAAACTGACCGGGTCTGCTCCAGCAGAGAGGGCCAGTTCCTCGAATTCGCGAGGGTCGTCGGGGCTGTCAATAGCGGAGAGCTCTAGGTGTACCAGCACCGCCAGTTCACCGGATTCCGGTCGATCGAAAAACAATGGGAAATCTCTATATGAGGAAACGGGCGCCCACCCGGCTCCCAGATTGAAGTGGCAGCCGAAAACCCGGATCGGGTTCACTCGGCTGCTAGCGCCCCGGAATTGGGGCGCGAGTCTCGTTAGCGCGACTCAATCAGCTGAAAGATTCGCGCTCACCACCTTCGCCATTGCCTTCGCCACCCGGTTGCGCGGCCGGATTCAGCAGCGGAACACGCACAGCGCGAGAAGGAACAACAGTGGAAATAGCGTGCTTATAAACCATTTGACTGACGGTATTTTTGAGTAACACCACAAATTGGTCGAAAGATTCAATTTGCCCTTGGAGCTTGATGCCGTTTACCAAATAAATAGAAACAGGGATACGCTCTTTGCGCAGTACATTGAGGTAAGGGTCTTGTAAGCTATGCCCTTTTGACATCTTTTTTCTCCTTGTCAAAAAGCTGAATGCGGTATGCAGGCCGCAATCGTATCCGCGAAGTGCGCGGATCAAAGAACGACTGAGGTCGAATACGCGTATAAGTAGTGTAGTAGCGAGCCGGGAAAGGCCGACCCTATGTAAACTGACTGACTGAGCTTGTCGTTTTTTAGCCCAACCACGTTATGGATGCTCAAGCGAGAAATTTCAAGGCTTCCGCCAATATTTCGTCATTCTCCCGCACCCCGCCCGCACTGTCCTGAGTGTACAAAATTTCCAGCTCTGGCCAGCGCCGCAACCACGTCAGCTGACGCTTGGCCAGCTGTCGTGTCGCGGCAATGCCCGCGGCAACCATCTCATCATAGTGACAGCGCCCATCCAGGTACTGCCAGACTTGACGATAGCCCACCGCGCGAATCGCCGGCAGGTCTTCATGCAGGTCTCCACGTTCGTACAAACCGCGTACCTCCTGTACAAACCCGGCCTCGAGCATACGCTGGAAACGCAGCTCAATACGCTGGTGCAGCAGTGATCTATCCTGGGGCATTATCGCAAACTGATTTAGCTGATAGCGTTCCTGCACCCCGCCCCCAGCCTGCTCGCGCCGCAACTGCGACAGAGGCACACCAGTCAGCCGGTAGACCTCCAGCCCCCGCTCGATACGCACCGAGTGATTGGGATGCAGCTCCGCCGCCAACTCCGGATCCACCCGTGACAGCTCCGCGTGCAGGGCGGGCCAGCCCTCGCGCTCGGCACGCGCCTCGATATCGGCGCGTAGCTGTGCATCGGCCGCTGGCAATTTTGCCATTCCCTCCAGGAGAGAACGGAAATACAACATAGTTCCGCCAACCAGTAAAGGGATCTTACCGTTTGCGCTGATTTCGTCCATAGCCGCCAGGGCCTCTTTGCGAAAACGACCGGCGGAATAAGACTCACTGGGGTCGCAAATATCGATCAGCCGGTGAGGATAACGGGCCAACTCCTGCGCACTCGGTTTGGCCGATCCCAGATCGAGGCCGCGGTAGACCAGAGCCGAATCTACGCTGATCAACTCCACCGGCAGACGATCCGCCAGCGCCATGGCCAAATCTGTTTTACCCGATGCCGTGGGGCCCATCAGAAAAATTGCGCGGGGTTTGCCGCCCGGCGTGCTCTCGCTCAAATCACCACCTACTTCCACGACGCGGTTACTGGCCGCGCATAAACCACTTATCCATATCCGCCAGTTTAACCTGGGTCCAGGTCGGGCGGCCGTGATTGCACTGGCCGCTGCGTTCGGTGCGCTCCATATCCCGCAGCAGCGCATTCATTTCCGGCACCGTCAGGCGGCGGTTGGCTCGGACTGAACCGTGACAGGCCATGGTGCCGAGCACTTCGTTGATACGCTCACCGATACGCTCACTATCACCCTGTCCGAGCAGGTCCGACAGCACATCGCGCACCAGCTGCTCCACCTGAGCGCCGTGCAACATAGTGGGCACCTGGCGCACCAGTAGGGTTTCCGGCCCCGCGCGCTGCAGCACAAAGCCGAGCGCAGTAAACACCTCGCTGCGCTCTTCAAAACAGTCCGCTTCGCGCTGACTCACGGCCAGGCTTACCGGCACTAAAAGGGGCTGAGCCTGAATACCACCGGCGGCATGAGCCACCTTCATCTGTTCATAAACAATGCGCTCATGGGCCGCGTGCATGTCCACTACAATCATGCCCAGCGCATTTTGCGCGAGGATATAAATACCGTGTAGTTGGGCCATAGCGAAACCCAGCGGCGGTATGTCTTCCCCGCTGGCTGCGGGCATTGAAGGGGCAACTGGAGCCGCAACATGGGCCTCAACCAGCGATCCGGTGGGCTCGGCAATCCCCGCCGGTTCACGGTAGGGCTGGTGAAGAGCGCCGTAAGTATTCATCTGCTGCTGAAGGTTCGCCGGGGAGGGGCGGTTGCTGAGCGGCATTTTGTGTTGGCCGGCAAACTCACCCGTCTGAATACCACTTGCCCGCTCTCCCGTCTCAGCCTCTCCTGTATCTACCTCCGCGGTGCCCTCTTCCCGCTGCCCTGGGCGCACGTCCGCCAGAGCACGGTGCAAACTGCCAAACAAGAAGTCGTGCACCAGACGGCCATCGCGGAAGCGCACCTCGTGCTTGGTGGGGTGCACATTCACATCCACAGACGCCGGGTCCAGCTCCAGGTAAAGAACAAACGCCGGGTGGCGGCCGTGATACAGCACATCGGCATAGGCGCGACGCACCGCGTGGCTCACGACCTTGTCGCGAATGGCACGGCCATTGACATAAAAAAACTGTAAGTCGGCCTGGGAGCGCGAGAATGCCGGCTCAGCCACCCAGCCCCACAGACGCAATCCGCTGCGCTCCACATCAATATGCAGGGCATTTTGCATAAACGCCGGACCGCATACCTGGGCCACGCGGCGCTCCATCTCTACACGACCGCTGCCCGCACGCAGGTTGTGCACCCCCTTGCCATTGTGGCGCAGGCTGATGGAGACATCGAATCTAGACAGTGCCAGGCGTTTAATGGTGTCGTCGATACGGTTAAATTCGGTCTTTTCGGTGCGCAGGAATTTGCGCCTTGCGGGCGTGTTAAAGAAGAGGTCGCGCACATCCACGGTGGTGCCGCGGGGATGAGCAGCCGGGGCCAACTGCGCCTGCATATCGCGGCCCTCGGCACTCACCTGCCAGCCCTTGCCACTCTCATCGCGGCTACTTGTAAGAGACAGGCGCGCCACCGAGGAAATACTGGCCAACGCCTCGCCGCGAAATCCCAGAGTAGCCACCGCCTCCAGATCCTCCAGCGCGTGTATTTTTGAGGTGGCATGGCGTGCCAGGGCCATTGGCAGATCTTCGCGCTCGATTCCCTTGCCGTTATCGTGCACCTTCATGCGCTTGATACCGCCGTTGTCGATATCCACTTCCAAGCGCGTAGCACCGGCATCGAGACTGTTTTCCAGCAACTCCTTGACAACCGAGGCAGGCCGTTCGACCACCTCACCGGCGGCAATCTGGTTGGCGAGACGGGGCGATAATTGCTGGATACGTTCGTGCATGATTCTGGCCTGTTAACGCTGATATGACCGGCCTGGAAGGCAGTAAAACTTGAGGGTTATCCCGAGGGGATGCTCAGGGTCTGACCCACTCGAATGACAGAGTTTTTAATCCCGTTGGCGCTCATCAAGGCTGCCACGGAGATATTATACCGCGCGGCGATCCCGGACAGGGTCTCACCACGGGCGATCACATGGCGCCGCGACTTGGTGTGCTGATTGGCCGCCAGCCAGGTCCCCGCAGGGGGGCGGCTGCTGAAGTAGGCCACTATACCTTCGCTGAGTTTTTCTGCCATACGTTGCTGAAATTTGGGGTCGCTCAACCGTCGGGATTCGTAGGGGTTGGTGATAAAGCCAGTCTCCACCAGAATTGAGGGCACATCCGGGTTGCGCAGCTCCGAGAAGTTAGCCTGCTCCACTTTCTTTTTATGCAGGTGGGTAAAACTCCCCAGCGAGCTTAATACACTGGCACCAATATCCAGGCTGGCATTCATCGTGGCGGTCATCGATAGATCCAGAAGTACCCCGGCGAGGGTGTCGTCCTTGTCATCCAAGCTCAGATCTCCGACACCGCCGATCAGGTCAGACTCGTTTTCCCGCTGAGCCAAAAAGCGCGCAGTTTCACTGGTGGCGCCGCGTGAGGAAACCGCATAGACACCGGCCCCGCGAGCTTCCTTGCGCGTAAAGGCATCGGCGTGAACCGAAACATACAGATCCGCACGCATTTTGCGCCCTTTCTTTACCCTCTGCCGTAGGGGAATGAAGTAATCGCCAGTTCTCACGAGCTTCGCGCTGAAGCCCCGCTCGCGCTCAAGCGCCCTTTGCAGTTTGCGCGCAATCGCCAGTACGACATCCTTCTCCCGCAGTCCCCCGGGGCCCAGGGCCCCCGGGTCTTCCCCGCCGTGACCAGCATTTACAGCGATCACGATATCCCGCTCGGTGCTCACCTCCTGTAGGGTTTTCTCCTTGTTCTCAGTCTTGTCATAGAGGTCGAGCACAAGGCGGTCCGGCAGCAGCTCGTGGCGGCGCAGGGCGAAACTGCGTGGATTGATTTGCTGTTTGAGGTCGAGCACCACTCGCAGGTCTTTCTTGTTGTGGCGGGCGTGGCGCACCTGGGCAATAGGCGTATCCTTAAGGTCCAGTTCGCTCAGCTGTGCTTGCAACTTGGTATCGGCAATATCCACCACAACCCGGTGCGGGCTGCTCAGGGTAAACAGTTTGTGCTCCGCCGGACCACTCAAGTCAAAAACCAAGCGCGTGTGGTCTGGTGCACGCCACAGGCGCACCCCCTCCACTTCCGCCGCCTTCAGGGGCAGTATGATTGCCAGCCCGAACCCCCAGGCCACCAGCGAGTACCACATCCTACTCATCACTTCCCAACCCTTTCACTTTTTTATCCCGCTTCCCTGAATCCAGGTCTATCCGCTACTTTTGCAACATCTTTACCAGCGTGTGGATCACCGCACTGCCCTGTTTGGAGTGCGCTTCCAGCAAAAGCTGGCGGCCGCTATCCGGGACGCCCAAATCCAACTGCAGATCTGGCTCTGGCAATACGCCGACGCCTCGCTCGGGCCACTCCACCAGGCTCAGGCTGTGCGCGGCAAAATAATCCCGCACCCCCATAAATTCCAATTCCTCGGCATCGCCTAGGCGGTAGAGGTCAAAATGATAAACTCGTTGCGTACCGAGCTCGTAGGGTTCCACCAGTGTGTAAGTGGGACTCTTCACCGCACCCTGGTGCCCAAAAGCCCTTAACACACCCCGACAAAACGTAGTCTTGCCGGCACCCAGCTGGCCATTCAAGTAGAGGGTTAGGCCCCGTTGCAGGCCACTGGCCAGGCAGGCGCGACCCAGCGCTTCACCGCTGGCCACCGTCGCTTCTTCGTCCCTTAAATACAGTTTCAGTTCACTCGCCATCAGTCCACCAATCGTCGAATCCAGGGCAATAAATCGGTAGCCAACAAACCGCGCAGCCCCTCTTCCGCGGCGCGATCCCCCGCTTCGCCGTGCAGCCAAACCGCTAGGCGCGCGGCTTCCACCAGTGGCAAGTGCTGACCGATCAGCGCCGCAACTATCCCGGTAAGCAGGTCGCCCATACCCCCGGACGCCATACCCGGATTGCCGCTGTTAATCAGGTCGACACCGCCATCGTGGGCAACCAGGGTACCCGCGCCTTTAAGTATCACCACCCCACTGAATTTCTGCTGAACTGCCACCGCTGCGGCGCGGGGGTCGGCCAGTACTTCCTTTGTGTCGCAACCAAGCAGGCGCGCTGCCTCGCCCACATGTGGGGTCAGTACCCAGTCATCACGCTTTACTCCTGCGAGCACCCGCCCACCGGCGAGGATATTCAGCGCATCGGCATCCACCACCAGCGGCACCTGCGCGCGGCCGGCCCGAGCCAACAACTGCTCGCTCCAAGGGGAACGCCCCAGGCCTGGGCCCACCGCAATGACATCCGGTCCCTCGAGCAGCGGTTCCAGCTCCTGACCGGAAATCACCGAGTGTGCCATTACTTCCGGGCAGCGGGTCAGAGCAGCGGTGAGGTGCTCAGGGCGGGTTGCCAGAGATATCAAGCCGGCGCCACAGCGCGCGGAAGATTGCGCAGCCATTAACACCGCGCCACCAAAGCCGTTATCGCCGCCCACGACCAGGATATGCCCGAATAGATTTTTGAAGCTGTCCACAGGACGGGCTGACAGGCGCTTAATACTGGTAGCCGAATAACGCTGCACCAGAGGCTGCAGTGCCTGCTGAGCTGATACCGGCGCACCCAAATCTGCAAAAATCACCTCACCGCAAAGGGCCGGGCCGCGCCCACAATAGAGCCCCAGCTTGCGCCCGATAAAAGTCACCGTCATGTCCGCCTGAACCGCCAGCTCGGCGCAGCCACTATCGGCATTCAAGCCCGAGGGAATATCCACAGAGAAAACGGGACCGGGGCTTTTCCGAATTCGTTCAATAGCATGACCTACATCCGGGCGCAGCTCACCGCTAAATCCCGTTCCCAGCAGCGCATCCACGATCAGGGTGTCCCCATCCGCACTGTCCAGCTCGGTGAGAGAGTTCAGCACCTGTACCCCTTCCCGGCACGCGTACGCATGGGCCTCACGCGCATCGCCCTTCAACTGCACTGGGTCGACACAGGCAAAAACCGTGACGGGGATTTTCTTCTGCGCAGCCAGGGCCGCGATTACATAGCCGTCGCCGCCATTATTGCCACCACCACAAAAAACCTGGATGCGACCGATATCGCCCCAGCGCCTGTGCAGGTGCGCAAAGGCCGCACGGGCGGCGCGCTTCATCAACTGAATAGAGGGAATTCCCAGTGCTGCGATGGTTTGTCGGTCGAGTTCCCGTACCGATTCGGCACTGTACAAAGGTTGTGGCGTATCCATGCGGCTCCCGCAATATGGTGAAGATGTCATCTGTGGCAAAATGGACGATTGCATCGCCATCACTTGCTGACGGCAAAGTATACCGCCCCGGCCAGTCAATGTGCTTGCATGGGATATCGAGCCGCTTTATCTATGACCGAATCACTGCTCGCCGAATTAGCTGACCTGATCAAACTCTGGGGGCGAGAACTGGGTTTTCAGCAGGTCGGGATCACCGACTGCCAGCTGGAGGAGGACGGCGAGCGCCTGCGCGCCTGGATCGATAAAGGCTACCACGCAGACATGGAGTGGATGGGGGCTCACGGGGCAAAACGCTGGCGGCCGGAGCTGCTGGAAGAAGGCACCCTGCGCGCCATCAGCGTGCGCCTCGACTACCTGCCACCGGACACCCAGCCGATCAAAATACTTAAAGATTCCAGCAAAGCCTATATCTCGCGCTACGCCAATGGGCGCGATTACCATAAGTTGATCCGTAAACGCCTAGCCGCCCTGGCCAAGAAAATTGACGCTTTCTGTGCAGAGCGCGGTATCGAATCCAAGGGGCGCGCCTTCACCGACAGCGCTCCGGTAATGGAGCGTGCCCTGGCGCGCAAGGCCGGCCTGGGCTGGGTGGGCAAAAACTGCCTGCTGATCAATTCCAGGGCCGGCTCCTTCTTTTTTCTCGGTGAGATTTACACCAACCTGGCTCTACCGGTGGACAAGGGTGATTTTGCCGACGAGTGTGGCGACTGTGTGGCCTGCCTCAAAGTCTGCCCGACCGATGCCTTTATCAGCCCGCGCACCCTGGATGCGGGCCGCTGTATTTCCTACCTGACCATCGAAAACAAGGGGCCCATTCCAGAGGAGTTCCGCGAGCCCATCGGAAACCGCGTATTCGGCTGCGACGACTGTCAGACAATCTGTCCCTGGAATAAATTTGCCAAACCTACCGCTGAGCAGGATTTCCACCCGCGCCATGGCCTCGATAGCGGCGATCTGCTAGCGCTGTTTCATTGGAGCGAGGAAGAGTTTCTGCGCAAGACTGAGGGCTCGCCCATTCGCCGCATCGGCTACGAGCGCTGGCAGCGCAATCTGGCAGTAGGCCTCGGCAACGGCGAGGCCGGCGCCGAGGTTTTCGAAACCCTGGAGCAGGCACGGCAAACGGCAACACCTCTGGTGCAGGAGCACATCGACTGGGCCCTGGCGAGGCTGCGCAGTGGACGCAAACGCAAGCGTAAAATCAAGCGTGCAACCCAGTAGCCCCTCACCAGCAGAGGAGTAATCGGGCCCTCAACTGAGGCGAAAAAAGGTCTCACGATAGTGGCGCAGTTCTTCGATGGAATCGCGAATATCGTCGAGGGCCAGATGGCTACTGTGCTTTTTCACTCCATCCAATACATCCGGTCGCCAGCGCCTGGCCAATTCCTTTACCGAGCTCACATCCAGATTGCGATAGTGAAAGTAGGCTTCCAGGTACGGCATATATTTGACTAGGAAACGGCGGTCCTGACCGATAGAGTTACCGCACATCGGCGAGGCCCCTTCGGGTACCCAATGGCGCAAAAACTCCAGAGTCTCCCGCTCCGCCTCCCGCTCAGAGATGACCGATTCCTTCACTTTTGCGACCAGACCCGAACCACCGTGCTGTTCGGTGTTCCAGTCATCCATGGCATCGAGCAACTCATTACTCTGATGCACCACCAAGGCCGGGCCCTCAGCGAGGATATTGAGCCGGGAATCGGTCACGACTGTCGCAATCTCGATAATGCGCTCTTTTTCTGGATCGAGGCCGGTCATTTCCAGATCAATCCAGATCAGGTTGTTCTGATCCACAGCGGGTCTCCTCAAACTTTCCGCGCAAGTTACCGCAACTACCCGGCAATGGCTATAATCCGCCGCTAATCTCCAGGTGTCTGTGCATGAGTAAACGCAAATTGAACCGCCGCCAGCAGTGGCGAGTGACCAAAATCCAGCAGGAGCGCGAGGCGCGAGCGCGCAAACGCGAAGAGTCCGCAGAGCAGGTTCTCGACGATGGCCAGCTGGGTCAGGAGCAGACCGGTTTGGTCATTGCCAATTACGGCACCCAAATTCTGGTAGAGAGTGAGAGTGATGCCTCCTTGCGCCAGCGCTGCCACCTTCGCGCCAATATAGACACCCTGGTGACAGGTGACCGTGTCGCCTGGCACCCGGCCACCAGTGACAGCGATGGTGGCTACGGGGTTGTGGGAGCGCGTTTGCCGCGCAGCTCGGAACTACAGCGCCCGGACCGCTACGGAGACCTGAAAACTGTCGCGGCCAATATCGATCGTATCGTCATCGTTATTGCACCCTACCCGGAGCCCTTCGCCAATGCTATCGACCGCTATCTGGTCGCCGCTGAAACCACCGGCATAGCGCCGATCCTGCTGCTGAACAAAATCGACCTGATCGACGACGGCAACCGCGAAGCGCTCGAGGCGCTACTCGCGCCCTATCCCGATCTCGGCTACCCGGTGCTGCGCCTCTCCACCAAAACCGGTGAGGGCCTGCCGCATCTGCTCCAAACCCTAGCAAAAGGCAGTAGCGTTTTTGTGGGGCAGTCCGGCGTGGGCAAATCATCTCTGGTAAACGCCCTGCTGCCCAGCGCCGGGGCGCGTACAGGCGCCCTATCCGAGGCGACGCTCAAAGGCACCCACACCACCACCGCGGCGGAACTGTTTCACCTGCCCAGTGGCGGTGATCTGATAGACTCCCCCGGCATCCGTGAGTTTGGCCTTTGGCACATGGAGGAGGCCGCGCTTTTGGAGGGATTCGTGGAGTTTCGCCCTTTTATCGGCCACTGCCGCTTTCGCGACTGCCGCCACCAGGGCGAGCCCGGCTGTGCCATTCACGAGGCACTGGCCAATGGCGACATCAGTGAGCGCCGCATGAACAGCTTTCTGCACCTGCGCAACAGCCTGGAATCGGAGAACAAATTTTGAACCTGATTATCGAGGCGGAAGAACTCGCCGCCGAGCTGGAGCACGAGGAACTACTGGTTATCGACCTCAGCTCCAGCCAAAACTACCTCAATGGCCATATTCCCGGCGCTCTGCACCTGCCTTTTCAGGCACTGATGGCCGGCACTTCACCGGCACCGGGTAAACTGCCAGATTTGGAACAGCTCACTCGTGTCTTTCGCGCTATTGGTTTGCATGCGGAAACCCATGTGGTGGCCTGCGATGATGAGGGCGGTGGCTGGGCCGGGCGTTTCCTGTGGACCTTAGAGAGTATTGGCCACCGCAACTACAGCTACCTGAACGGCGGTATGCACGCCTGGCGCGGTGCCGGCCTGCCAGTGACCACTGAAGAGTCACGGGCCACTCCAAGTGAGATTGAAATCTCCATCGATACCAATGCCGCCATGAATGCCCAGCAGATTCAGGAGCAATTGGGCAACCCCGATTTCCTCATCTGGGATGCCCGTTCCCCCCAGGAATATTGTGGTGAAAGAGTATTGGCGATGAAGGGCGGCCATATTCCCGGTGCCATTAACTGCGAGTGGACCCAGCTGATGGACCCACAACGCGACCTGCGTATCCGCACCGATGCGCGGGAGATTCTGGCCAAACTGGGCATTGATGGTGAGCACAAAATCGTCACCCACTGCCAGAGCCACCACCGTTCCGGTTTTACCTGGTTAGTGGGCAAATCCCTGGGCTTTGATATCCGCCCCTATCCCGGCTCCTGGAGCGAATGGGGCAATCTGCCCGGTACGCCCGTTGAACAGTAAGCATTAGCAGAAACGTTGTACTTGTATGAACCCGAAACTCTTTACCACACTGCAATACCTGACCCCACAGCATGCGCTATCCCGCGCAGCCGGTTGGCTGGCGAATACGCCGATCAAGTCGATCAAAGACCCTTTCACCCGCTGGTTTGTCGATAAGTATGGCGTCGATATGCAGGAGGCCAAAGAAACCGACTGCACTGCCTACCGCACGTTCAACGATTTTTTTACCCGCGAGCTTAAGGAAGGTGTACGACCGGTTGTCAGCGGAGAACAGAGCCTCGCCTGCCCTGCCGATGGCGCAATCAGCCAGCTGGGCGGAATCCACAACGGACGCGTGTTCCAGGCCAAAGGTCACGATTACAGCCTGTTGGAGCTGGTCGGTGGCAACCCCGAGTTAGCGGCGCAGTTTAACGACGGCCATTTCGCCACGGTTTACCTGTCACCCAAGGATTATCACCGGGTGCATATGCCGGTCGACGGTACCCTGCGCAGCATGACCTATGTACCGGGCCAGCTGTTTTCGGTCAACACCGTCACTGCAGAAAATGTGCCGCGCCTCTTTGCCCGTAACGAACGCCTGGTATGCGTGTTCGATACGGCCGCCGGTCCCATGGCCATGATTTTGGTCGGCGCCATGATCGTCGCTGGAATAGAAACCGTATGGGCTGGTCAGGTGACCCCGCACACTCGTACAGTGCGCACCACGGACTACCAAGAAAAATCGCCGGTCTATTTGCGTAAAGGCGAAGAAATGGGGCGCTTTAAACTGGGTTCCACGGTGATCATGCTGTTCGGTGCTGACCAAGTGCGCTGGCTGGATAGCCTGGAAGCGGAATCCCCTGTGCAAATGGGGGAGCACTTTGGCAATAAAATTGCCGATAAAGGCTAGCCTCTTGGGAAGCGGCCTAAATGCGCCGCTTCCACTCGTCCAGGCGCTCCCTGTTTCAAGACAGTAAGCCGCCTACCTGGCTAGGCGCGAGAAGAAACGGGACAGCTGCCCACCACTCTTGAATAGATAATTGTCCCGCACGGCTGTGGTATTGACCTCGGGATAGGCTCCCGGCTCTATATCCCGCACAATGCTGACCTTTTCCTCGGGGCGCATCTTACCGCTCTGGATCAGCTTTTCAGCGCGATCTTCGGCCGCAGCCAAGTCAAATAGGCGCGGTTTACTCAACTGGCGCTTGTGCGCATCGAGCACGATCATCACCTTGGGGCGCAGGCGGCGGTCATAAGTCTGTTCCACCACAACCCCCACCTCTCCACTGGAAAGTTCTACCTGGGTGCCCGTGGGGTAAAGCCCTATGGCCTGAATAAATTCGACCACCAGCTGCTCCTGGTAGGCGATGCCGCGAAGGTCATAGAGATCCGCAACTGCCCTGGAGGGAGCAATGGGCTGGCTGGCTCCACGGGGATTAGTCGCCTCATCGTAAAAGGTCACTATCCCGCACATGCGTGCCAGCACAGGAATTTTGTCGCCGCGCAAGCCATCGGGATAGCCACCACCATCGTGGCGCTCGCGGTGACCACGCACAATATTGATCACCTGGGGGTCGACCTGCGCATCTGCGGACAACATCTGCACACTGTGCTGTACAAACTTGCGGTACTCCAGTTCAGCGCGCGGATCGCGCTGCTTCACTTGCAGTACCTCGGCCGGGATTGCCAGTTTCCCCACGTCCTTGAGGAGTGTGGCCACCCCCAATTGCACTAACTCGTGCCGCGCCAGGCCAATATGTCGACCAAACAACACGGCCCAAATACTGGCGCGCACCGAGTGGCTGTAGGTGTGCTCATCTCTATCGCGCACTCGAGCCAGCCAGGCAAAAGCATCGGGACTGCGCAACACGCTCTCGACCAAATCCTCCACTACCCGATTCATTGGCTGTACTGGCAGGGGGCGGTTACTCGCTACCAGTCCCATCACCTCGCCCATCCCACGCAGTATCTGCCCGTGTAGCTTGCGCGCATTGCCCGCCTCGCGCTGAGCCGGCTGCGGGGGTGGATAGGCCTTATGAGTAACCGTGACAGGGCGACAGGGAATGGTGACACGGGAGACAGTGCGTCCCTGCCCCTTGGCACTCGCGCCACTGCCAATCAGGCGGCGCAATGTGGCACCAGCGCTGCCCACCGTTTTATGTACATCCACGTAAACGTAACGGCAATACTTCTGCAGCTGGCGAATCTCTTCCAAATCGCGAACATAAAAACCCTGTAATGCGAATGGGGTGCGCGTCCAGGGCCTGTCGAGCCGGGATACAAACATGCCGCGCTGTAGATCACCGACGGAGATTTTTACTTGTTCGATTGCCACTTGGAGAGATGCCGACCAGTGTGATGATTGCCTGAAGACCGTCCTGAGTGCGGGCCCCGGCACAGCGACCGGGGCCCCTCAGACAGGCGCACCTTTATATCACGGACAGATATTGGCGAGCACCCTGACAAACTGCGACTGTATTCACAGACTTAGACACTAAACACCACAATTAAGCGTGATATTTTGCGGAAAGCTCCACAACAGCCTCGATCATGGCGCCAGCGTGGGCTGGATCGACTTTCGGGGTGATACCGTGACCGAGGTTGAATATGTGGCCGTTACCCTGGCCAAAGGACTTCAAAATCGCCTCTACTTCCTCGCGAATACGCTTCGGGCTGGCGTAGAGCACAGAGGGATCCAGGTTACCCTGCAGAGCGACGCGGTCCCCTACTCGTGCGCGGGCGCTGCCGATATCGGTGGTCCAGTCGAGCCCCAGGGCATCGGCACCGGTATCCGCCATGGCTTCCAGCCATTGGCCACCACCTTTCGTGAACAGGATCGCGGGTACCCGACGGCCATCGGCCTCCTTGATCAGACCGCTGAGAATACGCTGCATATACTGCAGGGAGAACTCGCGATAAGCGCTGTGGCTCAAAGCGCCACCCCAGGTATCAAAGATCTGTACCGCTTGAGCGCCGGCGCGAATCTGCGTATTCAGGTAATCGGTCACCGAGTCGGCCAGCACCGTTAGCAGCTGGTGCATCAATTCCGGGCGGTTGTAGAGCATCTCCTTACAACGGGCAAAGTCCTTGCTCGAGCCACCCTCGATCATATAGGTAGCCAGAGTCCAGGGGCTGCCGGAAAAGCCAATCAACGGCACACGCCCATTCAGTTCCCGGCGAATAGTGGAAACGGCGTTCATAACGTAGTCGAGGTCGCGCTCGCTGTTGACCACTTCCAGGGCCTCAATATCGGCGGCACTGCGCAGCGGCTTGTGGAATTTGGGCCCCTCGCCCTCCGCAAAATAGAGACCCAATCCCATGGCATCTGGAATTGTGAGGATATCCGAGAACAGGATCGCCGCATCCAGCGGGTAGCGTTCCAGCGGCTGCAAAGTGACCTCGCACGCCAGTTCAGTATTGCGGCACAAGTCCATAAAACTGCCCGCCTCCGCGCGACTGGCGCGGTACTCGGGTAAATAACGACCCGCTTGGCGCATCATCCACACAGGCGTTCGATCCACGGGCTGACGCAAAAGGGCGCGAAGAAAGCGGTCGTTTTTCAATTCGGACGGTTTGTTATCAGACATGGGTACACCGAGCGGGCTAAAAAAACGGCCATTGTACAGGGGGCGGGGCCACTATAAACAGAGCGACAAAAATATCATTGATACGAACTCAAACTCGCACGAAGAAAAAAACGGGAGGCTTAAAGCCTCCCATTCATGATTTAGCCGATCAGATATCCAAATAATCCAAAATACCCTCGCCGGCCTGCCGCCCCTCCCAGATGGCCGTCACCACCAAGTCGGATCCGCGCACCATATCGCCACCGGCAAAGACCTTCTCGTTGGAGGTCTGGAATTTGTATTTCTGCTCTTCCGGGGCAACCACGCCGCCCCAGTCCGCCACCTCAATTTTGTGCTCGGCAAACCACTCCGCCGGGCTTGGACGAAAACCGAATGCAACCAACACAATATCCGCCGGGATCACCTCTTCGGATTCCGGTACCACTTGCGGGCGGCGGCGGCCGTTCTCGTCGGGCTCGCCCAGCTGTGTAGTGACCACCTTAACCCCAGAAACCTTGCCATCGCCGACAATCTCCACCGGCTGACGGTTAAACAGAAATTGCACGCCCTCTTCTTTGGCGTTGACCACCTCGCGGCGGGAGCCGGGCATATTTTCCTCGTCGCGACGATAGGCGCAGGTCACGCTTTTCGCCCCCAGGCGGACAGAGCTGCGATTACAGTCCATGGCGGTATCACCACCACCGAGTACCACTACGCGCTTGCCCTCCACCGATACAAATTCAGCGGGGTCCTTTTCCCAACCCATATTGCGATTGACGTTGGCCACCAGGAACGGCAGGGCGTCGTGGACGCCGGGTAGGTCCTCGCCAGGAAAGCCGCCTTTCATATAGTTGTAAGTGCCCATTCCCAGGAATACGGCATCGTAGTCGTTGAGCAGCTGATCAAAACTGATGTCCTTGCCCACCTCAGTATTGAGACAGAACTCCACTCCCATCTCGACAAACACCTCACGGCGCTTTTCCATCACCGATTTTTCCAGCTTGAACTCGGGGATACCGAAGGTGATCAGGCCGCCGATCTCTGGGTGCTTGTCGAAAACCACCGGCTGTACGCCATTGCGCACCAAAATATCGGCACAACCCAACCCTGCGGGACCGGCGCCCACAATAGCGACCTTTTTACCGGTTTTTTCCACATGGCTGAGATCCGGGCGCCAGCCCAGGGCAAAAGCCGTATCGGTGATGTACTTTTCCGCATTGCCTATAGTCACTGCGCCAAAGCCATCATTGAGAGTGCAGGCGCCCTCGCACAGGCGATCCTGGGGACACACGCGCCCGCAGACTTCCGGCAGCGTATTGGTTTCATGGCAGAGTTCCGCCGCCTCAATCACGTTCCCCTCGCTGATCAACTTGAGCCAGTTGGGAATATAATTGTGCACCGGGCATTTCCACTCACAATAGGGATTGCCACAGTCCAAGCAACGGTGCGCTTGGCTCGCTACCTGGTTTTCGCTGAAAGGTTGGTAGATCTCCACAAACTCGTTGGTGCGCGTGATGATGTCTTTTTTCGGCGGATCGATACGGGACACATCGATAAACTGGAAATCGTTGTTCAGTCTGTCTTTCATACTGTTTCTCCACCCCAGCCTTATTCGCCGCGCTTGCGCACGTCAGAAAGAAGATCCGCAAGGCTTGCCGCCTTGGGTTTAACCAGCCAGAAACGGCTCAGGTAATCATCGAAATTATCCAGTAGCTCCGCGCCCCAGGCACTGCCGGTCTCCGCGGCGTAGGCCTCGGTCACCTCGCGCAGGTGGCTCTGGTGCGGCTCTAAAATCTCGCTGCTGATACGGCGCAACTCGATGAGCTCGTGATTGCAACGGTCAAAGAAATCGCGCTCCAAATCCAGTACATAGGCAAAACCGCCGGTCATGCCGGCACCAAAGTTGAAGCCTGTGCGCCCCAGTACCGCGACCATACCGCCGGTCATATATTCACAACAGTGATCGCCGGCCCCCTCCACCACGGCGAAGGCGCCGGAGTTGCGCACGGCAAAGCGCTCACCGGCACGGCCCGCAGCAAACAGTTTGCCGCCGGTGGCGCCATACAGGCAGGTGTTGCCGACGATACTGGTGTCCTGGGAGGCAAACTCGCTGCCCTGTGGCGGGCGAATAACCAGCTTGCCACCGGCCATGCCCTTACCGACATAATCGTTGGCATCCCCCTCGAGGTACATCTCCAGGCCACCGGCATTCCATACGCCAAAAGACTGCCCGGCGACCCCTTTGAGATGGAGCTTGATCGGGGCCTCGACCATGCCCTGGTTACCATGGCGTTTGGCGATTTCACCTGACAGGCGCGCACCCAGGGAACGATCGCAGTTGGTCACGTCATAACTGAAGTCGCCACCACTTAGGTTTTCTATGGCGGGCAGAATCTCTTCCACCATACGCTCGGCCAACTCCCCCTTATCCCAGGGTGCGTTCTTGGCCTGCTGGCACGTCTGCGGTTTGCTGTCGAGCAATGCGTCGGTGTGCAACAGCGGCGACAGATCCAATCTCTTCTGCTTATCGGTTTCACCTTCCAGGACGCGCAACAAATCAACGCGACCGACCAGCTCTTCCATAGTGCGCACCCCGAGGCGCGCCATCCACTCGCGGGTTTCCTCGGCGACAAAACGGAAGAAGTTCATCGCCATCTCGGCGGTACCGATATAGTGCTCGTCGCGCAAATTTTTGCGCTGAGTGGCAATGCCTGTGGCGCAATTATTCAGGTGACAGATACGCAGGTATTTACAGCCGATCGCTACCATGGGCGCGGTACCAAAGCCAAAGCTCTCCGCACCGAGAATCGCCGCTTTCACCACATCCAGACCCGTCTTGAGGCCACCATCGGTCTGCACCCGCACTTTGCCGCGCAAGTCATTGGCGCGCAGGGTCTGATGCGTCTCCGCCAGACCCAATTCCCAGGGGGAACCGGCGTAACGAATGGAAGTAATAGGGCTGGCGGCGGTGCCGCCGTCGTAGCCGGAGATCGTGATCAGATCGGCATAGGCCTTAGCCACGCCGGCAGCAATGGTGCCGACACCGGGGCGGGACACCAGTTTGACCGAGACCAGGGCATCGGGGTTGACCTGTTTCAGATCGAAGATCAGCTGGGCCAAATCCTCAATGGAATAGATATCGTGGTGCGGTGGCGGTGAAATCAGAGTGACACCAGGCACCGAGTAGCGCAGCCGCGCGATTAGGTCATTCACCTTGCCGCCGGGCAACTGCCCGCCCTCACCGGGCTTGGCGCCCTGAGCCACCTTGATCTGCAGAACTTCGGCATTCACCAGATAATGGGGCGTGACACCAAAACGCCCCGAGGCGATCTGCTTGATCTTTGAAACCTTGTCGGTACCAAAACGCGCCGGGTCCTCGCCACCCTCTCCACTGTTGGAGCGGCCGCCCAGACGGTTCATCGCCTGAGCCAGGGATTCATGTGCCTCCGGAGAGAGGGCCCCCAGGGACATGGCGGCAGAATCAAAGCGGCGCACAATCTGCTCGACCGGCTCAACGTCCTCGAGGGCGACCGGTTCGAGGTTTTCCTTGAAATCGAGCATATCCCGCAGAGTCGCTACCGGACGCTGATTGACCAGCTGTGCATAATCACGCCAGGCGGAGTAATCCCCGGTGCTGGCGGCACGGCGCAAGGCCGTCACCACATCCGGGTTAAAGGTATGGTATTCGGTACCGTGCACATACTTGTGCAAGCCTCCAGGGGACACCGGCTTGCGCGCCTTCCAGGCAATATCGGCGCGCGAGGCCATATCCGCCTGTAATTCAGTAAAGCCCGCGCCCTCAATACGAGAGGGAGCACCGGGGAAGCACAGGTTAACCACTTCTTTGGAGAGACCAACCAATTCAAAGAGCAGTGCACCGCGGTAGGAAGCCACCGTGGAAATTCCCATTTTTGACAGAATTTTCAGCAAGCCTTTGATAATGCCGTTGCGATAATTCTTTTGCGCTTCTGCCGCATCCAGCAGAAGTTCACCAGTATCGATCAGGTGATTGATGATGCTGTAGGAGAAGTAGGGGTGCACTGCGGTAGCGCCCACACCGACCAGGCAGGCGAGCTGGTGAGCATCCCGCGCACTGGCCGTATCCACAACCACGTTGGAGTCACAGCGTAGGCCGGCATGCACAAGATGGTGGTGCACGGCTCCGGTGGCGAGCAGCGCATCTATCGGTAGGTGGCCCTGGCGGATATCCCGATCGGAGAGCACCACGATCACGGTGCCGGCGCGCACCGAGGCCTCGACTTTGGCGCACAACCGCTCAATGGCGCCTTGTAAATCCAGTTCAACCGGGTCGAAATTCAGGTCGAAAATCTCCGCATCGAAGCCAGGACGATCCAGCGACAGCAGTGCGGTGTATTTCATATGGGACAATACCGGGGAGGACAAAATCACCCGGTCGGCGTGCTCCGGGGTTTCCTCGAAGACAGACTTCTCACGCCCCAAACAAGTCTCTAGGGACATCACCACCGTCTCCCGCAGGGGGTCAATAGGCGGGTTGGTCACCTGGGCAAACTGCTGGCGGAAGTAGTCGTAGAGAGAACGGTTGTAACGGGACAACACCGCCATCGGCGTGTCATCCCCCATGGAACCCACCGCTTCCTGGCCGGCTTCCGCCATGGGACGCACGACCTTATCGCGCTCTTCCAGGGAAGAGCTGAACAGCTTCTGGTAGACCTTGAACTGCTGGTGAGAAAAGTTGTTATCGACAGGGGCCGTTACCAGAGTGGAGCGAATACGGCGCGCCTTGTCTTTCAACCAGCGTTTATAGGGCTGGGTGCGCTTGAGCATATTGTCAATATCGGTGGTGTGGTAAAGCTTACCTTCCACAGTATCCACAGAGAGCATCTGCCCAGGTCCCAGTCGCCCCTTGGCGACCACATCTTCCGGCGCATAGTCGTATACGCCGACTTCCGAGGCGACAGTGATGATATCGTCCTTGGTAATCACCCAGCGGGATGGACGTAAACCATTGCGGTCGAGGGTACACACGGCGTGACGACCATCCGTCATCACCAGGCCGGCGGGACCATCCCAGGGCTCCATATGCATGGAGATATATTCGTAAAAAGCACGCAGATCCGCGTCCATACCCTCGACATTCTGCCAGGCTGGTGGGACTAGCATACGCACCGCGCGGTGCAGTTCCATTCCGCCCGCCACCAACATTTCCAGCATATTATCCAGGCTGGAGGAATCGGAGCCCTCGCGGTTCACCAACGGCACCAGCTCATTCAACTCGGGAATCAGCTCGGTGACAAACTTGTTGGTGCGCGCCACGGACCAATTGCGGTTGCCGGTGATGGTGTTGATTTCGCCATTGTGTGCCAATAGGCGGAATGGCTGTGCCAGGGGCCAGCGGGGCATAGTATTGGTGGAAAATCGCTGGTGGAAAACACAAATTGCGGTCTCCAGGCGGGGGTCGGCCAGTTCGGGGAAGAACTTGGGCAGGTCCGCCGGGATCATCAATCCCTTGTAAGAGAGCACACTGGTGGAAAGGCTGGCGATATAGACATCACCACTGAGCTGCAATTCGGCTTTGCGCCTAGCCACATACAAGCGCGCATTAAAGCGGGCCTCACCCTGAGCATTTTCGGCGTCATTGATAAGGAGCTGCTCGAAACGCGGCTGACAGTCCCTGGCGATGGGACCGAGGCATTCTGGGTTGGTGGGAACCGTACGCCAACCAACGATGCGCATCCCCTGCCCCTGCAGCTCACGCTCGAGAATCTGACGGGCGCCTTGCGCTTCTCCTTCGTCCAGCGGCAGCATCACGGAGCCCACCGCATAGGTCTCAGAAAGCTCGGCCCCAAAAAGCTGGCGAGCCTCCTCGCGCAGGAAGGAATCGGGCTTCTGCAGCAGTAAACCACAACCATCGCCAGTCTTGCCATCTGCAGCAATACCGCCTCGGTGGGTCATACAGGTGAGGGACTCGATGGCCGTCTGTACCAACTTATGGCTCGCCACACCGTGTAAATGAGCGATCAGACCAAAACCGCAATTGTCCTTAAACTCATCCAACTGATACAGACTGCTACCCATAGAATTCCTCGTCACTATCGATTGGGGGACCACAGGCATTGCCAGTTAGCGGCCTGCTATGGGCAAAAATGGCTTAACGCTCGCGCTACGCTCTCCTGCGGTCCCTAGGTAAAAGATCCCGAGATAAAAAAAGCCCTCATCTGGGGCTTTTTTATTGTTCTTTTGGCGGTCATCTGGCCCCGCCATTATCTCCGGGGGGCGCGCAATATTACTTTCTCATCACTACATTTTCAATATTTTGCAGTTTTTTTATCTGCCAAACAAAATTAAGACAGACGTATTTCCTATATGAGGGGTTATACGTAACCATCGACTCTAATGACCTGGATTTGCGAAGCCTCTGTCACCTGGCACCACAGTTCCTTAGCGCTTCCATAACTTTTTCCATTGGTGTGTCGTCGACAACTTTTGCATCGCCCAACGCCCTCAGCAAAACGAGGCGCAATTTGCCATCGATGACTTTCTTGTCGACCTGCATCACCCGTAAAAAATCATCGACACGCATGTCCTCAGGTGACCGCTGAGGCAGCTGGGCCCTTTGCAACAGATTACACACACGCTCGAGCAGCTCGCTGTCCACACCCCCTTGCAGTCGCGACAACTCCAGCGCCATTACCATACCTGCTGCAACCGCCTCACCGTGTAGCCAGCGTCCGTAGCCTTGCACCGCCTCAATGGCGTGCCCAAAAGTATGACCAAAGTTCAATATGGCACGCCGGCCTCCCTCGCGCTCGTCACTGGCGACGACCTCGGCCTTATCCCGGCAGCAGCGGTCAACCGCATAGGCCAGGGCCCGCGGGTCTCGTATCAGTAGCGCATCGATATTGGATTCTATCCAGTGGAAAAATGGCGCATCGCAGATCAAACCGTATTTGATCACCTCGGCAATGCCGGCAGAGAACTCTCGCTCTGGCAGAGTGCCCAGGGTATCCATATCCGCAAGCACCAATCGGGGTTGGTAAAAAGCCCCGATCATATTTTTGCCCAAGGGGTGATTCACGCCAGTCTTTCCCCCCACAGAGGAATCCACTTGAGCGAGAAGGGTGGTGGGCACTTGGATAAAGTCGACGCCGCGCTGGTAACAGGCGGCGGCAAAGCCGCACATATCTCCCACAACTCCTCCACCCAGAGCAATCAGGGTAGTGGATCGGTTGTGGCGCTGCTCCAGCAAGGTGTCAAAAATACGATTGAGCGTTTCCAGGGTTTTAAAAGCCTCCCCGTCGGGTAGCTCAACAACATCAAATTTATCGAAGTCGGAAAGTCCATCGAGGAGCTGGGCCAGATACAGGGGGGCCACAGTCTCATTGGTAACCACACACACCTGGCGTCCACGAATATAGGGCAGCAAGTATTGTGAATCGCCGAGTAGCTTGGACCCGATAACAATGGGGTAACTGCGCTCCCCCAGCTCTACATTGAATGAATGCATGGTGCTCCTCTTCCCACTAACGTCTATATGCAACGATTTGAGTCAATGAGACGCACTTTAGCACAGTGTATTTAGAGGTTACTGGGAGAGACTGGCCTGTAGGCGTTCTGCGACTAGAGTCGATGCCTGTTTGGGGGTGAGGTGGTCGGTATCGCAGATCACATCCGCCACTTCACGATAGAGAGGGTCCCGCTCCTGCAAAATTTCTTCAATACGCAGGCGTGGATTTGGCACGCGTAAAAGCGGGCGGTTACTGTTCTTGGAAGTGCGCTCTAGCAACTGCTCCACACTGGCCTGCAGATAGACTACATGGCCAAATTTCTGCAGCAGCCTCCTGTTCTCCTCCAACAGAACAATACCACCACCGGTGCCTATTACTTGGCAATCACCCCGGCAGAGATCTTCAAGTACTTCACTCTCCCGGCGGCGAAATCCCACCTCCCCTTCCACATCAAAAATCCAGGGAATATCCGCCCCTGTGCGCTCTTCCAGCACCTTATCGGTATCGGCAAAAGGTAGCTGCAACTGCGCCGCCAGCAACTTGCCGATCGTGGATTTGCCGGCCCCCATGGGGCCGACAAGAAAGATAGAGCGGTTAATCACTTGGCGTAAAAATTCTCATCATCCATTATTCGCGGGGTAATGAACATTAAAAGCTCCCGCTTGTTATCTTCGCGAATGGTTTTTTTGAACAATCTACCAAGATATGGAATATCTCCCAGTAAAGGGACTTTGGATTCAGTTTCAATTGCCACGCTTTCAAAAACCCCACCCAATACTATAGTCTCACCATCACGAACAAGAACTTTCGTCTCTAAGGTATTTACATTAATTGAAGGCACCGCAGCAAAGCTTGACACACTAAACAGTTGGCCAACCGTATTCTGTTCAATATTTAAAGTCATGATAATATTATTATCGGGTGTGATTTGAGGAAGCACATTAAGTTCCAATACTGCCTCACGGAATGTTACCGCTGCCGCACCGGAGGATGTAGCCTCGAGATATGGAATTTCCACACCAGACTGTATACTTGCCTCTTGCTTATCTCCTGTGACAACTTTGGGCTGAGAGACAATCTCAGCCATTCCCACATCCTCCAAGGCAGATAATTCCAAGCCTAAATAAAAACTCTCTTTCAAAATCGCATAAGCTAGACTTCCAGCCGGTGAACCAACACCCAAATCTACCATCAAAGGTTCATGAAAACTAATAGGTGAAGAGACACTTCCCCCTGATCCGCTCCCAATAACCGTGGAACTATTTTGTCCGCCAGAGCCAATAGCTATCGTATCATCATTAACGTCATGGGTTCCTGTGTAGTTCCATTGCACACCTAGCTCTTTAGAAAAATCACTATTCGCCGTCACTATACGAGCTTCGATCATGACCTGCCGAATTGGAACATCAATAACCTCAATCAATTCACGAAACTGGGCTATTTTATCCTCGGTATCAGTGAGGATAATTGTATTTGTACGCTCATCTACAATTGCGCTGCCGCGCGGGGATAATATACTGCCTTTATTTGCATCCCGGCTATTACCTCCTGTAAAGCCACCCTGACCAGAACTCCCACTATCCTTACCGGAGAACAATGTGAAAATTTCGCCCGCATCAGCATATCGGACATGTATATATTCAGTGCGTAGGGGGGCTAATTCTTGTAACTGCTTCCGAGTCTCCAGCTCTTGCCGCTCCCTTTCAGCGATTTCTGCTGCAGGAGCCACCATAATAACACTGCCTTCCTGCCGCTTATCTAACCCTTTGGCCTTTAGTATTAATGCCAAGGCCTGATCCCAGGGAACGCCATCAAGGCGTAAGGTAATGCGCCCTTGCACTGTGTCACTAGCTACAAGATTTAAGCCTGTAAAATCTGCAATTACCTGAAGGACAGAGCGAACTTCAATATCCTGAAAATTTAAGGATAGCTTTTTCCCGACAAACTGGAATTCTTTTTCTTTCTCACGAATTTCAGCTTCTGTCAGGGGCTTTACGCTAAGTACATATTCATTATCTGTCTGATAAGCTAGATAGTCATAATCTATATTCGTTGGATCAACAGCAATAACTGTATTGCGACCATCATAATCTACAGTTATTGAATTTACTGGTGTTGCAAAATCCGTCACATCAAGACGTTGACGTAATGATTCTGGAAGATCGGCGCCCAGAAACGTTAAATAAATTTTTCCTTTAGCCCGTTCAACATCAATATTAACTCCTGGATCAGACAGACTGACAATTACCTTGCCTTCCCCATCTTCGCCACGACGAAAATCAACATTCTTTACAGCTATCGAATCTGTCGCATGAAAATCATTATTTCCACCGAAACCCAAGCCAGCACTTTGAGAGTCCTGGCTCCCTGAGTTCCCTACAGTGGCAACAGAAGCAGAGTTTGCTCCAATCTCCATGACTAATTGATTACCCTTGCGCTCAGTAGAGTACACCGGTAATTGGTCCAAATTCACAATTAGGCGAGTGCGATCATCATTAGATACAACTACTGCACTCCTGGCCCCACCTATTCCTAAAGAATACTTCTTTTGGGGCAAGGCACTTTCAACTCCAGGAAAGTCAATCACAATTCGTGCAGGTTGTTCAATCGTGTAGCCTGTGGGCTCTGGAGCGGCATCGCTAAAAGACAAACGCAATTGCACTCGACTGCCAGGCAGTTCAGAAAACTGTATATCATTTAACTGGTTTACCTGTGCTTGTAAAATCGCCGGCACCATTAGTACCGCAAGCACTACTAACCGAATCGTAGCCAAATTTCTGGCAAGCTTTTTATGAATCATTACCCGTTGTCCTTCTCTTCCAACGCTAATGCGCGTGGCCTCTCAATCCAACTGCCAGTACCATCAGGCACAATTTCTAATACGTCTAGTTGGGCAGCTGTAGCACTAACTACACGCCCATGATTTTTTCCCACATAATTACCAACAGTTATTCTATGAATACCTCCGGCACCATCATCAATCAAAGCCCAAAGTTGCCCTTCACGAGACAAGGTGCCAACCATCGAAAGGGCATCAAAATTATACCTTTCAAGCAGCTCTCGCTGCCGGCTCATATCTGGCGCTATATCTAATTTACGACCAACTAAACGCTGATCGGATGCCAACACAGGGCGTGTAAAGGGGCTTCGCAGCGCTGTTGCGCTATAAACATAAGGGCTATATGGAGTAAAAGTTGGAATAGGCTCAATCTGCCCTTTAGGTCTGCTTTCAATTTCTGCCATCCTTTCATACAAATCAGAATGATCATTCTTTAGGCTGCAGCCCGCCATAGTTATCATGATGGTACAAAGGGAGAAAAACCTAATCACTCTTGATCCTCCTGATCCTTATAGCGATAAGTTTTGGCATTAATAACCATTCCCAAGAGACCAGCGCTGTCACGACTGGTTGATATATTAAAATCATGTAAGGTTACAATACGCGGCATACCAGCAATACCACTGATAAAAGATCCAAATTCATGATATCCGCCTTGTACTTGGATACGGATTGGGAGTTCCACATAAAACTCCCCAACTAACTCACTCTCCAGGGCAACCTTTTCAATCGTTAAGCCACTACCGCGACCATACTCATCAATATCTTCAAGCAGTCCAGGAACCTCTGTATCTTTTGGCAGCTGCTTTAATAAAGCACCAAAAGTTTCCTCCATTTCCATCAATTGGACACGATAGGTGTCCAAGTTTGCAGCCTCAAACTGCTTCTTTTCAAACTGAGAAAATAATTCTTGCTCCTTTTTCGCAGCAATTTCTAACCGACCATATAAATCGCCAACCCAGAGGTAATAACCTATCAAAATGATTACTGAGACTATGATGGCAAGGAGAGTAACACGCCCCAGTAAAGGCCAAACCCCTACACGACTAAAATCAATATCATTAATATCAAGTTCTTGAATCTGCTTAAGCGTATCTGCCAATGCCATGCTTATTTCCCTTTAGTTGGCCACGCCTTGGTCTTCATTATTACTTTTACGCCCGCTCATATTCACTGAGAGCTGAAATGCACTGGCCTGCTCACCAAAAGCCGGGCTTGCGGTAACATCATTAAGGTTGGGTGACTCATACCAATCAGACTGATCCAGATTACGCATAAAAGATGAAACGCGATTATTTGACTCTGCAATCCCGGATACGCTTAGGTTGTTACCCTTGCGCTCAAGAGTGGTCAACCAGAGCCCCTCCGGGGTAGCCTGAACCAACTCATCAAAATAACGCACTGCCAGGGGGCGGTTACCCTGAAGCTCCTGAATTACACGCATGCGGTCGATCAATTCCTGACGGCGCATCTTCAGGTCCTGAATTTCCCGCACTTGCTTATTCAAAGCATTAATTTTGACCTGTAGGATTTGATTGCGCTCGTCTTGTAGGGCGACTTGTCCATCAACGGTCTTCATCCACAAGAATACTGAGGCTGCCGCAGCGATAACCACCAGAGCCAGTACTTGCTGGAACTCTTTTTGTTTCTGCGCACGATATTCCTGGCGCCACGGGAGTAGGTTAATCTTGGCCATCTCAGTACTCCTTCTCCCGCATGGCGAGCCCTGCCGCAATCATCAGACCAGGAGCCTCTTTAGTCAGCGCCTTCTGATTCACTCGTGAGGACGAGCCCATTTCAAAAAATGGATTGGCGACCACAGTGGGTTTACCTAGTTTTTCTCCAACCAAGTCAGACAAGCCTTCCATCGCGGCAACACCACCGCTGAGCAATATGTAATCCACATCGCTATACGAGGTCGATGAATAAAAGAATTGCAGCGCACGGGTCACTTGCTGAATAACCGCATCCCGAAATGGTTCCAAAACCTCGGCATAGTAGTCGTCGGGTAATCCGCTGCCACCCTGATGCTTGGCCAGGGTAGCCTCCTCGGCTGAGAGACCATAGCGCCGCTGAATCTCGTCTGTCAGCTGGCGTCCACCGAAGAGCTGCTCACGGGTATAAACCGTCTTACCATCGACGAGCACCGACAGGGCGCTCATAGTCGCACCGATATCCACTACCGCAACCACCAACTGCTCTTGAGGGGGAAACTGATCCTCAAGCAGGGTGTAAGTGCGCTCAATGGCATAGGCTTCCACATCGACCACTCCCGTCTCCAGCTCGGCCTCTGTGAGGGCGGAAACTCGCTGTTCGATGTTCTCGCTGCGGCAGGCCGCAAGCAGTACTTCGACCTGGTCCTCCCCTTTGTCGGACGGCCCCTGCACTTCAAAGTCGAGACTGACTTCCTCAAGGGGATAGGGAATGTACTGATCGGCCTCCAGTGCTATACGCGCTTCCAGATCCTCTTCGGAAAGATCTGCGGGCATGTCCAAGGTCTTGGTGATTACTGCCGAGCCTGATACGGCCACAGCGGCCCGGCGCAGACGGGTTTTGGAGCGGCGCACCACCTTGCGGATCGCCTCCGCTGTGGCGCCGACATCATTGATGTTTTTGTCCACCACCGCGTTCGGCGGCAGGGGTTCCACGGCGTAACTTTCGACTCGATATTTATCGCCATTGCGACTTAGCTCCAGCAACTTGACTGCGGTCGAGCTAATATCGAGTCCCAACATGGCCTTCGGGCCTTTATCCAAAAAAGGGAAAATCCCCATTTTTCTTATCTTTTCCGTGGGTTATGAAAGTTTGATGTTATAGCACTTTAAATTACCGCTTCAACCGGCATTTGCATAGGTAATAGCGCACAATATTCGTATAATTATTCACCGAATCACTCAGATGAAGTACACAGAAGCAGTTTCATGACCGTAAAAGCTCGAAATCGTCTATTAGCACTGCTCTGGCTCTGTCTCGCCGGCGCAGCCGGCGCAGCCATGGTTTTCGCCAGCATCTATCTCTTCCTGAAGCCCGGACTGCCCTCCGTCGAGAGCCTGCGCGATATTCGCCTGCAGACGCCACTGCGGGTTTACTCACAGGATATGAAACTGATCGGTGAGTTCGGTGAGAAGCGGCGCAACCCCATTACTATCGAGCAGACCCCAGAGCCGTTTATCAAGGCGATTCTCGCGGCTGAAGACGCGAGCTTCTACTCCCACAACGGGGTATCGATCCGGGGCCTGATGCGGGCGGCCTCGCAATTGGTGCAAACCGGTTCGATCCAGTCGGGGGGCAGCACACTAACCATGCAGGTTGCACGCAACTTTTTCCTGAGTCGTGAGCAGCGCTTCATTCGCAAATTCAACGAGATTCTCTTATCGCTGCAGATTGAACGCGAGCTCAGTAAAGACGAGATTTTGCAGCTCTATATCAACAAAATTTTCCTCGGTAACCGCGCCTATGGTTTCCAGGCCGCCGCTCATGTCTACTACGGTCGAGACATCAAGGATCTCAGCTTGGCACAGTGGGCCATGATGGCCGGCCTGCCAAAGGCACCCTCCACGTTCAATCCTATCGCCAACCCCACCCGAGCGCTTGTGCGCCGTAACTGGATCCTGAAGCGCATGCTGGATCTGGGTTATATCGACCAGGATGAATACAAGCACTCTATGACCGCCCCGGTAACCGCCAGCTACCACAGCCGCGACCTGGACCTAGACGCCCCCTACATTGCGGAAATGGCTCGTAAAGAAGCTGTAGAGCTATTTGGCGACAGTGCCTATACCGACGGCTATCAGGTGATCACCACGGTTAACAGCCGCCTCCAGGATGAGGCGCGCAAGGCGCTCCAAAACGGTCTCGAGACCTACGATGCCCGCCACGGTTACCGCGGCCCGGAACAGCGCCTACCGCCAGAGTTACTGCACGACAGCGACCAATTAGTCGACCTTCTCCATGAAATTCCCGTGCTTGGCGGCTTGGAGCCCGGTGTCGTTACCGCCGTGGAGCCAAAGCTCTTACAGGTACAACTTCGCAACCGTCAGGTTGTGGAAATCCCTTGGGAGAACGGTCTGGATTCTATTCGCCCATATGTTTCTGAGAGCGCCCGGGGCCCGCGCTTGCAGTCCGCGGACAAAATGTTTGCGCCCGGCGATGTGGTGCGCCTGCGCCGTATCGAAATATCCCATACCGAAGTTGTTGGCAGTCCGGATTCTGCCCCGGAAACCAATCCAGTAGAGGACGCTTCCCAGCCCGATCCATTTGCAGAACCGAAAGAACAGGTTGCCACCCCTCAGGAACCCCAAGTCACCGAAGAGTGGGAACTGGCCCAGGTACCCTCCGCCCAGGGCGCCCTGGTTTCCATCGACCCCAAAGATGGGGCCATTCGCGCTCTGGTCGGCGGTTACGACTTCCGCCAAAGTCACTTTAACCGGGTGACTCAGGCCGCCCGCCAGCCGGGTTCTAGCTTCAAGCCGTTTATCTATGCCTCGGCCATTGAGCGCGGCTATACCGCCGCGAGTATGATCAACGATGCTCCGATTATCTTCGAGGAAACCAACCTACAGGATGTGTGGCGTCCGGAGAATGATGGCGGTACTTTCCTCGGCCCAACCCGCTTGCGCATGGCCTTATACAAGTCTCGCAACATGGTCTCCATTCGCTTGCTACAGGCCCTCGGGCTCGACTACGCCCTGGGTTTTGTCGAGGGTTTCGGCTTTGACCGCAGCAAGCTTGCCCGCAACCTGACCATTGCTCTGGGCAGCTCCGCCCTCACACCGCTGGATATGGTGCGTGGATATGCCGCCTTCGCCAATGGTGGTTACCGGGTAGAACCCTACTTGGTGGACCGGGTTTTAGACGTGAACGGTGAGATCCTCTACCAGGCCCTGCCCCTCACAGTCTGTAACGATTGCCCGGAGCCCGGCAGTGAACCCGAGGGGGGGGATGAAGAACCGGTGGACCTGTCAGCCCTGCAACAGGAGGAGGGGGGGCCGGACCAGGGCAGTGAACCCGCCGACCTGCAAGAGCTTCCTGTCGGTCCCCTGGACCCGTCCAAGTCCCAGGCGCGCCCCCTTGCACCACGTGCCATGTCCCCAGAGACGGCTTACATCATGGATTCCATCCTGAAAGACGTCATTAAGAAAGGCACCGGCCGCCGCGCTCGCGCCATGAAACGCGGTGATATTGCCGGTAAAACCGGAACCACCAACGGACCCCGCGATGCCTGGTTCTCTGGCTACAGCCCCTACTTAGCCACCAGTGCCTGGGTAGGCTTCGACTCTTATGGGGAGCTGGGCAAAAATGAGTACGGCGGCTCTGCAGCACTGCCAATCTGGGTTGAATTTATGACCGAAGCCCTGGAGGGGTTGCCGGAGCGCCACCTGCCCCAGCCCGACGGCATAGTGACCGTGCGCATTAACCCTAAGAACGGCTTGCGCACCTCCTACGGGGGCATGTTTGAGATTTTCCGCACTAACCGGGTGCCCGGCCGTGAGGTCTACAACCCCTATCGCTCCCGTTATACGGACGAGGATAGGGATATGCCCGGCCGGGAACAGCGGAGCGAGCCCCCGCCGGAAGAGCTGTTTTAAGCCGTGCAATAACCCTTCGAAGAGGGCGAAGCTACAAATAAGAAAAGGGGCCTCTGGCCCCTTTTCGTTTATCCATCTTTTACGCGCAATAACCCAGAGAAGTGCTAACCGGGCTCCCGATACCTGAGACAAGTCCTCTCCAACCCCTGCAGATCGGGGATAACCGCCGCCTCACCAGAGAGTGCCACATGCATCAACTCCCCTGGGTTTAGGTTCTGCTCGCGCAGGGCCAACTCCTCAGGTGTCACCCGCACTAAGCGCGGTGTGCCCTGCAGCACAAGGGCAAAATAGGGCAGGTCTCCATCGGGATTACCGGTACTGAGTACAGCAATACGACCGTCCTCAGAGATGCCATCCAGCGCTTCACCACGCATCACATCAAAAGACAAAAGCGGCAGCCGCTGCTCACGCCAGACGAGGTCTCCGAGATACCATTCGGGGGCGTCATGTACCGATATAGGTACCTGCATGGCGATCACCTCGGAAAGGGTCTCTACCGGCACCAGCATCTGCCCCTGTTGCAGAGGTAATAGCAAGCTACTCACCTCCTGTGGAACATCTATCGACAGTGCTTCAACTTCACTCATCGCCTATCTCTTGTCTGTAATCTTTCATCCGATACATCGGCCCACTTCAGGCACCTACTTCAACCGCCAACTGCAGTGGCTCCGGCGTATTCGCGAATTGCTTCGAGCAAAACATCTTCCTGATAGGGCTTGCCCAGGTAGTGATTAACCCCCAGAGACATAGCGTGCTCGCGGTGCTTGCTCCCAGTTCTCGAAGTAATCATCACAATGGGGATATCCCGTAAACGGCTACTGGAACGGATATGACGCGCCACCTCGAAACCGTCCATACGCGGCATCTCAATATCCAGCAGGATCAGATCCGGAACTTTATCCTGCAGCTGAATCACCGCATCCTGACCATCCTTCGCTGTGCTCACCAGGTATCCCTCACGCTCCAGGAAGCGCGTAGTCACCTTGCGCACCGTTACCGAATCGTCCACTACCATAACGGTTTGCTGCCGCTCTTCGGGCTCCGGCTGCGGCTCTGTTTGCAACTGTAGCTGCGCGATATCCGGACGCGCCAACTGGGTTGCCTGGCGGCGCAGTAAGGCGTGGGCATCCAGAATGACTACTACGCTGCCATCACCCGTCACTGTAGCGCCCGATACACCCTGCACTCCGGCAAACTGTGGCCCCAGGCTCTTCACCACGATTTCACGACTGCCGCGTATAGCATCCACCTGCAGTGCCATGGCGTGTCCCTCGGAGCGCACCAACAGCACCGGCAGCTGCATATCGTCGACACTGAGTTTCGGCTGGGCACCGGATTTCAACAAAGTGCCAAAATAGTTCACCTCATAGAACTCACCGGCGTATTCGAAACGCGCCTCACTGGAACGGTAGTAATGCTCGAGCTCAAAAGGACTGAGGCGCACAATACCTTCGATCGTGTTAAGCGGCAGCGCAAACAGGTCATCACCAATCTTCACCATCAGAGCGCGGTTAACCGATACCGTGAACGGCAGGCGTACTACAAACTCAGTTCCAGCGCCCGCCTCGGAATTGATATGAACACTACCGCCGATCTGCTTGAGTTCGGCGGAGACCACATCCATACCCACACCGCGACCGGAGATCTGGGTCACTTTCTCAGCAGTGGTGAATCCCGCCTGCAGGATAAACTGCAAAATTTCGCTGTTGGATAGCTCCGCATCGGGACGCATCAGGCCGTTTTCTACCGCCTTTTCACGCACCCGGATTAAATTCACACCCGCGCCGTCATCGCGGATAGTCAGCACCACCTCGCTGCCCTCACGCGCCAGGGCCACGTCGATACGCCCACGCTCGGCCTTGCCGGCCGTGAGACGCTCGTCGGGCATTTCAATACCGTGGTCCACCGCATTGCGCAGCATATGCTCCAGTGGCGCCACCATGCGTTCGAGCATGGATCTGTCCAGTTCGCCCTCCACGTTGGAGAACACCAACTCCACCTGCTTGCCCAGCTCCGCACTTACCTGGCGTACGATGCGACGCAATCTGGGTACCAAGCGCGAGAAGGGCACCATGCGACTGCGCATCAGGCCTTCCTGCAGCTCGGTGTTTACGCGAGATTGCTGCAGCAGCAGTGTTTCGGTATCGCGCGCCTTGTTATCCAGTGTGGAGCGCAGCTCCATCAAGTCAGACGTGGACTCCAGCAGGGAACGGGACAGCTGCTGAATGGAGGAGTAGCGGTCCATTTCCAGTGGATCAAAGTCCCCGTCCTGCTCTGCCAACTGCTCCTGACGGAACAGAATCTGAGCCTCGGTTTCCCGATCCAGGCGGCGCAACTGCTCATTGAGACGCAATAGCGTCGAATCCATCTCATCGAGAGCCAGACCAAACTCACTCATCTGCTCTTCGAGACGACCGCGGGAGATAGCGGTCTCGCCAGCGAGGTTCACCAGTTCTTCCAGCAGCTCCGCGGCGACGCGAACCATTTCCTGCGGCTGGTTTCTGGGGGGCGCGGCCATTTCACTTTTCGCCCCTTCTGGCTTGCGGATAAATGGCAGGATATTGCCGGCTTCCGGCAAATTTGTCGTTTCTGGCAGGGAATCAGTGGGTTCTGTCGGCAGCTCCGTCACGGAGCTTTCGGCCTCAACGGCAGGCAACGCACCCTGCTCGTTGACTGTATGCTGGGCTTCGTCAGAGGGGGCCGTAGGCAGTGCAGCAGCACTTGTGGATTCGACTTGCGGTAACTCATTCACACCGACTTCAGCCGTGCGATTAATAACTACCTGGCTATCCGCCCAGTCTGTGTTGACTAACTGGAGGAAAGCTTCCAGCTGCTCCCCAGCCATCCATGCCTGCACGGTTTCCACCCCATCGGCAATTCGATCGTGGGTCAAATGTGCATCGACAAAAAACTGCGCTGAAGGTCTAACAATATCGCGCATGCCTTCAATCGCAGTTTCAAAACGGTGTGCGACTTCCCCGAGCCCCATTAAGCCGGCCATACGTGCACCGCCTTTAAAGGTGTGCAGCACCCGCTTGAGCGCCTCGGCTTGCTGAACATTTTCCGGTGCTTCCTCCCAACCCTGGATCAACTCCTCCAGCTCGTCGATAAGGTCGCCAGCTTCCTCCATAAAGACATCGACCACATCGGGATCGATGTCCGCCAGCAGAAGCTGCTGCTGAGCAGCAACATCCTGTGAATCCTGCTCAGACGTTACAGCTTCGCGAGTCTCTAAGGGGGTGCATTCCACATCCGTCGCGATGGATTCAGTGCTGAGCGGTGCTTGCACAATATGTTCAGCGGTATCTTCAACAACCGGCTCTGCCGATTCAAACAATGCGTCGTATAAGTCATCCAGGACGGGCTCGAGCACATTTTGTGCGGATACCTCTGCCTCTGCCTCTGCCACAGGAATATCGGCACTTTCGCCCTTGATGGGCAACGCGAGTTCCTGTTCAGCTTCGGCTAGGGTTTCAGGGACAGGCTCAAATATTTCCGCCAAATCGCGGGTAGCGTCTTGTACTGGAGCTGGAAGCTCACCGCTGGAATCCGGGTCTCCATCGGCATCTACTGGATCGAGTGCCTGTGCCTCTATGCCCAGTTCGCTCAGGTCGTAGTCTTCCTCGGACGCCTCTTCGCTCGCTTCGCCCTCGGCCAGGTAGCGCAATGCTTCCTCTACGGCTTCACTTACCTCCGGCAAGTCCTGAGCGGCGGCAACGGCATCTACCAGATCCAACAGCTCATTGTGCCCCTGCTCCAGGGAAGCCCATAAAGCGGGCTCCTCCTCAAGCTGGCCCGTCAATACTTTGCGGTAAACATCCAGTAATAGTTGCGCCAGCTCCGCCAGAGTCGGTAACTGCGCACGACTGGCGGCTTCCTGCAGCACCTGGAGCTCTTCAGCAACTTCACTGACCTGGGATTTATCGGACGGGTTTACCCGCCACCGGTTCAGCATCTGGTCCGCATCCAATAGGACACGCATACCATCCGCCATCAGTACGGCGAGGAGCTGAGGATCCACCGCCCTGGGCTCATTCGCCTCGCGCTCACGGATCAAGTGCCCAACGGAACGCTCCTGCAGCTCTGTGACACGAGCGAGGAATTGTTCGGCTCGCTCCACCACAAGAGGCTCTGCCGCGCGAATCTGTGCCAATACTTGGCGCACATAGCTGGCGCTATCGCCGATCAGTTCGAAGATATCCGCATCAATTGGCACCTGGTATATGCGCAGTTCTTTGGCAAAGCGTTCCAGAGGTGCCATCATCTCGGCAACCACCTTGACCTCTGCCATATGCGCGGAACCCTTCAGGGTGTGCAGTGCCCGGTGCAGAGGGTCGCTAGGCACACCGTAAACCGGGGCTTCGGCGCGCATATCCGCAAGGAAGTCATCGACAACCCCCAAATGGGTTTCAGCTTCCTGAGCAAATATTTCCCACAGCTGCGCCCGATCATCGCTGCTATCTTCTTCGGCAAAATCTGACTCGGGTATCGCGTTCGTATCCTGGGCCTCCAGTTCAGCGGGGATATGCCCCTGACTGAGCTGCTCCGCCCAGGCCTGTAGCTGCAGGGTGAGCGACTTGTCCGGATCACCCTGACGAAGACGAAACGCCTCAATCATTGAGGGCAGTTTCTGATAAATCCCATCGATCAGGTTCACGTGTGCACGCTGGGGCTTAATGCTGTCGTCGATCACCCGGTTCAGCATATTTTCCACAGCCCAGGCCAGCTCGCCGATATCCAGGGCTTCCACCATTCGGCCGGAGCCCTTTAGGGTATGGAAGCCGCGGCGGAACTCCACCAAAGCGTCGGTGTTATCAAAGTTTGCCGCCCACTCTGGGAAGTAATTGCCGATATGGGTGAGTACCTCACTGGCCTCTTCGAGGAAAATCTCGATGATCTCATCATCGATCAGACTCTCGCTGTCCTCGACAAGCTCCTGCTCGGTTTCGGCAGTTTCTGTGGCGGAGCCAACCCCCTCATCACTCGGTACCTCAATACTGGGCAGGGTATCGCTGCTCTCAACCACTGGTACATCCGGGGCATGTTCCGTTGCGCTTGCAGATGGGGTCTCGGGGGGAGTTTCGGCTTCAGTGGTCTCTTCCTCTGGGAGGAACCAGCTGTGCTCCTCTTCACCGGGCTCTTCTCCACTGTCGGTTACTGCAGCGGGGTCACTTTCCCCAGCCAAAACCTCAGTCGACCGCAACTCTTCACCGCGCGTATCCAGGGTCGTGTCACTACCCGTATGATCGCGGGGAAGCGGCTCAGCCACTGACAAAGTATCGCTCAGCGCCTCGGTCTCTAGAGCCTTGGCTATTGGTGGAACTTGCTCTTCCTGGGTTTCCGGCAAGGTGTCCGCAGACTTTATAAACTCCGGATCAATCAGTTCGAAAGCTTCGCTATCATCTTCGACCGAAGCGGTTGCGGTGGTGACTTTCGTTTCTTCTTCAAGTGGAGTTTCGGGTTCCACTTCATTGAAGGTGATACCCAGATTGGCGACACTATCCTCGGCCAGAGCCAGAAGCATTTCGGTATCGTCCAGTCCCTCGACCCGACGCTCCAAGTAGTATTCGACACTTGTAATGGCGTCGGCCAGGGTATCGAGCATGTGCCACTCTGGCTGCTCTGTGCGCTCAATAAGAGAGGCGCCGATATATTGGTTACAGGCCGCAATGATTTTACTAGCGCGCTGATAACCGACCATATCCAGGCCGCCGCAAACTTCCTGTAAGCGCTGGGGCACTCGGCTCAGATAACTGATATCCCAGTGGCTGGCCACATACTCCATGACCGCTTCTTTCACCGCCTCCAGACCCAGGCGCGCCTCGCGCAGGACCGAGTCTGTGGCATCGCCCATCATCGGCTGTTCGTCATCGCCGCGCTTGTTGCGATCGACAGTGGCCGCCAGGGCTGAGTCGAGTTGCACCAGCTCACCGGCGGCACGCATCAGGTACTCCTCAACGTCGGTACCACGGGAGGCATCGCGCAGGTATTCATAGATACCGCGAGCGCGAGTTCGCGGCGCCTCGAGTCCGAGTACGCCGAGGGTATCTGCAACGCGCTTGGCCACGGCTGCAGTTTCACTCAAGGGCGGCTGCTCCGTGGAAGCGCCACTGGGCTCCAGTGCTTCACGCACCAGTTGCAATTCCTCACGCAGGGCAGTGATTGCGGTTCCCAGGGCCTCAGGACCCATCGCCAGCACATCTTCGGTGTCAGGTCTGGGTGTACCGGGAACCGCCTTATCCAGGGCGAAGCGCTGATAGAGATCCCCACAGCGCGTGCCGTTCGGGCCAGCCAGGTAGACATAAAACAGCAGGTTGCACAGGAAACCAGTATCCAGCTCGGCACCCAACAGACTGGCACCGCGACCCTGCACCAGGCGGAATTCCACATCGATTCTGCGCAACAGGTGACGCAATGCCGGCTGCACATTAATACGGTGCTCGCCGAGCGCCTCCAAAACGCCCAGTAGTACTACCCACAGGGATTGACGAACGCTGCCGCTATAGAGCAACTGCAGCTTTTCGACGATTTTCACTAGGTAGGAGAGGCTCTCGCCGCTATTTACATCGCGGATAAGCCCCGCTGCCGCGACGTGATACATCTTGCGCAACTTGCCGACCAGTTCCTGCAGACGTGTATTGTCCGCCGTCAATGGCTGGCGCTTGCCGATTATACGGCCCAGCGTGGAGAGGTCTGGGGAAAAGAGTGCGCCTTCGGTGATCAGGCGCTCGCGACGTACAGCGCGCAAATCGTTGAGAAGGGGTAATAACAGCACCGCGTTATCCCGGCGCTGGAACGACACTTTCTCCAGGTAGAGAGGCAGCTCCAACAAAGCCCGCATCAGGAATTCGCGCGTTTCATCGGTATTTTCAACCGAGCCGCCGGCAAGTGACTGGAGCAATTGCTCCATTTCTTCAGCCAGCATTGCCGCGCCGTCGAGCTGCGCCATATGCAGGCTGCCGTGTACTTGGTGCACCAGTGACAGGCTGTTTTGCAGCAGCGTTGTCCCCGCTTCCGGATTCGTAGCGAAAGTCTCGAGAAACTGGCGCGCCTGCGCCAGGGTCTCGTTAATTTCGCCTATCAGCCAATCCAGGGCCATGAAGTTCGGATTGTCGTGACTCACGCCAAGTCCCCAATATTTCATTCTCTATGCAGGCGCTCTACCCCGGTGCGAACCTAGGTTCGCGACTTTGCGGAAAGTGTTTCCGTGCGCCCTCTCCGCCCGGCAACCATCAATGGTGCCGGGCATTATTTTTGTGGGTTAGGCCAGAGCCCGGTCTTCGCGGGACTCCAAGGAATCGGTCTCTTCACTTTCGATCGTGAACGTTTCCGCATCCATCTCCGGCAACTCCACATCGTACATGTCACTGTTGGTATCCACGCCCTCCTCCTGCGGTAACTTGAAGCCGGCAACAGACTCACGCAGGGCGCTGGCGGTTTGCGCCAGGTTACCAATAGATTGAGCTGTCGCCTGGGTACCGGCAGAGGTCTGCGAGGTAATTTCCTGAATCACGTTCATCGTGTTGGAAATGTGACCTGCAGAGGAGGCTTGCTGGCGTGCGGCATTGGAGATGTTTTGAATCAAGGATGCCAGGTTGCTGGATACATTCTCGATCTCCTCCAGGGCAACACCGGCGTCCTGTGCCAGTCGAGCACCGCGCACCACCTCAGTGGTGGTCTGCTCCATGGAGATTACCGCTTCGTTAGTGTCGGACTGAATCGCTTTTACTAGTCCTTCAATCTGCTTGGTTGCAGCGGCGGAACGTTCCGCCAGGCGCTGTACCTCATCCGCAACCACGGCGAAGCCGCGGCCGGCATCACCGGCCATGCTCGCCTGAATTGCGGCATTCAGCGCGAGGATGTTGGTCTGGTCAGCAATGTCGTTAATCAAGCTCACGATATCGCCAATCTCCTGGGAAGACTCACCCAGTCGCTTGATTCGCTTGGAGGTGTCTTGAATCTGCTCGCGGATATTGTCCATGCCCTTGATGGTGTTCTGTACCACCTTGGAGCCGTTGCTGGCGATCTGTACCGAGCGCTCGGCTACCTGGGCGGATTCGGAGGCGTTGGCAGATACCTGGTCAATAGTGACCGCCATCTCATTCACCGCGGCCGAAGCCCCGGCAATTTCCTGGGCCTGGTGCTCCGAGGCCTCCGCCAGATGCAGGGCGGTCTGCTGGGTTTCCTGGGACAGGCCGGATACTTCCTGCGCTGTGCCATTGATTCGCGATACCAGTACACGCAGCTGGTCGATAGTGAAGTTGATGGAGTCCGCAATCGCACCGGTGAAGGCTTCGGTAACTGTTGCCGAGGTCGTCAAGTCACCATCGGCAAGATCCGCCAGCTCATCCAGCAGCTGCATAATGGCCTGCTGGTTACGCTCGTTGGTATCCGCTTCCTCCATCAGGCTGCGACGAGTACCGGAGAAGGCCATGCCCATCATGGCAAAAATCAACAGCACAAATGCCGCAGCCAAAATGGAAATCGTCATGTTGTTGGGCTGACGCTCATCGGCCAGGTTAACGATGCGGTCGTTCAGGGTACTCAGGGCCTCTAGTAACTGCGGCGACGAGGCGATAATACCGTCGGAGGCCTGGCGCGAGGCAAACAGTGCCGGGGTCGCTTCGAAGATATCCCGTACAGAGGTACTTACGAATCCGAACAGTTCGGTAATTTCATCGAGTGAGCGACGCGCTTCCTCATCGGTGATACGGGAAATACCCATCACCACGTCGCCGCTCTTCATGCCGTCCACTACTTTACCGAAAAGGCTGGCATCGGTATTGAACTGGTCGGCGGCAGCTTCGGCATCATCACCGCCCTGAAGCATCTTATCGATATTTCGGCCGATTCGCTCCGCACGCCAGACCTGCAGCTGTGCCTGCTCTACCTGGTTCGCCGGGGCGTTGTTCGCCAGGAGGATTTCCACAATATTGTTGTGCTCCGCCTGGAGTTCCGGGAGGGAGTCGCTCAGCGTAGAGGCGATATCGTTAAGGAATACGATGGTATCTTGGTTGCCGAGAATCGTATCGACCTGCTCGCGCAGCTTGCGCCAAACGGTACCGTAAGTAGCGAGCTCGGCATCGAGCGCTCTACGGCTTCCCTTATCCATCCCCTGCAGTTGGTTCCAGGCGTTCGCCATTTGCCCGGAAACTTTCTCCAATTCAGCAAAGGCCTCATCATCACCGGAGGTCGCCGCCGGTGCGTAGGAAACCAACTGATAGGAAAGTGCGCGCAGCTCCGCCACTTGTTGTAGGTACTCTTTATCGCGGTCACTGCGGGTCTGTACCAAATAGATACTGACAATCAGTCCCGCCAGTACGGCGAGTACCAGCAGACCCAAACCCAGCGCGGCAGGGTTACTGCGAAACGCGGAAAAGGAACTCTGGGAGCCTGTTTTCATAGTTTACTCCTAGCGGGCCCAAGCATGAGGCCGGTTTAAAACCACTAAATATTTAACGCTTTAATAACAATGGCCCTCAGCCAGTGCGGACATCCCTGCACCGCCTATAGGTCCCCCCAACATCTCAACGAATTGTGAGATGACGAAAAGTCCAGTTGGACCTTCAGTGAGTGGCGGCGTCCATAAAATGAGGGTCTTTGAGTAGAGCCCGCATGTCGAACACCAGCCATCGGTCCTTCTGCAAAATAAACTGGCCGTGCACCATAGGGGCAAACGGCTCAATTAAATCTGTTGGCGCTTCACGGGCATATTCAAATGCCAGATGCTGCATTCCGTGCAACCTGTCGACAATCAACCCCACGTAGGTTTTGTCCCGCTCCAATACCAGAACCCGGCGCTGTTGGCGCGGGCCAGTAAGGTGGCCACCATAAAAAGCGGCAAGGTCAATGAGGGGTAACAGGCGGCCGCGCACATTGGCAACGCCTTTCACCCAGGGCTGAACGCCGGGGATAAAAGTGTGCTGCGGCACTTCGAGCAGTTCCACAACATCGTCCATAGAAGCGACGAAATTGTGATCGAGTAGAGAAAAACCGATTCCGGTCCAATAAGGTTTGATTTCGCGACGCCCGGGCAATCCAGTGGCCTGCGCTTTAGCGCGCCGCGCGATATCGACAAGTGCTAGATAAGGTGTTTGTGACTGCACGCTCAGCAGCTGGCCGTCAGGCCAACACCTCCTCGATTGCCTTCAACAATTTGCCCTCATCAACGGGCTTAGTGAGATAGGCCTTGGCCCCCTGCCGCATGCCCCACACGCGGTCGGTGTCCTGATCCTTAGTAGTCACGATAATGATTGGAATCCCGGCGGTACTGCCATCTTTGCTCAACTGGCGCGTGGCCTGAAAACCATTCAGTCCAGGCATCACAATGTCCATCAGGATAAGATCCGGACGCTGAGTACGCGCCACATCCACACCATTTTCACCATTGGGCGCGGTAATTACCGCGTGGCCATTTTTCTCAAGAATTGTGGTCAGCTTATGTGTTTCGGTAGGAGAGTCATCAACTATTAGTACTCTTGCCATCATTTCCCCCATGACTTCTTCTAATTTTGGCAACTGCTCTATAAATGACAGTGCTTGGCGGCTTGTTGTATTTATCGTTGATAGCGCGTGCCAAGTCTGCACTTACTGCCAATGCACTGCCCGACTACAGAACCTCACGCCCCAGGCAGGTGGGGAGAACTGTACGTCTGTTAAATTATCAATCCCACTAAACAGTGGGGATGCAGGCCCTTAAAGAGCACTTTGTTTTTTTGTTAGTGGCCACTCAGGCTGCATGGTGCGGCTTTGCGTGGGCAGAAATAGCCCCGAGAAGCTCGCTTTTACTGAATGGCTTTGTTAAATATTGATCGCAACCAACGACGCGGCCTTTTGCCTTATCGAACAAACCATCTTTGCTCGACAACATAACAACCGGAGTGGAGCGAAATTCGCTGTTGTTCTTAATCAGTGCACAGGTCTGATAGCCATCCAAGCGCGGCATCATGATATCGACAAAAATAACATCGGGACGGGAGTCCGCGATTTTCGCCAGCGCATCAAAGCCATCTGTTGCGGTGACAACCGTGCAACCTGCTTTTTGCAGCAATGTCTCGGCGGTGCGGCGAATTGTCTTACTGTCGTCAATCACCATCACAGTCAGACTTTCCCAGTTAAGCTCCATAGTCTTTTTTGAATCCCCTGTTTACTTATTTTCGGGCACGCGAAAAATTTTATCTGCACCCTTTTTTTGAGCCACTTATGGGGCCTGGGTGTCTCACTTAGCCAAGATCACACACTGGGTGGAACTTTTATCACAGAACCCCTGGTGAATCTACCTGCAGCTAAGCGCTGGCGACCTTGCGGTTCAAATTATCGCCACTTTACACCCAAACTCAGCGGAGCTTGTTAAAAAGTTGCACCTCGGCGAAGCTACTCTTACCTTATCCACCCAACAAGTTGGCAGTGCCAAAAAGACAGCTAGCCACAACCACCGCGGCGCGGGATTAAATATCCCTTCAACTACGGAAGCCCAGATGAATTATTCCCTCGGTGTGGTGATGGACCCCATCGCCCAAATCAATTTTAAGAAAGATACGACACTCGCACTGTTACAGGCCGCACAAGACAGCGGTTTTCAGTTGTTTTATTTTGAGCAGAGCGACCTGTACCTGGACAACGGCCGCGCTATTGGTAGAGGTAGAGCGCTGCAGGTTTTTGATGATGCTGAACGCTGGTTTTCCCTAGAGGAACCCAGAGAGATGCCTCTGGGCGACCTCGATGCTATCCTGATGCGCATCGACCCACCCTTCGATAATGAGTACATTTACTCCACCTACATTCTCGAAGCGGCAGAGCGCGAAGGTGCGCTAGTGGTTAACAAGCCGCAATCGCTGCGCGACTGCAACGAAAAAATATTCGCCACTAGCTTTCCGCAATGTTGTCCCCCGGTATTGGTCAGTCGGGATATGCAGCGCCTGCGCACATTCCATAAAACCCACCAGGATGTCATCTTCAAACCATTAGATGGTATGGGGGGTGCCGGTATTTTCCACTGCAAACCCGATGGCGCCAATTTGGGCGCAATCCTGGAAATGCTCACAGAGCATGGGCGCCAGCAAATTATGGCGCAGCGCTACATCCCCGAAATTAAAAATGGCGATAAACGCATTCTGGTCGTCGACGGTGTAGCGGTACCTTACTGCCTGGCGAGAATACCTGAAGCTGGCGAAACACGCGGCAACCTGGCCGCAGGTGGACGCGGCGAAGCGCGCCCTCTCAATGATCGCGATCGATGGATCGTGGAACAGGTCGCTCCCACCCTGAAAGAAAAAGGATTGCTGTTTGTTGGCTTGGATGTCATCGGGGATTATCTCACCGAGATCAATGTCACAAGCCCAACCTGCGTGCGCGAGATTGACGCGGCTTACGATACCTATATCGGTGCGCGACTAATGAGCGCCATCACACATCGCTTGGCGCAAAAGCGCTAAACTGCGCACTTCAATTTGAGTGAATCCCAGGGCTGTTTACCAATAAATGGCTCTGGTAGAAATGCCGAACGTCTTGCTCGGTGCAAAAAAGTAGTAACCGAAAATACATAATGAATTCCATCGCTAACACAACGCCATTTGATGCAGCCCAACGCGAGCGTTTTGTGTTCTCCCTGTTTCTCGCTGGCGCCCTCCATGTTCTGTTACTTTACGTATCCTTCCCCGACTCCGAAGGCAGGCAAGCGCCACCCACCCTGGAGGTGACTCTCTCTCAGCATCAGTCTGCACAAGCACCAGAGGATGCCGATTATCTGGCCCAGCACAACCAGCAGGCCAGTGGCACCGCGGACAGCCCACGGGAGCTCTCCAGTAAACGTCGCGCCGAATTTGCCGACACGCAAATTCACGACGTGACCCCATTGCCGCAACAGCAGGCCGCGCACCCGACAGACCAGCGCCGCCAACTAATCACCACCATTGGCGACAGCCCCCGCCAGGCGCCGGAACTACCCGCCGAAGATACGTTTTCCGAAAAGAAGCGCGGCGACGCGCCCAATGACCTGGCTTTAATCAAGCAGAAATATGCCAGTCTAATGGCTCGCAAAGATAAGATCAGTCAGACCATCGCTCAGCGCCCACGCGTGCTTCGACTCACTTCGGTGGCCACCAAGGCCTCCGCAGATGCCGCCTACCTGCACGAATGGCGCCAGAAAATAGAGGACGTGGGTAATGGCAACTTCCCAGCGGAAGTCCTCCAACAAAAAATCACTGGTAGCCTGCGTATGAAAGTGCGCCTGCTGCCCAATGGCGCAGTAGAGGAGGTAAAGATCACACACTCCTCAGGTGAGCGTATCCTGGACGACGCTGCCCAGCAGATTGTGCGGCAGGCGGCCCCCTTCGCACCCTTCCCGGCAGAAATCCGCAAAGAGGCCGACCGCCTGGAAATTATCCGCACCTGGAATTTTGAATTGACCGGGCTTTCAACCTCTGCAGGTGAGCCGCCCGAGCGTGGCTAAACTTGCGTTTCATTCAGGCGACCTAGAATCAAACTATGCCTACACCGAACATCGACAGTGATTTGACCCACGGCAGCCTGCGCGGCCAGTTCCTACTGGCCATGCCCGGCATGGAGGATCCGCGCTTCAAGCACAGCATCGCCCTAATCGTCGAGCACAGCGAGGAGGGCGCCATGGGCATAGTGATCAATGCCCCCAGTAAGGTGCACTGGAAGGAAGTTTTCGAACAGCTCTCGCTGCAGGACTCCAGCCAACGTGGCGATGAGACTGTTCTCTTGGGCGGACCCATCTCCACGGAGCAGGGCTTTGTACTTCATGGTGCCGGCGTGCAGTTTGACTCAACCACCGAAATCAATCGAGAAATCAGCCTCACCGCCTCCAGGGATATTCTCGAGTCCCTTGCCTCCGGACACGGCCCGGACGATGTATTGCTGGCCCTGGGCTATGCCGGTTGGGGAGCCGGGCAACTAGAACAGGAACTGGCGGAGAACGCCTGGCTGACACTGCCGGCAGAGCCTGAAATTCTATTTGCCACTCCGGTGGACAAACGCTGGCAAAATGCTGCCGCCCGCCACGGTATTGATCTCTCCGGCCTCGGCTCCCAGGCTGGGCACGCTTAACCCGCCCCGGTTATCATCCCTCGCAAGTCTTATTCCCCGTGAAACCGGATCTTTCCCCCATGAGTAAACCCATTACAGCCCTCGCCTTCGACTTTGGCACCCGCTCCATCGGTCTCGCATTTGGCCAGAGCCTAACAGCCAGCGCCAGAGAGCTTGCACCCCTGCCGGCAAAGGACGGCAAGCCGGATTGGGATAAGGTACAGCAACTTATCGACGAGTGGCGGCCCCACTATTTGCTGGTGGGACTGCCACTGAATATGGACGGCAGCGAGAGTGAATTCGGTGCTCGCGCACGCAAATTTGGCCAACGCCTGCACGGGCGCAGCGGGCTGCCGGTGGAAATGATTGATGAGCGCCTCAGTACGCGCGCGGCCAAGGAAGAGGCGGCAGAGCGCGGCCATCGCGGCAACTTCGCGCAGGACCCCGTGGACTCAATCGCCGCGCGCATCATTCTCGAAGACTGGTTGCGCGCGCGAGGCGGATCGTAACAGTTTACTGAGCCGAGCGCCGGGCAGAGCCACAGGCAACAGCCCTCTGTTAGAATTGCCTCCCCATACAAGCGAGTGATCGAACCCTATGCCCATTAACCGCATCCGCATCGCCACACGCGAGAGCGCCCTGGCCCTATGGCAGGCCAATTTCGTCAAGGACCGCCTGAAGCAGGAGCACCCAACGCTGGATGTGCAGCTGCTGCCGATGACCAGCCGAGGCGACCGGGTACTGGATATTCCCCTGGCCAAAATCGGCGGCAAGGGGCTCTTTGTGAAAGAGCTGGAAGTGGCCATGTTGGAAGGGCGCGCGGATATCGCCGTGCACTCCATGAAGGATGTGCCCATGGAATTTCCCGAGGGACTCTACCTGCCGGTTATCTGTGAGCGTGAGGACCCACGCGACGCTTTTGTCAGCAATAACTTCGCCGGCATTGCGGAGCTACCCCAGGGCGCCGTGGTAGGTACTTCGAGTCTGCGCCGCCAGTGCCAACTGCTTGCACACCGCCCCGATCTACAGATCAAATTCCTCCGCGGTAATGTCAATACTCGCCTGGCCAAGCTCGATGCAGGGGAATACGACGCCATTATTCTCGCCGCCGCAGGCCTGTTGCGTCTCGAAATGCGCGAGCGCATTCGGAGCTTCCTACCCTCCACCGTCTTACTGCCCGCTGGTGGCCAGGGCGCTGTCGGTATCGAGGCCCGCAATGACCGCGAACTGGAGGCTCTGCTGCGCCCTTTGCACTGCAGCAAAACCGCCGCCCGTTTATCTGCCGAACGCGCCCTGGTAAAGCGCCTTAACGGCAGCTGTCAGGTCCCCATCGGTTGCTACGCCGAATTGGAGGATAACGCCCTGTGGTTGCGCGGCTTGGTGGGCAGCCCCGATGGCTCCACCATGATTCGCGCGGAAATCCGCGGCGCGGCAGAAGATGGCGAAGCGCTGGGAACTCAGCTCGCAGAGCAATTGCTAGCACAGGGCGCCGACGAAATTCTAGCCGCCATCTGAGAGCACTTCTACATGGCTGAGTATTTGCGAGACAAACGCATACTAACTACACGCCCAACGATGCACGCCGATACCTGGAGCGCACTGTTGCGCGCAGCCGGCGCCGAAGTCGACTGTATACCCATGCTGGCGATCAACCCCCTTGTAGAGGTATCGGCACTGCAGGCGATTAAAAATCGCATCCTCGACTTCGACCAGACAGATCTTGCGATTTTTGTTTCACAGAATGCGGTACGCTATGGCGTGGACTGGCTGGAGGACTACTGGCCACAGTTGCCCCAGGGACCGCGCTACTACGCCATTGGCGCAGCCACAGCTAAGGCTCTGCTGGCGCGGGGCATTCCCTGTGAACGCAGCGGCGAGTCTATGAACTCCGAAGACCTGCTCGCCCTGCCTTCACTGCGGCAAGTCGCGGGGCAGCATGTTCTGATTTTTCGCGGCGCCGGGGGGCGCACGTTGATCGGCGACACACTGCTCGCACGCGGTGCGCAGGTGAGGTACTGCGAGCTCTACCAGAGATCTCTGCCGACGGGCGCCACAGATCAATTGCAAGACTACGCTTTTACCCCGGATGCCATCACGGTCCACAGCGGCGAAACCCTGGCGAACTTGCACCGATGTATTGAACAGTCCGGATGTGAACGGCTGCTACACCCCCCCCTGATCGGCCCCAGCGCGCGAGTCGCCAAGCAAGCGCGCGCACTGGGCTTTACTGAGACCCACACCGCACTAAATGCCGGCGACAGCGCTATGCTGGAGGCACTCTCCCAGGCGCTAGTTTGAATTGCTATCGAATTACCCGCCCTGTAGGGTTAAAAGTCTCAAAACGGCGCCAGCTCCGCTATTAAGGTCTGCGCCACTCGCTATAATTCGACGACAATTTACAGCTGCGCCCCAAGCCCATGACCAACGAAAAATCCAAGGACAATGCCTCCACACCGGCGGGTGACCTCACCGCAGATACGCTGGCCAAGCAGGAGAGCAAGAGCAATTTTGCCAAGGCGACACAGGGCAAAAAGAAAGATAAGCCACCTCAAGATGCCACTCTCAGTGGAAAAAGCGGCGGTCGTTGGTGGTGGCTAGTCTTTATTTTGCTACTTATTGCCCTGATCGCATTCGCCTGGCACAGTTGGCCGCAGCTGCGCAATCGCATCGCCCAGTTCGACTTCCCCGCGTTTAAACAAACAGCGTCCCCTCAGGAAACGGATCGTCAAGGGGAAGCGTCCGCACCTAATACGACCGCTCAACCCCCAGTAGATACCACTCCCGCTGAACCGGTATCGAACGCCGAGCCCTCCTCCGACTCGACGCCATCTGAGGCGCAGCCACCGCAGCCCTCAGTAGAAACGACCACTTCCCTGCTGAATCAGCAACTCGACCAACTTCAGCAGGCCGATACCACCCTGCGCAATCAGATACAGCTGCAAGCCCGTACCATTGCGCAACTGCAACAACAGCTCGCCGGAATGCAGCGCAGCATGACAGCTCAGGGCAACCGCCTCAGCGAACTGGGCAATGTAAGCCGGGAAGACTGGCAACTGGCAGAGGCCGATTACCTCTTGCGCATGGCCAATCAACGCCTGATGCTGGAGGACAACAGCAGCGCTGCCCTGGGGCTAGTGGAAAAGGTCGACACTATTCTGCGCCAGGTGAACCTGCCGGATCTCTACGGGGTACGCCAACAACTGGCACGCGATATCACCGCGCTTAAATTGGTGGAAAATATCGACCGGGAGGGGCTTTATCTGCGTCTGCGCGCTCTGGAGGAGCAACTTATACGCGCGCGGATCCAACCAGAGTTTGATATTGCCCATTCCCAGGCGCAGAAGACGCAAGAGGAACCTGCACAAGAAGGGCAGACGCCGTGGCAGCGTAGTTGGAGGCGCTTTACCACCTTCCTGCGCGACTCTGTCCGGCCCATTGACGGCGATATCAATCCCGTCATGCTCTCCCCGCAGAGTGAGACACGTTTTCGCCAGACCTTGCGCCTTAATATGGAGCAGGCACAGTTGGCCCTATTGCGCGGTGATTCCACCGTGTACAAAGACGCACTGAACAGCGCCCGCGAACTTCTGCTAACTTATGGCACCGCCAACACCCAGCGCAACGCCCTGGCCCAGCAACTGGCCGAACTCAGCGAAAAACCCATTCAAGCCCAGATGCCGGACCTGAATGCCTCGCAGGTGGCCTTGTACAATTACATTGAGCTTCTGCACAAAACCTCAGGGCATGGTGCCGACACACCCGGGGGAGGCAACCCGTGAGAAAAGTCCTTTTTGCTACCGTAGCCCTACTTTTACTTGGCGCTCTGCTACCACAGATTAACCAGAACTATCCGGGATATCTGGTGATTGGCTTCGGTGGCGAGTTGAACAAGGGCTATGAGATGAATCTCTGGTTTGCCATCGTCGCACTCGTAGCCCTACTAATCGCTCTACTGTTTCTCGCTTGGTTAACCCGCAGCCTGTTTCGTGCGGTGCGCGGCAGTGTCGACCGTCTGCGCTTTGGCCGCCAGCGGGTGGCCCGACGGCGCCTCACCAGCGGCCTGGTGGAGTTTATGGAGGGCAACTGGTCTCGTGCAAGGCGCCAGCTCTTAAAAAGCGCCCCACGCTCCGAGGCGCCGTTAATCAATTATCTAGCGGCCGCGCGCAGTGCCCATGAACTGGGGTTCCGCGAGGAAGCCAATGAACTGCTGGCGAAGGCCGAGGCCTGCGGCGAAGACACACGCTTGGCGGTGGCATTGAGTCAGGCGCGCATGCAGTTGCAAGACAAGCATTACGAGCAGTGTATTGCCAGTCTAAAACGGGCTAAGCAACTGGAGCCCAAACACCCAGCCCTGCTGCAACTTCTCCGACAAGCCTACTACTCCTTGGGCGATTGGAGTAGCTTGCAGGAGCTACTTCCAGAGCTGGAAAAGCATGCCAATATGCCTGAAGAAGACCTGCAAAAATTAGAGCGTGAGGTTTACGAGCATCAGCTTGGCGAGGCCGCGAATCGCAATGACAAGGAGAAGCTACACAACATCTGGCACAGCCTAAATGGGCGCTGGCAGCGCAATGTAGAGCTACGCAGTCTCTTTGCAAACCTGCTACATCGGATTGGCGATGATACCGAAGCAGAAAAACACCTGCGCTGGTTACTAAATCGCGAGTGGACTCCTATGCTGGCCAAGCTGTATGGCTGTCTCACCGGTGCCAATGCCACAACACAGCTCTCTGCCGCGGAGGGCTGGCTCAAAGAGTACGGTGAAAGTGCCGATCTGCTCACCTGTCTAGGGCGTTTAAGCATGCGCAACGAGCTTTGGGGCAAAGCACAGCAATATTTTGAGAAAAGCCTGCTGCTGCGCCATGACCCGGCCACCTCCGCAGAACTGGCGCGCTTATTTCAGGCCCTCGGGGAAAAAGATAAGGCCGCCCGCCTTTTTGAAGAGGGATTGTTGCAGGCAGTTCCAGACCTGCCGCCGGTGCCCATGCCCAGTCAAGACAAACCCCTACTCGGTATCCACGCCTAACGACCGCCCTAGTGGCCCAGATTATCTGGGCCCTTTCCCCATAACACTCTTTGGCCCATAGTGGGCTTCCGCATCTTTTTTGAAGCTTGCTCATGACACTACCGCAACAATGCCTCTCCACTCTCACCTTGCTATTTTTGATTCTCCTATCGAATTTTACGCTCGCTTCTGTTCCCTCCACCCAACCACAGGATATGTTACTGAGTGGCTACAACTATCCCTATCCGGTTAAAACGTTAGAGCTGTCCAAATTAGGACAACCTGCTTCCATGGCCTATATGGATGTCCCCTCAAGCACAGCTGCACCTGCCAGAGGTACGGTATTACTACTGCATGGCAAAAATTTTTCCGCTGCCTACTGGGCAGACAGCATCGCCGCGCTCACCGAACAAGGTTACCGGGTCATTGCCCCGGACCAAATCGGCTTCGGCAAATCGGACAAACCATTAATGCCGTACAACCTGCACGGTATGGCTGCAGATACCGAGGCTCTGCTCAACACACTTAAAGTGACTCGAGTATCTGTAGTTGGCCATTCCATGGGAGGTATGCTGGCGACGCGCTTCTCACTTATGTACCCAGAGATGGTGGAGAAGCTGGCTTTGATCAACCCTATCGGTTTGGAGGATTGGAGGCGCTTCGTCCCCTATGAGCCTTTGGAGCAAGCCATACTCAGAGAGCAGGCACAAACACCGGAGGGTATTAAGAACTATATGTTGAAGGCCTATTTCGATGGAAAATGGCGGGAATCCTACAACTCCCTACTGGATATCCAGGCCGGCTGGACACTGGGACCAGACTCCCGGCATATAGCCAAGATTGATGCCCTCACCTCAGAAATGGTGTTTACTCAACCGGTTTTGTATGAGTTCGCAGATCTCCAGGTACCCACCCTCCTGATTATCGGCACTCGGGATCGCACCGCGATTGGCCGTACCCGCGCTGCTGAACCCATCAGAAAGACATTGGGACGTTACGAGCTATTAGGCAAAAAAACCGCCTCCGTAATTCCAGGTGCGCAGCTAATAGAATTCGATGGTGTCGGGCACTTGCCACAGTTCGAAACCTTCAGCGATTATTTCAAGGCCCTAAGCGAGTTCCTCAAGGAGGAAACCCAGCAGGTTTCCGATTAGCAGGCTAGATATTAATCAGGCCCCGCCCAAACAGGCATTCTGGCCAAATAATATTTCCAAAAACTGCTACCAAATTCTCTGCGCAGAGAGTTTTCTTTAGGTCTGTAGAAATGACGCCCTGCTCTTATGGATAGACCTGCGCCTGAGAAACAGAGGGGAAAAGTTTAAAGAAAGACCTCTATAGGAGCGACGTTTGACTTGGACCAGATACCGAAAGAGCTTTCCAACAGAAATCACTGAGCAGTACCTGATCCGGGTAAATCAGAACATCATCGATCGGGAAGATTAGATATTTGCAAACATACCGGCAAAAAGTAGCATGGCCAAAAAAGTAATAATTCCCTGTAGTATTGCGATAATGATCGCTTTCAAAAATCCTGTACCTAAAACCAACATATAAGCGATTGCTGCCAATGGAATAGTCAAAAGAATCCCGGCACTGTCACTTACACCCGGTAGCATACCACCCACAATTCTCTGTACAATCAGCGCCAGTAAAAGTGCAAAAAGACAATGAAAAACCCCGGTATTTCTCGCTCCCATCATGGCAGCAGCCATCTTTAATGGCAGAACCAAAACCGCTACCATAATGATTACAAAAAGAATCAACTCCATGTTTCACCCCTCCCTCATATTGTAGTTATTTGGCCTAATCCCCAAGGCCATCATGATACAGAATGCATATCAGCCGTTTAGGGCCAGATAGAAATTTCACCAAATGGTAAATCCTGTAGCTGCTTGCATAATTAACCTGCAATATAGCAACGAAGTATAGAAGACATTGCATCATACTACCTAAGCTGTATCCCGTTGAGTTAGGCATACAAAAAAAGCTGACAGGATAATCATTGTCAGCTTTGATTAAGAGTAGAATAGATTAATATACAGAAAATAGAGATTTGGCAGTTTATTTGCGCACTAGGCGTATACTTGAGGGCCTTAGCTCTCCATTTTCCATATAGCTCTCTGTGCGGATGACCTTGCCATTCTCTAACCATTCAAAAGCCAAGCTGTGCTGATGGTTTGCCTCTAAATCCCCAAGATTGGTAGCATCCTTAAAAGAAAACTCAATCGGCCTGCTTTCAACACTTGAGGTGAGCTGCAAGCGGGGCTGGTTTCCCTGAGGGCAATAGTGGGTTGCCAATAAATTGCTATTATCTATGTGGTAGATAGTGAGCGAATGCGATTTCCCTTTATACAACCAATTCTCCACCAAAACAGAATCTGCGGCGGTCTGAGAAAATTTAATATGGAAATTTCCGGCTGTATCTCCCTCCTTCTTCCAATCTCCTTGAAGCAATTTCATTCGCTCGAATACAATCGAACTTTTCAGATCAACCTTCTCTGCATTGACTGTCAGCGACAAAAAACATATAGCAACTAAAAAATATTTAGTAACAGATTGTATTTTTCTAATCATAATGAATTATCCTTACCCCCCCACAACCTACCAGTCAAGAATATATTATTTTAGTAATAAGTTACCAAATTATAGAAATCAAAATTCAGAAATTTTTAGAAGACTTTTAAAAGTCTCCCAGACATTCTCTGTACTGGACTCTCTCATCACTCATTTTTACATTTGCATTAAGCGACTAGCAATACGCCTCATTGCATCGGCAGAGTTACCATCCATATCACGGTTCATCAGGATAATATAGCCATCCTTACGATTAGGGTCAAAATACATTGCCATAAATACTCCCAGTATCCGACCCCAGATGTTCCACAAATCCATCGGAATCTTGCCAAAAGGAGCCTTGCGAATCTGAAACGGATCTAGGTAATTGTCAGTGAAAAATTTCCTGCTAGAAGGCATCTGACAAAAAATTCGCTCCAGAATTGTCACAATTATGGGGTGCTGCCAGTAAGAAATCACTAAGGTCGTCAATACTGATGCGAATACCACCATCGGGGCACTGTGGCTTTCTTTGTACTCGAAAGGTGGGTTGATGTATCTTCCCATCAAATAATTTATTCTGCTTGATTCACTATCAGTGCAAAGACCTAAAAGTGGTATGCATTGCTCCATCTTATAGGGTACTGCTAGGGAACCTAGATCTATCCCGTTAAGCTTTCAGCTAGCATTCTCCATTTTCAAGCCTCGAAAAGCGCTTCCCTGCTATAGTTTGCATAGGATGCACCAGTTAATGATTCCACTAATAAATTCGCCAAACTTGTAGGAAAATTATTGTACTGGCGACGCTCTCCAGGCATAGCTTCCAAATAATGAGCCCCTTTATTGTACAGACTACCTTTCTCAGTAAGGAGAGAACGGAGGTGTTGCTCCAGACTAATTTAGGGATGACGATTTGCCGAGTAAATAGTGTAGCCATAGTAATCTGCAATCGCTGAAGAGTGACTTACCAAGCTCTTCGCCAGCCAATCCATATACTAACTGAACGAGAAGTTTACCCCCTTTTATTCTTGATAAGGCTATAACAGGAATGGCAGTCCCGGTGCTTTTCTTCTGCTCACTTAGTAGCATTGTCCAATTTTCGGAAATACCAACAGCCATTAGGCCGACTGCATAAAGTATTCTCATTTAAATACCCCCCACAATTCATCAAAGGCGGCAAATAAACCGATACCGGGATTCAACGTCCTCAGCTACATCCATATAGATGTAGGCTTGGGAAAATTTAGAATAATTACTATGAAACCATTAATTAGAGCGCCTCTATAGACGCTCTACAAATGAATAAAAAATGAGATGTCGGGATTATGCTTAAAGACCTAGCTTGGACCAGATTTCATCCACCTTCTGGACCACCTGTGAGTCTTTCTCAATAGGATTGCCCCACTCCCTGTTGGTTTCTCCCGGCCATTTGTTCGTGGCATCGAAACCCATCTTGGAGCCCAAGCCAGATACCGGCGAGGCAAAATCCAGATAATCAATCGGGGTATTTTCCACCATTACCGTATCCCGTGCCGGGTCCATACGAGTGGTCATAGCCCAAATTACATCATTCCAATCCCGCGCGTTAACGTCGTCATCGGTGACAATCACAAATTTAGTATACATAAACTGTCGCAGGAAAGACCAAACCCCCATCATCACCCGTTTGGCGTGACCCGCATACTGTTTCTTCATGGTCACTACCGCAAGACGGTAAGAACACCCCTCTGGTGGCAGGTAGAAATCGACTATTTCAGGAAATTGCTTCTGCAAAATTGGTACGAAGACCTCATTGAGTGCCTCACCTAAAATCGCCGGTTCATCTGGTGGTCTTCCGGTATAAGTGCTGTGATAAATGGGGTCTTTACGGTGGGTTATTTTCTCCACAGTAAATACTGGAAAGCGATCGACCTCATTGTAGTAACCGGTATGATCTCCATAGGGACCTTCATCCGCCATATCATCGGGATAGATAAACCCTTCCAATACATACTCAGCGCTGGCCGGCACCTGTAAATCACTAAGCAACGCGCCTGCCACTTCCGTTTTAGCGCCGCGCAGCAAGCCGGCAAAGGCGTATTCGGACAGGGTGTCCGGTACCGGAGTAACCGCTCCAAGTATCGTGGCTGGGTCCGCCCCCAAGGCCACCGCCACTGGGTAGGGCTTTCCAGGGTTTTGCTTGCACCAGTCACGATAATCCAGCGCGCCCCCTCTGTGGCTGAGCCAGCGCATAATCAGACGGTTTTTACCAATTAACTGCATTCGGTAAATACCCAGATTCTGACGCTGCTTCTCGGGTCCCCGGGTAATCACCAGCGGCCAAGTCACCAGTGGCGCGGCATCCCCAGGCCAACAGGTCTGAATGGGCAATACATGGAGGTCCACCTGAGATTTATCCAACACAACCTGTTGGCAGGCGGCGCTCTTAACCACCTTTGGTCCCATATTAAGCACTTGCTTAAAGACAGGTAATTTCTCCCAGGCATCGCGCAGATTCTCGGGTGGCTGTGGCTCTTTGAGAAAAGCGAGCAGTTGGCCAACCTCGCGCAGCTCACCAATACACTCGCGCCCCATTCCCAATGCCACTCTCTCAGTAGTGCCAAATAGGTTAGCCAATACTGGAGTATCGAATCCTACGGGATTTTCAAACAGCAAAGCAGGTCCCCCTGAGCGCAATACGCGATCAGAGATTTCTGTCATTTCCAGTTTGGGGTCTACAGGATATTGAATTCGTTTTAGCAGGCCACGCTTTTCCAACAACTGGATAAAGTCGCGCAGGTCTTTATATTTCATGCATTGCCGGTCGTGAAGAAGAAACCAGAACGCAGTGTAAAACAGAAATTACAAAATGGGGAATGGCGCCGGAATGGAGGGTGCTTAACAGAGGGGCTAGAAGCGGCCCGCAAGCGTTTAAGCTGCGGGCCGAAAAAATCTTAAGCTTGCCTAAGCTTAGAAGCGGGGGCGACGCGGACGATCTTCGCGAGGCTTAGCTTCGTTAACGCGGATGTTACGGCCAGACATAGGCTGGTCGTTCATCTCTTCGATGGCTTTACGTGCTTCGTCGTCGTTGGGCATTTCTACGAAACCGAAGCCCTTAGAGCGGCCAGTCTCACGGTCAGTAATTACAGTAGCCCGAGAGATCTCTCCGAATGCGCCGAAAGCTTCGTGCAGGTCGTCAGAGGTTACCGCGTAGGCCAGATTTCCAATATAGATATTCACAAAAGGTTCTCACTAGATGTGTGGGCTGTCGTGCAGTCACAAATGAATAACCAGCTCCACCAGATTATCCATTTGAGATTGACCCTTTTACGGAGTAAATCCTGGGCCAATTCGGTCGGGCGCCTCGCTATAAATTTCATACCCAGCGCCACGATGTGGAACTTTATATGCCTTATAGCTCGCCTTTTCAACATTAATTCGCGCAAATAATCACTTTGTGCGATCCAGAATATAAAAGGCGCCGGTATAGGCGCCTTTTATATATAAAAATTATTTCCGTTTCATGGATAGGAAGAATTCGTCATTACTCTTGAAATCCTTCAACTTGTCCACTAGGAACTCCGTTGATGCTACATCTTCCATATCGTGTAGCAATTTGCGCAGGATCCATACACGCTGAAGTTCACCCTCAGGCATCAACAGTTCTTCGCGACGCGTCCCAGAACGGCGCACGTTAATTGCCGGGTATACACGTTTTTCAGCAATCTTGCGATCCAACTGCAGCTCCATATTGCCGGTGCCTTTGAATTCTTCGAAAATTACTTCGTCCATCTTCGAGCCGGTATCGATCAGTGCAGTAGCAATAATAGACAGGCTTCCGCCTTCTTCAATGTTACGCGCAGCACCGAAGAAGCGTTTGGGGCGCTCGAGGGCATGGGCATCCACACCACCGGTTAGGACCTTGCCAGAACTCGGTACCGTGGTGTTATAAGCGCGCGCCAGACGGGTGATGGAATCGAGTAGAATTACCACGTCTTTTTTGTGTTCTACCAGGCGTTTAGCCTTTTCGATAACCATTTCAGCGACCTGAACGTGGCGTGCGGGCGGCTCATCGAAGGTAGAAGCAACCACCTCTCCACGCACCGAACGCTGCATCTCGGTCACTTCTTCCGGACGCTCATCAATCAGCAAAACAATGAGGTGGCACTCTGGATTATTGCGTGTAATGGCCTGGGCCATATTCTGCAACATAATAGTTTTACCGGCCTTGGGCGGCGCCACGATCAAGCCCCGCTGACCCTTTCCGATGGGGGCCACTAAATCGATAATGCGGCCGATCAGATCTTCAGAAGAGCCATTGCCACATTCCAAAGTCAGGCGATCATTAGGGAAAAGCGGGGTAAGGTTTTCGAAAAGAATCTTATTTCGGGCATTTTCCGGTTTATCAAAATTAATCTCGTTAACTTTTAATAAAGCGAAATATCTCTCACCCTCTTTGGGTGGGCGAATTTTCCCGGAAATTGAATCGCCCGTACGCAAATTAAATCGGCGAATCTGACTAGGGGAGACATAAATATCGTCCGGCCCTGCGAGATAAGAGGAATCAGCGGAACGCAAAAACCCGAAACCATCCTGAAGGATTTCCAATACGCCGTCGCCATAGATATCTTCACCGCTTTTCGCGTGGCGTTTGAGAATATTGAAAATAATATCCTGTTTGCGTGACCGAGCCAGATTTTCCAGGCCCATGCCTTTGGCTATTTCAATCAACTCTTCAATGGGTTTAGTTTTTAATTCGGAGAGATTCATACCAATTGCTTATTAAGGTTTCTGTTGTCATTGGCGCGGACACGCCGGAATAATTTGGGGAGGGGTTTGAAAATCAGAGATTTGCTCGTCAATTTTGCCCGGTACACCAGGACTCCATGCCTATCAAAAGCGTAATACTCATTGGGCTTTAGCTCTCCTACTCTACAGGAAAAGCTATCTCAATTAAGCTCAACTCGAGGAATAAATACGCCGGGAATGGTCAAGGACCTATGGGGGGGCGTTTTCTTCAGCTGGTCGTTACCGATCCCACAGCTGACTGAACTATTACAGAATTACAGCCAGTATAACGGCTGTTTCTCATCCTGCAAAGAAATTTGCCCTCTGCAGGATGAATTGGCCGAGATTAAAGCTGGCTGTCAATGAACTCAGTTAATTGAGCGCGAGACAGTGCCCCAACCTTGGTACCTTCCACATTGCCACCTTTAAACAGCAATAGGGTAGGTATACCGCGAACATTGTACTTGGCCGGTGTTTCCTTATTGGCATCCACGTCAACCTTAACGATCTTTAGCTTTTCGCCATAGTGACCTGCCAGGTCTTCCAGGACCGGAGCGATCATTTTGCACGGGCCGCACCATTGAGCCCAGAAGTCCACCAACACCGGACCTTCAGCTTTGAGAACCTCAGCTTCGAACTCAGCGTCGGTTACGTTGATGATTGCGTGCTCGCTCATATTGCTTTCCTGTTCTTTAGTTACTCGATGCGGGGCCTCCGCAGGCGTAGCATCTCGCGATGCCGGCTGTGGGATACAGCTGGACTACGCCGGTTAGCCCGTAGATTGGGGCGTTAATTCAGTTTTCAAGCCCAAGCCAACATCACGCTTGCTCTAGGAAGCGCTGAAGAATCTCATCAAGATAGTCGAAGCCAAAAGCGGTGGCAGCGATGCACTGCTCCAGTGGCTGTACGAGATCCATCGCCATCAGGCCAGACCAATGGCGCTGCAAAACCTCTATAGGCAGGCCTGTATAGCGCTCAAAAGTATCCAGAGGCACCCCTTCCACTAGGCGCAGTGCATTCATCAGGAACTCCAAGGACAAATCCTCGGCCTCAATCGGATCGCTATGGGGTTCGGATAGTGCGCGGTGCAACAGCGCTCTGGTATCGGGTGTTATTGCCAAATAGTCTCTGGGTGTACGTGTACGGCGACTGCGAAGTATCTGTCCTTCCTCCGGAAGAGTGACCTTGCCGTGAGCACCAGCACCGATTCCCAGGTAATCGCCAAACCCCCAATAATTGAGATTATGACGGGATTCCAGGCCCTTGCCGCTGTAGGCGGAGACCTCGTAACGCAAATACCCTTCCGAGGCGAGAAAGTCACGGCCACGACTCTGCATACTGGCAATAAGCTGCGATCCCGGCGTAGAGGGTGGTGCGCTGTAGAAGGCCGTATTCGGCTCTATGGTGAGCTGGTACCAAGAGATATGCTCTGGGGCCAGGGTAACGGCGCGATGCAGGTCTTCCAACGCCTCGGCCTCAGTCTGTCCGGGCAGACCGTGCATAAGGTCGAGATTAATATTATCGAAGCCTGCGCGGCGAGCCATGTCCAGGGCCCTGCTGGCCTCCTCACCACTGTGGATACGGCCCAAGTTATGCAGCTGAGTGCTGCTGAAACTCTGCACACCGATCGAGAGGCGATTGACCCCTGCGGCGCGATAACCAGTAAATTTTTCCTGCTCAAAGGTTCCTGGGTTCGCCTCCAGGGTAATCTCAATACTCTCGCTGAACCCCACAAGTTCCTCGGCCATAACCAGAATTTGCCCGATGGCCTCGGGGGAGAAAAGGCTCGGGGTGCCACCACCAAAGAAAATCGACTGCAGCTTGCGCCCCTGCACCCAGGAGAGCTGGCTGATTAAGTCGAGGCGCAACTGCGCCACGTAATCTGCCTGGGGTAACGCATACTCTGTATCCGTATGGTCCCTGGCCGCCTGGTGGGAATTGAAGTCACAATAGGGGCATTTGCGCACACACCATGGGATATGCACGTAGAGACTGAGCGGCGGTAACTGCAGGCCGTGCTTACTGGCCAGCAAGGTCGATACCCCGCATATTTTCTCGCCACATCACTTCAAATTGAGCCACAGCCTGGGCGCGGTGGCTGAGACGATTTTTTACTTCGCGCGGCAGCTGAGCAGAGGTCATCCCCTCAGAGGCCACATAAAACAGGGGGTCGTAGCCAAACCCTTGCTCTCCCACAGGTTCACTGAGTATGCGGCCGCGCCACTGAGCGTTGCACACCAGAGGCACGGGGTCGTCGAAACTGCGCACGAAGGCCAGGGCACAGTGAAAGCTGGCGCTGCGTCGTATTTCTTCGACGCCTTCGAGGGCCTCAAGCAGTTTGATGTTGTTACGCTTATCCGTGGCACCATCTCCGGAATATCGCGCCGAGTAAATGCCCGGTGCGCCCCCAAGGGCATCCACCGCCAAGCCGGAATCATCCGCCAGCGCAGGGAGGCCACTGACCTGACTCGCGTGTCGCGCCTTGATCAAGGCATTTTCAATAAAGCTCAGCCCGGTCTCCTCGGCATCGGTAACTCCGAACTCCGATTGGGGCAGGACCTCGATATCCCAGCTGTTAAAAAGCTGAGAAAACTCGCGCAATTTGCCGGCGTTGCCGCTGGCCAGAACAATTTGTTTTAACATGCGGTATCAAATAAAAAACGGGCACTGGGCCCGCAATAGATTCAGTTTAAAGGGACTGCTCTCTGCTACAAAACGGCCGAAAGCCATATTGACTAGAGGGAAATCACTCACCCAGACAGTCAACCAAAACCCCTAGAGCTTGCGGCGGAAAGTAACCGTCTCTTTCTTGCCATTGGGCAGAGTCACATCCACATTGAAAGTGAGAGTCTCTTCATTCTCAAAGCGCAGTGGCGCCAGGTAGTAAACCGCGTCACCCTCGCGGATTTCGGTAAATTTTAGCGGTCGTGACTGTTGAATCAGATTGGTCGCATTACCCGACATCTCGGCGCTGAGCCCTTTGGCGCCGCCAACTTTTTTTACAACAGCAACATTGACGTAAGCCCGGTCTTTGGCGCGCACCAATTGGTATTTTTGCGCGATATCCGGCTGGATAAAATCACTGTTGAATACAGAATAAACAACCCGATAATCACCGAAATCCTCATAATTCTTAATAATGCGGGCCTGTTGCGCAACTGCGCCGGCGGCGAGGAAGAGCAGGGCCAAAGTGGCAGCTGCAGCAAAAATACGTCTCACGGGTCACCTCCAATTGTTATGAGCGCGATTCACCAGGAGAATCGCGTATTTCCCAGTGGCTGACCTCAAAGTGGCAACCACGCAAACCTGCGATTTACCCCAAAGTGATGAAACAAAACTTGGCGCAGATATTAGTTTAGCGAGTTAGATGGTAGATCGCGGTCTCACCAAATAAATTTGGCAAAAAGTCTTTGAGGGTTACCCCCAATTTCGACTCGGATACTACCTCCCGGTGCAAAATAGTCCAATCGTTCTGCCGGCACAGTACTTCGAAGTCACGGAAAGTACAAAAGTGAATATTGGGTGTGTCATACCATTCAAAAGGTAATAAATCGGAAACCGGCATTTGCCCAGAAAATGTCAAGTGCCAGCGGGCCTTCCACTGCCCAAAGTTGGGGAATGTAATGATGCAATCGCGTCCCACTCTGAGCATTTCCCGTACCACAAGGTGCGGGTGCCTCAATGTTTGCAGCGCCTGGGTCATCACCACCGTATCAAAGCTCGCATCGGCAAAATTGGTGAGTCCCGTATCCAGATTTTGCTCCACCACATTGACGCCACGCTGCACACAACGGGTAATCTGCTCTGGATCTATTTCCAGGCCGTAACCGGTAACCCCTTTTTTCTTACCCAGCTGCTCTAACAGTTCGCCATCGCCACAACCCAGGTCCAACACACGGCTGCCTGGGGCGATCCACGCCTGGATTGCATTGAGGTCTATCCTCATCGGTGCAGCCCCGCTGCCTGTTCGGCCGCTACTCTCTGCATGTATGCGCGGAAAACACCTTCGTAGCGCCTGTTCGGCAGCAGAAAGGCGTCGTGGCCCATAGCGGACTCAATTTCGGCATAACTGACCGATAGGTTGGCGTGCATCAGCGCATCGGCGATTTCCCGCGAGCGTCCGGGGGCAAAGCGCCAATCGGAAGTAAAGGAAATCAATAGAAAGCGACAGCGCGCATGAGTGAAAGCCGCCACCGGATCGTCATCGTATTCCCGCGCAAGATCAAAGTAATCCAGTGCGCGAGTCATAAGGATGTAGGTATTTGGGTCGAAACTACTGGAAAAGCGATCGCCCTGATAGCGCAAGTAGCTCTGGATTTGAAACTCTACCTCTTCGCCAGTACCTTGCTGGAAACTGCCGGAGCGCAACTCCCGGCCAAACTTGTGCGCCAAACCATCATCGGAGAGATAGGTGATATGGCCGATCATCCGAGCCACCGCTAGGCCGCCGCGTGGTAACTTCCCCTCCTCCAAGTAGCGCCCCCCGCAGAAATCCGGATCTGAAATAATCGCCTGGCGCGCCGTTTCATTAAAAGCGATATTTTGCGCCGAAAGTTTCAGCGCCGAAGCAATAACCACACAGTGACGCAGTCGCTCCGGGTACTCCAGTGACCAACGCATGGCCTGCATGCCTCCCAGACTACCGCCAATCACGGCGGCCCACTGCTCAATACCCAACACATCCGCCAGGCGCGCCTGGCTGTGCACCCAGTCGCGCACCCTTAGAGCGGGAAAGTCCGGTCCCCAGGGTTTGTCGGTAGCGGGATTAATGGCGGCTGGCCCGGTAGAACCATGGCAACCGCCCAGGTTATTCAGGGCCACCACGAAAAATGTATTGGTATCAATGGGTTTGCCGGGGCCAATGTAGTGATCCCACCACCCCGGGTGCTTGTCCTCAGGGCTGTGCCGGCCGGCGGCGTGATGATGGCCGGATAATGCATGGCAAATTAACACCGCATTGCTTTTATCGGCATTCAACTCGCCATAGGTCTCATAGACCAGGGTGTAATCCTGTAAAACACGACCACAGGCCAACGGCAGTGCTTCGCAAAACTTGTGGCTCTTCGCGGCAACGAGGCCTACTGAGCTCGCCTCGGCGGAGCTCGTTGCCTCATGGGAGGCGCTGGGATTTTCCGTGGACAAAGTAATAATATCTGTCGGGTTATTTAGCGGTTGGCGATTGCCAGAGCAGCAAGTGTACGGGAGTGCTATAACTTCTGACAATTGCCAACCGCCGCTGGGTACCTCAAGTATTTAGGGCCGGCTTCAACGGGGTGACATTGTGCGCGCGCGGCGCGGGAGCCAGAGGCTGTGGTGCCGAGGCACTGTGGCGCAACAACTCTTCCAGTCCCGACAAAGCCCGATCATTGCGCAGCACTTCATCTTCCAATGTGCGTAAATCCGTATGCTGACTCTGAGTTTTCTGCTTCAGCTCAGTGAGTTTGATCAGGTGACGGTTTAACAGGTGTTTTTGATACTGAGTATGCTGTTTCAGTGGTTCCAACGCTTGTTCCAACCAGTTTTCTGCAGCGCCGCTCATCTGGGTGTACAGGCGCCCAACCTCACTGGCCAGAGTGGTGACAAAGCGCTCGCTGAGGCGATTGCGCCTCGCCAGTAGAAGTTGTGGAGAGCGCCGCAGCTGAGCCGCCTGGCGATGCAAACCGCGCAAAGTGAGGCGGAATTTGCGAATGGTGAAGTACTGCTCGGCATCCTCCACCTTCTTCAGGCTGGAGCGCTCAAAAATTGCATCCAGCAGTCGATTCGCCTGATCGACTTCGCGCTCCAGGTTGGCGAGCTGGCCGTCGACCCCCTCCATAAAAGCATCGATCGCCTTGGCGAGCCCCATAGGAGTCCAGCGCTTATGTAATGCCTTACTGGTTTCATCGATCAACAATTGCAGCTGCTGCATGGTAATTGGAGCCAACAAGGAGGTGCTCTGCCGCATAAGCATGCGCTGACTGGATTTCATTGTGAGCAACTCCTGGTGGCACAGCTTGTGCTGCTCGCGCACGGTTTGCTGCAACTGGCCCAGCTCGGCCAGTTGTTCCTCGGTGCTGCCACTGTTGCGCTGTAGGTGCACCAACGCTGCACGCCCGCTATTGAGACGGCGCTTGAGCAAATCGCGGGTGTCCGCCATTAAAGTGAGGGCCTGGTGCAGTGAGCGGTGCTCCGCTACTTTCTGGCGATGCTCCAGCAGACGCTGGACCAGCAGCTTTTCAAAATCGGTGAAGCGGCTGTTGCGCAATAGCTCTGCGTCTTGTTGCTGGCGCGCCAACAGGGCCATTTTGGCCGAAACTCCTGCGACGCTTTCCAGCGGTAGAGAAAGCAGCTTGGCAACCTGTGCACGCATGCGTCGCAGCAACTGCTGCGCATCCTCATCGGGATCGTCCCAGAGAACATCCACTTTATTGAGCAGCGCCATAACTGAGGTGCCACGATGATCGCGCAGGGGAGCCAGGTGGGTCTCCCACATATTCATATCGGTGCCGCTGACACCGGCATCTGCGGCCAGCAAAAACGCCACCGCCTGAGCACCGGGTAGGGTACTCAGGGTGAGCTCCGGCTCATTACCGAGAGCGTTCAGTCCCGGCGTATCGATAATACGCAAGCCCTGATCTAAGAGGGGATGTGGCAGACAAATCAGCGCATAACGCCAAGCGGGGATTTCCACCAAGTTACCCTTGTCATCCAGGTGGCGGCGGTCAAAACCGTAGCGCGCCGCCTCCTCGGGTAATACCGATTTAGTCGCGGCGACTTTCAGCAGGGCCTCACGGGTGGCCTCGGGGTCATTTGCATCGAATTCGTGGGTGACCCACTTTTGCGGAATCCTCCGGAAACTCTCCAGGCTGGTATTGGTTGCCAAAGTCTCAATAGGCAACAGACGCAGGCTGGCGCGTTCACCGCCATCACTGAAAATCTCCGTTGGACACATGGTAGTGCGCCCAGGTTTCGAGGGTAACAGTCGCTGGCCATAGGTCTGCGCCAGAAGAGCGTTGATCAGTTCTGTCTTACCGCGGGAAAACTCACCGACAAATACCAGTGTGAACTGATCATCGGTGAGAAGCGCTCGGGCCTGCTGGACAACCTGGCAGGCACCGGCGGAGTTGGGGAAGTGTTGCTGTAACCACTGGCTGAAACGGGCAAACTGCCGGTCCAGGTTCTTCTTCCAACGGTCGTACTCGGCAATGTGCTGGCGTAAAAGTGCGTCTTCCATTTCACAGTGTTCTTGTTATTTATACTCTGCAATTATCGGCCAAGCCCCTTTACATTGGGTTTGGCCGACAGCCGTTAGTATAAAAGTCTAACACCGCGCCAGATGCGATCCAGTACGCGTGGCGGAAAATCTGTAGAGAAAGGATTCAAAAACCGGGAATATGCCAAAAAAGGCTGTAGACGAAGGGCGGCATATTCGCCATACCGGCAAACCCGAGCAGTAATTTATCGGCCACGGTAAGCAAGATAAATACAAAGATCGGACTGATATCGATCACCCCCAGTGGCGGAATCAAACGGCGAATCGGCGCGCAAAAAGGTTCCAGTAACTGGCGCAGCAACATCAGTGCCGGGTGGCTGCTCTGTGGGGCGATCCAGCTAAACACAATAGAGATCAGCATGCCCACAAACACTACCGCGATCACCGTGGCGACGCAGCCAATCAGGGACCAGAGCAGCGCACTCAGCGGATTAAACAGGCCAAAACCGGCAAGTAGTCCACAAGCCAGGATCATCACCAATCCAACGAGCAGGGCCAATACCACAGAGGCCATATCCAGGCCGAAAAGCCCTGGCACCGCTTTGCGCAGTGGCAGCAGCAACGGGTTAGTAACTTTTACGATGCCCTGGGAAATCGGATTGTAAAAATCGGCCCGGGCCAACTGCAGTAAAAAGCGCATCAAGACCGCAAACAGAAACAGGATGCCCAGGGTAGCCACCAGGAAAACGCCGATATTGCTAAAGGTACTTGTCATTGAAAAACCCTAAAGAGTGATTAGCTCGCGGCGCAGCCTGCACCATCGTTTTTGTCGAGTTGTTTAACGGTCCAGTTCGCGGGCCATCTCCGCAGCGCGCTCGGCGCAGTCGCGCATGGCATCGGCGACCAGTTGCGGCAGTCCGCCCTGCTCAAAGCGCTTTACTGCGCGTTCGGTAGTCCCTCCTGGGGACATTACATTGCGCTTCAACTGAGCCACGTCCACATCGCTGGCCATGGCCAGTTTGGCGGCGCCCAGGGCAGTTTGCAATACGAGGCGCTCGGCATCGGCGCGGGCAAAGCCACTGGCTGTGGATGCGTCGATCATCGCCTCCATAAACTGGAAGAAATACGCCGGCGCCGACCCGGCCACGGCGATCACTTGATCTATGCCCTCCTCCTGCTCCACCCACAGGGAGATACCCACTGCGTTCACTATGCGTTCGGTGATCGTGCGGTGTTCTGCCGTTACTGCCTCGTCCGCATAGAGCCCGGTTACCCCGGCGCGCACCAGGGCTGGTGTGTTGGGCATGGCGCGAACGATGGGCAGGTACTCGCCCAACCAGCGCTGGTAGGCAGCCAGGGGAATACCCGCAGCCAGGGTAATAATCAGCGGCGCGCGCTCTGCCAGATGTGGACGCAAATCCATACACAAAGCACGCATCATCTGCGGTTTAACAGACAACACAATCACATCGGCTTCATTAATAGCAGCGATATTATCGTCATGCGCTACCACACCGTGGCGCTTGGCAAAGGCCTCGAGCTTGAGCGGATCGCGCCCAGTCGCCACTATCTGACTGGTAGGGTAACCCGACGCCAGTAGCCCCCCGATAACTGCGCCGGCCATATTGCCGGCCCCACCAATAAATACGATATTCGGATCTGTTGTATTCACACGTATTACCTCGGCCCACCTGATGTGGATCTGACTTGCTACTCTGCCCTCTCGGGAATACCGGTAATATGTGGTCGGCATATTCCAATAACAAGAGAGGCGCGCCCCTGCGCCGTAGCCAAGGAGAATAATATGAAGAAGTGGCATCACTTACTAAGCGTAATATTCATAGGGACTGCGGCTGTTGCCAGCGCGGTAGAGACCCGTACCGAAAATAACGGCCAGCTGCTGTTGGAGGACATTCCTCCTATTCCGCAAAACTTGGTCGAAGAACTCAACCGCTACCAAAATGTGCGCTCGGCCAGCTTTCGCGGCTGGGATATGGATGGCACGGGCATGTACATCAGCACCCGTTTCGGCGAAGTCGAGCAACTGCACAAAGTAGAGCACGCCGGTGGCGTTCGCCGTCAGCTCACTTTTTTTGAAGAGCCCATCAATGAGGTCGCCACCCGGCCACAACAGCGGCAGCTGGCCTACACCATGGACGCCGGCGGCAACGAATACGCACAGGTTTTCTTGTTCGACCGTGTCAGCGGCAAAAGTGAGAGGCTCAGCGACGGCAAGTCCCGCAACAGCGTTCTCACCTGGAACAAGCAAGGCTCCGCACTGGCCTACCAGAGCACCCGCCGCGACGGCAGAGCCAACGACATCTGGCTGACCACCTTTGTCGGCAATAAAAAAACGGACCGACTGATCCTGAAGTCGGAAGATGGCAGCTGGTGGGGGCCGATTAGCTTCTCCCAGTCCGGCAGCCAGTTGCTGGTCCTGCAATACGTTTCCTCTACCCGATCCAAGGTACACCTACTGGATCTGGATAGCGGTGAGGTAACTTTACTCGCAGGAGACGGTGAAGAAGATTCGCGCAACTTCCCTGCCGGCTTCAGTTACGACGACCGCTCTGTATTTTTGGTGAGCGACAAGGGGAATGAGTTCACTCGCCTGATTCGCAAAGACCTTGCCAGCGGTGATGAAAAGGTGATCACTACCGATATTCCCTGGGATATCAGTAACTTTACTCTCAGTGACGACGGCCGACGAGGCGCCTTCGTGGCTAACGAAAATGGGGTATCGGCCCTTTATCTCTACGACCCACGCAGCGACCGCTACCGCAGGGAGGATTCACTGCCTATTGGGGTTATTGGTAGTAACGGCGGCATCGGTGGAATGCAGTTCAACCCCCGCGGTGACAAGCTGGCAATGTCGCTGAACACCCCAAGAACTCCAACCGACACCTTTGTGTTGGCATTAGGTCGGCGCCCACTATCAAGTAACAACCTCAACCGCTGGACCTTCAGCGAAGTGGGAGGCCTGAATACCGAGCAGTTTATCGAGCCGGAACTAGTGCACTACCCCACTTTCGACAAGGTGGAGGACGAGCCGCGCAAAATCCCCGCCTTTGTCTACAAACCTCGTAATACCAAGGGGCCCGCTCCAGTAATCATTTCCATCCACGGTGGCCCCGAAGGTCAATATCGCCCGACGTTTTCCAGCCAATACCAGCTGTGGCTGCAGAAGCTGGGGGCAGCGGTGATCGCCCCAAATGTGCGCGGCTCGGCCGGTTATGGCAAAAGCTATCTGGCCATGGATAACGGTTATAAACGCGAGGACTCGGTGAAGGATATCGGGGCCTTACTGGACTGGATTGCCACCCAGCCAGACTTGGACGCTGAACGTGTCGCGGTGTTCGGAGGCAGCTATGGCGGATATATGGTGCTGGCCAGCAGTGTTCACTATTCCGACCGCCTTAAAGCGGCCGTGGATATTGTGGGCATCTCCAATTTTGTCACCTTTCTCACCAACACCAAGAGCTATCGCCGCGACCTGCGCCGGGTGGAATACGGCGATGAGCGCGACCCTGAAATGCGCGCCTTTCTAGAGAACATCAGCCCCAGTAACAATGTCGAGGACATCCAGGTACCCATGTTTGTGGTTCAGGGGCAAAACGATCCCCGTGTCCCTGTCACTGAAGCCGAACAGATCGTCGCGGCTTTGCGTGAGAACGGCAACCGGGTTTGGTATATGAATGCATTGAACGAGGGACACGGTTATCGCAAGAAAGAAAACAGCGATGTCTTCACCCAAGCGACCGCACTCTTTTTCGCCGAACACCTGCTCGGCGAAACACAGAAAGAAAAACTGACCTCAATTGCGCAGTAGCAAGAAATGCTACTTAACTTCAAACAAATATAAACGGTCCTCACGGGCCGTTTATATTTTCTCGCGGCGACTGTAAAACTAAAGCGGCTTGAGTCTCAGTGTCTCTGCAATCGCAATCAGGTTGAGAGCTATGGCCAGTACCCAAAGCCAGTAGCGGCTCTCCGGCCACAACGCCTGGGAAACTGTGCGGCTTAAAAAATTCGTAATCAGAGATGCCTTGGGAAGCACGAAAGAAAGCGCACAGAGAAAAGCCAACCACTCCAGCGCTATCCAGGTAACCATCAAGCTGTGCGCTATAGAAAGAGATATCACCGCGCATAGCGTCAATCCCAGTAATATCACCTCGAGAATCCCCGACCGTTTCATTTATCCCTTCCCCATCAACATCGGGTCAACGATCTACCGTTTCACTCAGGGTAATTGCGCACGCCAAAAATATCTGTGCCAATGCGCACAATGGTGGCACCGCAGGTAATAGCCGCCTCCATATCCGCAGACATCCCCATAGAGAGAGTATCCAACTGCTCCTCAGGAAATGCCTCGCGCAGAGACTGCAGCAGTCGCGCCAGTTCGATAAAAGGTTTGCGCTGCGCCTGCCTATTCGGCCGCGCCGCAGGAATCGCCATCAGACCCCGCAGGCGCAATCCCGGCAATTGTACAACTTCACGCGCCAACCCCTCCAATTCTTGTGGAGCTATGCCAGACTTGCTCTGCTCATTATCGATATTCACCTGCAAACAAATATTGAGGGGAGCCAAGGTATCCGGGCGCTGGGATGATAGGCGCTGGGCAATTTTTAGGCGGTCCACAGTATGTATCCACTGAAATCGCTCTGCCACCGCGCGGCTTTTATTCGACTGTAGCGGCCCGATAAAATGCCAGCGAATATCCAGATCGCTCAGCGCGTCCTGTTTTTCCAGGGCCTCCTGCAGGTAGTTTTCACCGAAGTGACGCTGGCCGGCCGTATAAGCGCTGCGTAAATCCTCAGCGGGACGAGTTTTGGAAACCGCCAGCAGGGTGATTTCTGCGGGATCGCGATCGCAGTTGTTGCAGCAGGTCACAATCCGCTCACCTACTGCATTCAGGTTTTCGACGATTGTCTCTTTGCGCATATACTGAGGCCCTTACCGAAATGAGCGGCGATTTTACCTGAGCCCAAACAAGAACCATAAGGTAGCAGTATGGATATCACTGAACTCCTCGCCTTCAGCGCCAAACAAAACGCCTCGGATTTGCACCTTTCCGCCGGCCTCCCCCCCATGATCCGGGTAGATGGCGACGTGCGCCGCATCAACCTGCCCTCCATGGAACACAAGCAGGTGCACGGCCTGATCTACGAGATCATGAACGACAAACAGCGCAAGGATTACGAAGAGTTTCTCGAAACCGACTTCTCTTTCGAAGTACCCGGTGTGGCGCGTTTTCGTGTCAATGCCTTCAACCACAACCGCGGCGCCGGTGCGGTGTTCCGGACCATTCCCTCCAAGGTGCTCACCATGGAAGACCTGGGTATGGGTCAGGTCTTTAAGCAGATTTCCGATACCCCGCGCGGCCTGGTACTGGTAACCGGGCCCACCGGCTCCGGTAAGTCCACCACCCTCGCCGCGATGATGGACTACATCAACGACAACAAGTACGAGCATATCCTCACCATTGAGGACCCCATCGAATTCGTACACGAATCAAAAAAATGCCTGGTGAACCAGCGTGAGGTGCATCGGGATACCCATGGCTTTGCCGAGGCATTGCGCTCGGCTCTGCGTGAAGACCCGGATATTATCCTGGTGGGTGAGATGCGCGATCTGGAGACCATTCGCCTGGCACTGACCGCTGCGGAAACCGGTCACTTGGTATTCGGCACCCTACACACCACCTCCGCCGCCAAGACCATCGACCGGGTGGTAGACGTATTCCCGGCACAAGAGAAAGCGATGGTGCGCTCCATGCTATCGGAATCCCTGCAGGCGGTGGTCTCCCAGACCCTGATGAAGAAAAATGGCGGCGGCCGGATCGCTGCACACGAGATTATGCGCGGTACCCCGGCGATCCGTAACCTGATTCGCGAAGACAAGATCGCGCAGATGTACTCGGCCATCCAGACCGGCGCCAGCGTCGGCATGCAGACCATGGACCAGTGCCTGGAAGACCTGGTCGCCCGACGTATCATCAGCCGCGAAGTCGCGCGGGAAAAAGCCAAGATGCCGGATAATTTTTAAGCGTCACAGCTCGCGGGCTCACAAGCGGGCCCACCCCTGTCAAAAATAATACGCGGTAAACACCATGGAAATTGAAAGACTTCTACAGCTGGTTGTAGAGAAAGGCGCTTCGGATCTGTTTATCACCGCCGGCGTACCGCCTTCGATCAAATTGCACGGCCGCGTTGTGCCTTGCAGCAGTACGGCCCTCAGCCCGGACAAGGCGCGCGAGCTGGTGGTGGGCACCATGAACGAGAAACAGCGCCGCGAGTTCGCTGAAAAAAAAGAACTGAACTTCGCCATTGCTGTGCGCAATGTCGGTCGCTTTCGGGTATCCGCTTTTTTCCAGCGCAACCTGGTGGGCATGGTATTGCGCCGTATCGAAACTAAAATTCCCACCATCGACGGCCTCGGCCTACCGGATGTGCTCAAAGACCTAGCTATGACCAAGCGCGGGCTGATCATTTTTGTAGGTGCCACCGGTACCGGTAAGTCCACCTCGCTGGCATCCATGATTGGGCACCGCAACGAAAATACCAAGGGCCACATCATTACTATCGAGGACCCGATCGAATTTATCCACCAGCACCGCGGCTGCATTGTGACTCAGCGCGAGGTTGGCCTGGATACCGACTCCTTCGAGATCGCCCTGAAAAATACCCTGCGCCAGGCACCGGACGTGATTCTGATCGGTGAGGTGCGCTCCCGTGAAACGATGGAACACGCCATCGCCTTTGCCGAAACCGGCCATTTGTGTCTGTGCACTCTGCACGCCAACAACGCCAACCAGGCTATCGACCGTATCATTCACTTCTTCCCAGCCGACCGCCATCAACAGCTGTTTATGGACCTGTCGCTGAACCTCAAGGCCATGGTCGCCCAGCAGCTGGTACCCACACCGGATGGCGATGGCCGTCGCGCCTGTCTGGAAGTAATGATCAACACCCCACTGATGTCGGATCTGGTGCGCAAAGGGCAGGTTCACCAGATGAAGGAGCTGATGAAACGCTCCGGCGAACAGGGCATGCAGACCTTCGATCAAGCCCTGTACGAACTCTACGATCGCGGCGAAATCACTTACGAGGACGCCCTCGCCCACGCCGACTCCGCCAACGACCTGCGCCTGATGATCAAGCTCAAATCTGAGTCCGATGCGGAATACCTAAATAGCGCTGCCGGCGAGTTGAGCTTGCAGAACGATTCGGAGTACGGGGATGGTGGGCCGCAGCTGTATTAAAGCCCATTAAGTCCAGTCTCATTCAAGGGCACTGGCAGCGCTAGTGCTGCCAGTGCCCTTCCGCATTTTTCGAAAAACACCCCCATTCTTCAATAACATCAGCAAAACCCTATATATCCCCTCTGTTCCCGATAGTTTTCCCCTTCAGGAGTTAAAAAGTGCCCGTTAAAAATAATATTGCTCTAGTCACCGGCGGAAGCCGTGGAATCGGTGTCGCAACGGCGCGATTACTTGCTCAGCAGGGATACCACATCGCTATCAGTTATCGGGAGAGAAAAGACTCGGCCGAAAGTCTGCTGAATGAACTCAAAGCCTTAGGTCATAAGGCGATCGCTGTACGCGCTGATATTTCCTCAGAAACCGATATCACGCATTTATTTAATGAAGTAGATCGGCAACTCGGCCCCCTGCAATATCTGGTGAACAATGCCGCAATCCTTAAACCACAAATGCGCGTTGAGGCAATGGAGGCGGAGCGAATCAACCAGGTTCTTCGCACAAATGTCACCGGTACGATTCTCTGCTGCCGCGAAGCTATAAAAAGAATGTCGACCAAACATGGCGGCGGTGGCGGAGTCATTGTCAATATCTCATCTGCCGCCAGCCGCTGGGGGGCACCCAACGAATATATTGACTACGCAGCGAGTAAAGGGGCCGTAGACACCCTGACTATTGGCCTAAGCCAGGAGCTTGCCCGCGAGGGAATCCGGGTAAATGGGGTACGTCCAGGTTTTATCTATACAGAAATGCATAAGGATGGCGGGGAGCCAGACAGGGTGGAGCGATTAAAATCGGCAATTCCCCTCGGCCGAGGCGGTCAGCCAGAAGAGGTCGCTGCAGCAGTAGCCTGGTTACTGAGTCATGAATCGGCATTCACTACCGGCTCATTTATTGATGTTGCAGGTGGGAAATAGGATAGCGATTTATGTTTGAAGCACTGTTTTCCCTGATTGCAGCCACGGGTCTGTTACTCGGCTCTCCCGGTCCTGCACCACTTGCACTGGCAGCTTCGGGAGCGACCTTTGGAGTGAAAAAGAGCACCGGTTTTCTTGTTGGTATTCTACTCGGGCTGTGCGTAGCGATTGTCGGTGCCACTGCCGGGGTAGCGGCGCTGTATTCTGCCTGGCCCGAGGCCCGTTTGGCAGTGCAGATATGTGGCGCGCTTTATATTGGTTACATCGCCATCAAAATTGCCACAGCCTCGGTATTGGATCGAGACCAATCGACAGCTGCCCGACCACCATCCCTTCTGGATGGATTTATTTTTAATCTGCTCAACCCAAAAGCCTATGCCGCTTTTTTAGCGATCTTTTCCCAGTTTCTGTTACCTATTGAGGAGAGTGGTTTCAGCTATGTCGCCACAGGGTTGGTCTGCTTAGTAGTCGCTGCCGTGGTGGATTTTACCTGGCTATGTCTGGGTGGCAGTCTACGGCCACTATTCCACAAACCAAAACAGGCGAGAGTGATCAGGGTGAGCTTTGCCCTATTGATGGTAGCTGCAGTACTGTTTGTTTTTCTGCGTTAAAAAACTGAATACTCAGCATATCTCTGTAATTAGTGCTTTTACGGAAGGCAGCATGCGCCGGCTTACCAGCGGCGCTTCTGCCACACCATCCAACTCTATCCGGTAATGACCACCATCCCTGCGTAGCCCGATAATATGCTCCGCTGCTACCAGAGCGCTACGGTGTACACGTACAAAACGCTCACCGAATTCACTTTCCAGCTCTTTTAGGGATTCGTCCAGGATCGTCTCACCAGCAAGGTGGTGGGCCACCACATATTTACTATCGGCAACCAGGCAGCGGATGGCATCCACTTCCAGTAATTCCACGCCCATGCGGCTCACCGCTTTAATACGACTGCGACCACAGGGCTCCCCGCCACCATTCACCAACTTCTGCTGGGGTTTGTTGAGACGCTGCACTTTGGCCAGGGCCTGGCTCAGCTGTTCGACACTGACTGGCTTTAGCAGGTAGCCAATCGCCGCCGTAGCGAAAGCCGGCAGGGCGAACTCATCGTGGGCGGTGCAGAAAATAATTGCCGGCGGACACTCGCGGGCGGAGAGTCGTTGCGCCAGCTCCAGGCCACTGCCTCCGGGCATTTCTATATCGAGCAACACCAGGTCCGGATCCAATATCTGTACCTGCAGCAACGCAGAATCGCTATCCGCAGCCTCACCCACCGGAGTGCAATAATCGATCGAGGACAACTGCCGTTGCAGTCGCGCGCGGGCCAGGGGTTCATCGTCGACAATCAGAACTCGTAACTGGGTCACTCCATCACCTCAGTGTGTCTATTGGAATTCACAGCCGTTTGTGTTGGCCGTTGGGCCAGCTCCTGGGGAGATAAGGGTAGCTGCAGGACCACCCGGTAGTGGTCGGCCTCCCGACAGGCGGTAAATTTGAAGCGATCACCGTAATAGGCAGCGAGGCGCTGGCGGATATTCTCTACGGCCATACCATTATTTTCCCTGCCGGGGCGCACATTTTCCTGCGGCAGGGGATTATCGATAATAATTCTCAGAGCACCACCCTCAACAGCGAGGCGCACTGTGATTTCCCCCCCTTCTCGCAGTTGTGCCACGCCGTGCAACACAGCATTCTCAAGCAGGGGCTGCAGCAACATACTGGGTACATAGATCTCCTCAAGTGAACCCGCCAACTGCCAACGCTGCCTGAGACGCTCCCCCAGGCGCAGCGCCTCGATTTCCAGGTAGCGCTGCGCCAGCTTTACCTCTTGCAGAAGGGGCACCAGCTTTGAATCGGCGAGACTGGCCCTAAACAGCACACACAAATCCTCCACCAGGCGCTCGGCGCGATGCGGGTCCACGGCGATCAGGCTGGCCAGACTGTTCATGCTATTAAATAGAAAATGTGGGCGGATACGCGACTGCAGTGCCTCAATACGCGCTCCCAACTCGGCCTGCTGCTGGTTGTACAGCTGCTGTTGCAGATAGGCGTAGCGCAATACAACCCCGGCACAGATAGCCCCCAGCAGGCAATCGCTCGCCAGGCCCCACCAATCGAAACCGCTCTGCAATAACAGGGCACGCAGATAGCGCTGGATGCCCATCACTACTCCCAATACCACCAGCACAACAATAAAACTGATGGCACCGGCAAATTTGTGCGGCAGCTGCGCCAAATAGGGACGCAATCGGCACAACACAGCGGCGCAGGGCAAAATCACCCACTGGATCACCAGGGACACCAGCCCCAAACGCTGCCAGCTAAATTCTCGCAATCCATCCAAAGCGAGTACCAATACCAGCGCCAATAGCTCCCCCATTAACACCAAGGCCGCCAGGGCCGTAACACTGCACAGGTCGGGGAGGAAGGCCAGCTGCGCTGAAAGCGCAGATTCCTTGCTACTGGGGTCAGATTTTCGAATTTTCTGCGATATAATGCCCGTCGGCCTGGGTAGTGACATGCAGTTGTTATTCTTGATTGTCCCTAAATGTGAAGCGCAAGATACCACCAAGCTCCCCGGCCTTTCACCTCACTGCAGCCAGGAAAACCATGAGCAACGACAAAGCCCCAACTGAATCCACCAGCAACCCGGCCGCCAAACTCTGGGGTGGCCGATTCAGCGAAGCCACCGATGCGTTCGTAGAGCGATTTACCGCCTCAGTTAACTTCGATCAGCGCATGGCATTAGAGGATATCCAGGGGTCCCTCGCCCATGCACAGATGCTGTCGGAAGTGGGCGTACTGAGCACCGACGAATATCACAGAATCGCCGACGGCCTGAAAGAGATCGCAGAAGAGATTCAAAACGGAGAGTTTCCCTGGTCGGTGCAATTGGAAGATGTGCACATGAATATCGAGGCGCGTCTGACCCAGCGCATCGGTGCCACCGGCAAGAAACTGCACACCGGCCGCTCCCGCAACGACCAAGTGGCGACCGATATTCGCCTGTGGTTGCGCGCTCGCATCGACCGCATCGGCGCCGAACTAACTCGCCTGCAGTCGGGCCTGGTGCAGCTGGCGGAGCGCGAGGCCGATACCATCATGCCCGGCTTCACCCACTTACAGAGCGCACAGCCGGTCACCTTTGGTCACCACCTGTTGGCTTGGAACGCCATGCTCACCAGGGATTACGAGCGCCTGATGGACTGCCGCAAGCGCGTTAACCGCTCACCTCTGGGCGCCGCCGCCCTGGCCGGCACCAGCTACCCGATCGATCGCGAGCGCACGGCGGAATTACTGGGTTTTGACGCGCCCACGGAAAATTCCCTGGACTCTGTGAGCGACCGGGATTTCGCTATTGAGTTTTGTGCCTTCGCCGCCCTGTTGCTCACCCACCTGTCCCGCGCCAGTGAGGAACTGGTGCTCTGGGCTTCAAGCCAGTTTGATTTTATCGACCTGCCGGATCGCTTCTGCACCGGCTCCTCGATCATGCCGCAAAAAAAGAACCCCGACGTGCCTGAGCTGGTGCGCGGTAAAACCGGCCGCGTCAACGGCCATTTGATCGCCCTGCTCACACTGATGAAGAGCCAACCGCTGGCCTACAACAAGGACAACCAGGAAGATAAAGAGCCATTGTTCGATGCCGCCGACACCGCCCTGGATTGCCTGCGCGCCTTTGCCGATATGGTGCCGGCGCTCAAGGCGAAAAAGGACAATATGTTGTCGGCGGCTGCCAAGGGCTTTTCCACCGCCACGGATCTGGCGGATTACCTAGTGCGCAAAGGCGTCGCCTTCCGCGATGCCCACGAGATCGTCGGCCAGTCGGTATCCTTTGCCATTGAGCAGGACAAAGACCTGTCCGAACTGAGCCTGGAGCAATTGCAGCAATTCTCCTCTGAAATTGGCGAGGATGTCTTTGAAGTACTCACCCTAGAAGGCTCAGTGGCCGCCCGCGATCATATCGGTGGCACCGCACCAAACCAGGTACGCGCCGCCTGTATCCAGGCGCGGGAGCAGATAGCCCAGCGCGCTTGAATCCACTGACACCGCACCGAGAAGCCCGGCCGGCCGCCTTATCACCGGGCTAATGCGCTTGCAAACATCCCTCGATCCACTGGCAAATGATGTGGAATACCCGCTCGCGCTCCACATCGTTATGGGCCTCATGCTTACTGTGCGAAAGAAGCTGCCAGTGAATAAAGGTGGGGTTACTGGCGGCGAACGCGCGGTTGGCCTCGATAGAGACCAGAGAATCGCACTGCCCCTGCAGGAGCAGGGTCGGCAGCCGCAATTCGCCACCATGGCCAAGAGCCCAGAGGCCCGCGCGATAACATGAACTCAGCATCTGCGCACTGATGACCCCATGTACGAGAGGATCGCGGCGGTAGTTATCCTCCACCGCCCCGAGATGGCTGAGTTGCTGCGGTGTTACGCCACTATTGAGAGGAAAAGCCGGGTAGAACTTACGGAGCAGGCCAATCGCAGTAATGACCAGTTTGGGAATTGGCCGGTAGAAGCGCAGGGCCGGCGCATTGAGAATTAGGCCGTTCAAACCCGTGCCCCCCTTCCTCAGCACATAATTCAGAGCAAAATTGCCGCCCATACTATGCCCATAGAGAAATAGGGGGAGGCCCCGCCACTCGCTGTGGATCAGAGCCAAAACCCCCTGGATATCCTCCAGCACATACTCGAGGCCTGGGATATGCCCGCGCCTCCCCTGCGACAAGCCGTGGCCTCGCAAATCGAAGGTGTACACCCCAAGATCCGCTCCCTGCAGGGCTCGTACGAGCGCTCCGTAGCGCCCCTGATGTTCGCCTAAACCGTGAACCAGGCACAGTACTGCCCGCACCCTGCCAGCGCAATAGCGCTGCCCCTGCAGACGCAGGCCATCGCGGGTATCGAGGAAAAAGGACTCAGGCACAGCCACTAACGGCGATTCCACTGATAATGGGGTATTCGACGCTCCGGACCTACACCAGGACATCAAGGGCTGCCGAGAAGATCGGCCGGTGAGATCGCCCTAACAACATAGAGTTATTGTGGCAGTCCCAGCTTGACCCGCTCACCCTGCTGCTCACTCAATACCCGATCGAGCAGCGTGGGCAGGTCCTCTCCCGTGGTGCTGCATTTCCAGCCGGGCGCGGTAAAAGAAAGATGGTAACCGCCGGATTTGGCCGCTACCCAGAGTTCGCTATTGGCTAACTGACGTGAGAGGATCACCTGACTGCCATTGTCCTCAAGGGTCAAAGTGAGTACGGCGCCGCTGCGCTCATAGTCGATATCCCAGTCGCAATCGTCCAGGGCATCTTCAATCACCATCAGGGTTTGCTCAATAGCCGCTTCATATTCCGTTTGGCTCATCTTTTATTACTTCTGTTACCGTTTACTGTGTTCGATCTATTGGCTCGCTATACTATCAGCCTTTTGCCGAACACCGCTCTGAAAGCCCGAGTGCAGGATTTCACCCATGCCGAAAAAAATGCTCCCTCCCTTTTTTGCCCTGCTCAGTGCAACAGCACTAGTGGTGGGCTGCGGCCAGAAGGGGCCGCTGTACCTGCCCCAGGCGCCGGCCGAACCCGCGCCGAGCATCACCACGGGCCCGCTTTCTACAGTGCCCACCAGCAGTACCGCGGTGGAACCCGATGAGCCGGAGCTTGCACCTGTTGGAGAGGTCGTGGCACCTGAGGGTTATTCCGAGCCACAGGATTACTCAGAACCAGAAGACTACCCGGAAGAGGGCTACCCAGAGGAGCAAGTACCGGAGAAATGAGCGAATTTAGCTATCGCCAAGGCAGCCTATGGGCGGAGCAGGTGCCATTGGAAGAAGTCGCCGAGCGCTTCGGAACCCCCACTTACGTGTACAGCCGCGCCCATTTTGAGCGCCAATATCGGGCCTATGCCGAGGCACTCGGCGATCATCCGGGCCTGATCTGTTACGCGGTCAAGGCCAACAGCAATCTGGGCATCCTGTCCCTGCTGGCCCAACTCGGCGCCGGCTTTGACATCGTCTCCGCTGGCGAACTGGAGAGGGTGCTGCTGGCGGGAGGAGACCCCGCCCGCATCGTATTCTCCGGCGTGGGTAAAACGGCGGAGGAGATCCGCCGCGGCCTGGAAGTTGGGGTGCACTGTTTCAATATCGAATCCGAAGCGGAAATGCGCCGTGTCGAGTGTGTGGCCGCAGAGTGCGAGACCGTTGCCCCGATCTCCCTGCGGGTCAATCCGGATGTGGACGCACAAACCCACCCCTATATTTCCACCGGCCTCAAAGAAAACAAATTCGGTATCGCCATCGATAACGCCCTGGAAGTCTATTCCTACGCGGCGAACTCGCCACACTTAAGAATCACTGGTGTGGATTGTCATATCGGCTCCCAGCTCACTGAAGTGGCGCCTTTCCTCGATGCCCTGGACCGATTGTTAGCTTTGGTGGATACCTTGAACGCCGAGGGTATCCAGCTGGAACACCTCGACCTCGGCGGTGGTCTCGGTGTGCGCTACCGGGGTGAAGAGCCGCCCGTCGTGGCGGACTACCTGAAAGCGGTGCTGGAGCGCATCGGCGAGCGTTCGCTCGGCCTAATACTGGAGCCGGGCCGCTCCATCGCCGCCAATGGCGGTGTTCTCCTGACGCGTGTTGAATACCTAAAACGCACCGAAGGACATAACTTCGCCATTGTCGATGCCGCCATGAATGACAATCTGCGCCCGGCCCTTTATCAAGCCTGGCAGGATATAGTTCCGGTCACACCGGACGACGGCGAAGACACACTTTGGGATATCGTTGGACCGGTTTGTGAAACCGGCGATTTCCTCGGTAAAAATCGCGCTCTGGCCCTGCGCGAGGGACAATTACTGGCCATGCTCTCCGTTGGCGCCTACGGCTTCACCATGAGCTCCAATTACAATAGCCGCCCGCGCGCAGCGGAGGTGCTGGTGGATGGGGAGAACACCTACTTGGTGCGCACCCGGGAAACTTTCGACGATCTAGTTCGGGGTGAGACCCCGGTGCCGGAAAAAGTCTGATTGTTTGTGCGAGGCTTGGCGCCTGTTCTATTTAACCTCCACACAAGGACCTTGCCGTCCGCAGATTGACCTATCTGCTTCGGTTGCAGACCGGGCCAATAGCGGGGTACAACCCTCGGATGGCCCACTCCATAAAAATCTATAGAGAAATGGAATGCGCGTTAAATTCAGCAAGATGCATGGGCTCGGCAATGACTTTGTAATGCTCGATGGCATCAGCCAAAGGCTCAAATTGTCCCCGGACAAAATTCGCCGTATCGCCGACCGCCGTATTGGTATCGGCTGTGATCAGGTATTACTTGTCGAGCCACCGCGCGAACCTGACGCGGACTTTCGGTATCGCATCTTCAACGCCGATGGTGGTGAGGTAGAGAACTGCGGCAACGGCGCGCGCTGTTTTGCCCGCTTCGTGCGCGAGCGCCGCCTGACCGGTAAAAAACGCCTCAACGTGGAAACCGCTGCAGGCATGTTGCAGCTCAACGTACTCGAGAATGACCAAGTCAGTGTGGATATGGGAGCCCCTGTTTTAGAGCCGGAGCAAATCCCTTTTGGCGCCGACCGCCGCGCCGAAAGCTATCCTCTGGAAGTCCATGAAGAGACTTACACCATTGGCGCCGTCTCCATGGGCAACCCCCACGCTGTACTTTTGGTCGACGATGTCCAGACCGCACCGGTAACAAGCATCGGACCCTCTATTGAGACCCATCCACGCTTTCCACAGAAGGTTAATGTGGGCTTCCTGCAAATCGACTCCCGCAGTCAGGCACAATTGCGGGTGTTCGAGCGCGGAGTGGGAGAAACCCTCGCCTGTGGTACCGGCGCCTGCGCGGCCATGGTCTATGCCCATCTGCGCGGCTTGGTAGATAATCAGGTAGAAATACACCTGCCCGGCGGCGCCCTGACAATCCACTGGAGTGGGCCGGGTCAGCCAGTTACTATGACGGGGCCCGCCATGACGGTTTTCCACGGGCAAATCATTATTTGAACCATTTCGCGGGCGGGCAGCGTTTTGCCCTTCTGAAAGATCCAAGCGCGTTCAATGGCACCGGGTCTCTCACCGACGGAACAAAAGATTCACCGCGCACCTGCGCCAATGTGAACAGAACAAGATGGAACACACAGACGCCAATCACAATTGCGAAGAGATTGTCGCCGGCAGCCACAGGGAAACCCAGCGCGATAACAAACTACTCGCGCGCCAGGTGGCCCGCTATCTGATGCAGAATCCGGATTTTTTTATCGAACGCATGGACCTGCTCGAAACCATCAAACTGCCACGGGAAAACGGCAAGACCGTGTCTCTGATGACACACCACACCAACCTGCTGCGCGAACGCAATATCGAGATGCGCCAGCGTCTCGACCAGCTGCTACACAACGCCCGCGACAACGACCAGTTGTTTCTCAACAGCCGCCGTCTGTTCCTGGCGTTGCTGGAGGCACAGACAGTGGGGGAAGCCGCTGCGGCGCTGTACACAAGCTTTAGTGACCACTTTAACGTGGAGTTCACTCGCCTGACCCTGTTCGGCCCCTTTCCGAGTTCGGCCGGCAGCCTCGGCGAAGTACACACCAGCACGCTCTCCACTGCGGAGACCGCCATTGGCGCCATACTGCGCAATGGGCGCCCGATATGTGGTGTTTTACGCCCTGGTGAAAAAGAATATCTTTTTGGGAACCACTGGCAGGATGTCGCTTCAGCAGCCATTATTCCCCTCGGCAATCAGCTCGGTATGCTCGCGGTTGGTTCCTCAGATCCACAATATTACCGATCCAGCCTAGGCACTCTATTCCTTTCCTACATCGGTGAGGTACTAGAACGCTTATTACCCAAACTACTGGATAGCTGAAACCAGCCGGCGCCTTTTGTGTGCGCATCGACGGACAGGTATAGACTCCCACAGAAAAATTTGCCGCCAGCCTGACAACAGGGGCGGCACAGTTCTGTACAGTACTAAATAGGGCGGCTGCCGTATTTAGGCTGTGGCTTGCGTGGGGGGTCGGCAGTGATCTCTGGATCAACTTCATTAATCGCCCCACCACTGGCGAGAAATTCCTCTACTTCAGTGCTCAGTTGGCTCCTGGCACGCTCGCGAGAGGTGATAGAGCGCTCTTCGGCAAATTCCTCGGAGTCCTTGCTGCGAGCGTTCTTACCCTGATCTTCATAACCATCTTTCATAGCAAAACCCTGTAACCCTTACTCCTGTTACAGAGGGAGTACCTCTGTGCCGCCCCTTCCCGCAGCGTCAATGAAATTGAAAGCCACCGGGGTGGCAATCTCCTACCGCATTAAAAGCGGCGATTAATATATAGGCACTTCCCATCTGGGCTGCCAGCAGCAGGCACCGAAGCCAGTAGAGTTTTTTGTGGATAGAAATCGAGGGAATATTGCAGTTTGTTATGGCGGGTTCCGCGACAGCCGGGGATTAGGCATTTCCCGTAGGAAACAAAGGGCAAGAAAAGTATAAGGGCTGGAGGAAGCTAAGGCCTCTTAAGAGGCCTTAGCACGCGATGGATATCAAATATATTGGCACCAATGCTTTCGGGTAAAGATTAAACCGCCTCGCTGCCGGTTTCCCCGGTGCGAATACGGATCACTTCCTCCAGAGCGGTAATAAAGATTTTGCCATCGCCGATTTTGCCGGTCTGTGCCGCCTTGGTGATCGCCTCCACCGCGGCATCTACCATGTCGTCATCGACGGCCAATTCCAGTTTGACCTTAGGCAGGAAATCCACCACATACTCAGCGCCGCGATAGAGCTCGGTATGACCCTTCTGGCGACCAAAGCCTTTCACTTCTGTCACCGTCATCCCCTGAACCCCGACCTCGGAGAGGGCGGTGCGCACATCATCCAATTTGAAGGGCTTCACTACGGCCGTTATTAATTTCATCTTGTATCTTTCCCCTGATTTATCTTCTTTGCGGGAACCTCAATCGAGCGACCGCCCCTTGCGGGGCAGCGCCATTGCAGAGCGGTTACTTGCTCATAAATTCCGGGTAAGCTTCCATTCCACACTCGGCCAAGTCAACACCCTCCATCTCTTCGTCCTCACTGACGCGGATACCGGTGACCAGCTTAAGCAGATACCAAACCGCCAGGGAGCTTACAAAAACCCAGAGGAAGATTGTCAGCGCACCAACCAACTGACCCACAAGGCTGGATTCCTCATTGGTAAGAGGCACCAACAGCAGGCCAAGCAAGCCGACCACTCCGTGCACGGAGATGGCACCAACCGGGTCATCGATTTTGAGTTTGTCGAGAGTGATGATGGAGAAGACCACCAGGACGCCGGCAAACATTCCAAATACCGTAGCTTGCAGCGCGGTGGGCGTAGAGGGCTCAGCAGTGATTGCCACCAATCCGGCCAGGGCGCCATTTAACAACATAGTGAGGTCGGCTTTGCCAAACAGTAAACGTGCGGTAACCAATGCGGCGATAGCACCACCGGCTGCAGCGGCATTGGTATTCACAAACACCATAGCCACAGAATGCGCACTGGCCGCATCGCCCAACTTCAAGACTGAACCACCGTTAAAACCGAACCAACCCATCCACAGGATAAACGTGCCGAGGGTTGCCAGTGGCAGGTTCGCGCCGGGAATCGCATAAACCTGGCCATTGTTACCGTATTTACCTTTACGCGCTCCCAGCAGCAGCACACCCGCCAGGGCGGCGGCGGCACCGGCCATATGCACAATGCCGGAACCGGCAAAGTCGGAGAAACCGAGATCACCCAAGTTATACAACCCGAAAACTTCTTTGCCACCCCAGGTCCAAGAGCCTTCCAGCGGATAGATAAAACCGGTGAGCACAACGGCAAATGCCAGGAAGCTCCACAGCTTCATACGCTCAGCCACGGCACCGGATACAATAGACATAGCGGTGGCCACAAACACCACTTGGAAGAAAAAGTCTGAGGCTCCAGAATATACGGAATCACCATCGAAACCATTTTTGCTGGAATCTGCCAGGACACCGTCAAGGCTAAATGCCTCGATACCGGATAACATCCAGCTGCCATCGTACATAATGGCGTAGCCGGTGAAGAGATACATAATGCTCGCGATGGCAAACAGCGCAACATTTTTTGTAAGGATTTCTGTGGTGTTTTTAGAGCGCACCAGACCGGCTTCCAGCATGGCGAAACCCGCAGCCATCCACATCACCAGCGCACCGCTCATCAGGAAATAAAAGGTATCAATTGCATATTGCAATTGAAATATCTGGTTTTCCATTTTTCTCTCCGTTCGGTCAGAATATTTTTGAAATTATATTGGTTTACGATTTATTCAGAGCGCATCACTGCCGGTTTCACCCGTGCGTATACGCACCACTTGTTCCAGGTTCGCGACAAATATTTTTCCATCGCCAATTTTTCCACTGTGCGCACTGGCACCCAGTGATTCCAAAACGGTATCCACTTGCCCATCTTCCACAGCAATTTGCAGCATGGTTTTCGGCAGGAAGTCCACTACATATTCAGCGCCTCGATACAGCTCGGTATGCCCTTTCTGCCGACCAAATCCTTTGACTTCTGTGACGGTAACACCACTCACTCCCACTTCCCGCAGGGCATCACGTACAGCATCTAATTTAAAAGGCTTGATAATTGCGGTGATTAATTTCATGGCTCCCCCCAAAAAAATGCCCGCGAATTATCGCGGGCGTATTCATTACCAAGTGTAAGTAGCACCGACTAATAAAGTGGGCTCACACCAGTCGGTATCAAAGCACTCCTCTTTACTCACATCCGTGCCAACAAATGCAGCACTGAGATTTAAACCACCAAAGTCTCTGTGTAGGGTTGCGGAGTAATCAACATAAGCATCATCTTCGTGCAAGAATTCGTTATATTCTTCGAAATAATTGAAACCAACATGTAAATCCAAACTGATAGCCGCGGGCAGAGAAAAACTGTAATCCGCATAGGGGTAATAAAATTGTCCACTTTGTGCCCAGTAATCCTTGGCATAAGCGAATCCAAGCGTCAGGTCGGAAATACTGAGGCTACCGTAGAGTTCCCAGTAGTCCTCATCCTGATTGCTACCGTGATAGGCATAATAGATATAGCCCACGTCATAGCTAATGGAGTCATTGATTTCTGCCGTGTAGCCACCATAAAAATCCTGCTCGTAATCGGTTTCATCTTTACCGTAAGCAAAATCCACTTGTGAGGCCCAGGTACCAACGTAAAAGCCATTGCCAAAATCCAGATCTATACCACCTTGAATAGCGGGGTTTCTATCCTTTTGGGAGATTCCCCGAAATCGGTAATCGGAAACCATACCCAAATTAGCGCTGAAGCTGATATCCGTCTTTTCTGCACTGCTGGCAGAGGTATTTTCTTCGGCGATTGATAGATTGGCAGTACCCAACGCCAGTAAAGCGCCAGCGAAAACAGTGGCAATTTTATGCTTTTTAACTTCCACCTTATTTCTCCTAAATTTCTATAGGCTTTATTTCAAGAGCTATGGCGCCGCCTGCAATCGGTCCTGCACTGTCGGGTATGACAGAGGGTCTCTTGCGTCTTGTGAACCGCTACTTTCCCAGACTCCCAGTGATCGTTAATGGCACACCTCCCCTTTCACTGCAGGGTTAATGCCAAAACGGCAATACTTAGTAAAATCAATACGTTATTAAGGAGTAAGAAAACCGGAATAAATACGAACAAGGCACCCGTAATGTCTCACGCACCAAGATGGAACTATTTATCTTCACATGCACAGAAGTGGGGAATCCCTGCAGAGGCAAAGATCAGAATAGTGCACAAAGAGTTATCTTTTGCGACCAAATGGGGTGGGTTACAATCTGATGCCAATAGATAATATTTTTATAGTAAGGAGTTGCCCGTGGCTGCGGACAAATTGCAACAGCTGCTAAAAGAGCTGCAACAACAGGGCACGGTGGTCACTAACGACCTGCGCAGTGCACTAGAGGTGTCCCTGGACAAATTACCCCTGGTCTCCCAGCGAGAATTTGACACTCAGGTGGAGATTCTCAGACGCACCAGGGAGAAGCTGGCACGTTTGGAGGACAAGGTGGAAATACTCGAGCAGGCACTCGCACAAAGGGAGCGCAAGTCCGAAGACTAATTGCCCTGAAGCCGCCACATCAAGGATGACAATGTGAGCCTTTCAGTTACCTATACACGCGCGCAACTCGGTGTCAGTGCCCCACTGGTCACCGTTGAGACCCACTTGGCCAATGGGCTACCTGCCTTTCATATCGTCGGCCTGCCAGAGGCCGCCGTCCGCGAGAGCCGCGACAGGGTGCGCAGCGCCCTGGTCAACAGCCACTTTGAATTCCCCCAGCGCCGTATCACCGTCAATCTCGCACCCGCCGACTTGCCCAAGGAGGGGGGGCGCTACGATCTCGCTATCGCCATTGGCATACTAACGGCCTCTGGACAGGTTCCTACTGGCCCTCTGGATCGCTATGAGTTTCTTGGGGAACTGGCACTTACCGGTGCACTGCGCCAAGTCAGTGGTGCACTTCCCGCAGCCATCGCCAGCGCTGCTGCAAAGCGTAAATTAGTTGTCCCCAGAGAGAACGGCAGCGAGGCCGCACTGGCCGGCAGCGAAGTCGGTAGTGCCAAATCACTACTGGAGGTATGCGCAGAATTGCACGGCAGAGAAAAACTGCCCCGCGCCGAACAACAGGCCGAGCAAGCAATCACTTACTGTGCAGACCTTGCAGATGTGCGCGGTCAACTCAAGGCGAGACGCGCCCTAGAAGTGGCTGCCGCGGGTGGCCACAACCTGTTATTTTACGGCCCGCCGGGAACGGGAAAGACTATGCTGGCGAGCCGCCTGCCCGGCATCTTGCCGGCACTAACCACCAGCGAATCGATAGAAGTTGCCGCAGTCTACTCCAGTGCCGGTTTGCCCCACCAGCGTCAAAGGCCATTCCGCGCACCGCATCACAGCGCCTCCCCGACCGCCTTGGTCGGCGGCGGCAGCACCCCCCGCCCCGGAGAAATCTCGCTGGCCCACCGCGGCGTATTATTCCTGGATGAGATGCCTGAGTTTCCACGTCACGCCCTGGAAATATTGCGTGAGCCTTTAGAAAATGGTGAAGTACGCATTTCCCGCGCACGCGCCCAGGTCACCTTCCCCGCACGCTTCCAACTGGTGGCCGCTATGAACCCCTGCCCCTGTGGCTATCTGGGAGAACCACGCTGTCGCTGCACACCGGATCAGATAGACCGCTATCGCAACAAGTTGTCCGGACCATTATTAGACCGCATCGATATGCAGGTGGAAGTTGGCGCAATGAGCGCGGTGCAACTGCAGGACACGCCTGCCGGCGAATCATCCGAGTTCGTAAGAGAGAGAGTCTGCGGCGCCCGGCAACAACAGATGCAAAGACAGGGCACAATCAATAGCCTGCTTAAAGGCGTCGAACTTGAGAAATACTGTGTACTAGGCGACAGGGAAAAACTTCTTCTACGGCAATCCGCAGAAAAGCTAGGGCTCTCCGCACGCAGCTACCACCGGGTACTCAAAGTGGCACGCACCCTCGCGGACCTAGCCAAATTGGAAAAGATTGGCACCGCGCAGATAGCCGAGGCTTTGGCCTACCGCAATCTCGACAGACGCCAGGCCGCTATCCCCACCCTCTAAGGTGAATTGCTAAAGCCATTCACCGCTAGTAAGGGCCTGCCCCCGTCTGCCTGAGTAGCTCTTTATGCATTAAGTCATTGACGCTTCAAAATATTTAGTTACCATGGTAATTAACATTAAGCTTACTGCGAAATAGCCATGAATAGCCATCTTTTCATCTTTGCCAGGATTTCACCTAAGCCTGAGTGCTTCGACAAAGCGAAACAAGCCATCCTTTCCATCGTTCCCGACACTTTAGAAGAAGAGGGTTGCCTCCAGTTTGTTGTACACGAGAATAGTACGAGCTTGCTTTTATACGAGGAGTGGCGCAGTCAGGAGGATCTCGACAAGCATTATGCTATGCCCTATATCACACCGATCTTCGAAGCCTATAAAGAATGGCTAATAGGGCCTGTAGAGATCAACAAATTACAGAAACTGGTGTAGCTCCCCTATGTTTTTTCTTAAAGAGTTACCCACACAACAGATGGTCGCGGGGTACGCAAAGACGTTCTCTGTAAAGGACCCCAACACCGTTCAGAATGCCCTGACCATGATGCGAGATGCGAGCCTGTTACTTCGGTCGCTTGAGAGCTATTTTACCGAGCACGCCACTTCCCAGCTGCGTTTCCTGGTAATGATCGTTATCGACCGGGAGCCAGAAAGGGATAGTTTACTGGCTTCTGAGATTGCGGAGCGTATCGATGTTTCCCGGCCGGTGATGACACGCACCCTGAAAAGTATGCTAGAGGATGGGCTTATTACCATGGAAGCAGATTCCAGTGATGGCCGGGCCAAATGTGTAGCTATCAGTAAAGACGGGAAGAAATTTTTAAAGCAAATATTGCCAGGATACTTCCAGACAATATCCAGTTTTATGAAGGATCTAAAACAATGAAGAAACCAATACTGCACGCCCTGTGTATATGGGCACTGGTCTACCCAATTGTCACTCTATTACTACTGGCGATACAGGCACTGGGACTACAAATTGCAGTCGGCTTCAAAGCCCTGATAATGACTGCAATTCTGGTACCTTTAATGTATTTTTATCTTGTGCCAAAGGTACATCAGTTTTTGGCCCGCTGGTAATTCAGCCAGGCCAATACCGTTAATACCAATTGCTAATTAACCGTAATTTTTTCGGCCGCCAGCTGTTGATTTAATTTTTCTTCCGCATTCTCGGCATATTGACGACAGCTCACTGGTGTTTTCTGAGCAGCTGTGTCTTTAAACTCCCAGCCACTGGCAGTTGCGTGAGGGGTCAGTAGTAAGTCACAGGGTAAATCGCGTACACGGGCATAACTGGCACGAAAATCTTCTACGATATTGGGGTAGCGAAGATTATCAATCAACTGGTAACCCGGAGCCGTAAGACTATCCACATAGGCAATATCAGTGACCTTACCCTCAACACTATCCTCCCAGGTCCAGGCCATACTGCCTGGAGTATGGCCTGGGATAAAGTGTACGCGGAGGCGCAAACCCCCGAGAACAACTTGCTCGCCATTAAGCAGGATACGATCCGCCTTTAAGGACGGATATAAAATTTTATCGGCAAAATGAATATCATTGGCGCCACCGCGCGCCATCAATACAGCAGATTCCGCATTTGTCACTATTTGAGCCCCAGTAACGCGCTTTAACTCAGCTAAAGCGCCTATATGATCTGCGTGGGCATGACTGTGCAAAATTAATTTCAAATCGGCGGGTGCGACTCCCAACCCGCGCATATTCTCCAATAAATGTTCAGCACTCTGTTCCATGCCACCATCTATTAGAATCGCGCCTTCTTTGGTTTTTAATAGCAATGAGGTAATTCCCTTAGTACCTATTTGCCATGTTTTGTCTGCAATCTTTAAAGGCGCTACCGGCTGGCGCCAGGACTCCGGCACTTTATAGGTTTCCAGTTGCGGCAGTACCGAAAAATCCTCCGCAGTGGTAATACTGGAAAATATTCCCAGCACCAGAGCCGCTATTTTATCTGTGAGGGCCATCTATTTTCCTCTTATTATTCCAATAAGTATATTATTCGGCGGTATCTGGAGTACACCCGGGTGCTCCATCGCGGACAGTAATCGCCAACCACCCAGCTATACGCTCAAATACTTGATTCCGGTGATTTACACCGTCGGTATCCGTCATATAGTGGTCGTAGCCCGGATATTCCCAATAGGTGAGTTCACAGCGCCCCGCTGAAGTGTACGCATCACGCGCCGCACGACCAGAACTGACCGGTGAAGACTTGTCTTCTGTGCCCTGGATTAACAAAACGGGGGAGTGACTCTTGAGTAAATCATTGACTGGCACCCGATCGACAACATCGGCCCACCAGCGCATAGAGTTTCCGCCCCAAACTTCTGCGCTTTTGGGGTTGGCTCGGGCAAAGTTGAGCTTGGCATCCACCTCTTTAGCCACATGGGGAGGAACCAAGCTCTTTAGCACTTTCGCAAATGATTCCCCCAGACCACTGGAAAAGACCACCGCGGCATCGGGATTCAATCTGGGCGCCAGTCGGGCAACCAGATCACCACCCTCGGAGCCACCGAAAAGCACCAGCTTGCCATTCCACCAATCGTCTCCCCGTAACTCATCAACCACCTGGACTACATCTAACGCACGCTGCTCAACCGTGTGGTTGGCTATGTAATCCTGGGAGCATTCTTTAAATTGATCCGTAGGGCTATCGGCATGGCTAACACCATATTTTTCCACCAGCAATATGGCATAACCCGGAGCTATTTCCTTGGCTTGCTGAATTGTTGAATTTTTAATAGCCGGAAGACAACCCGAGCCCTGGGCGATCAGAAACATACCCTGCTGCCCGCTACGCGATGGTCTCTCTACCGACCAGTGAAGCAATGAGCCATCCGGACGCTTGCTGACTTTCTGAATAGGTTCAGCAGAACTATGAATCGCAATACTTACTAAGAGCAAACCGATCGCTGAAACCAAGCCTGACCTTGCAGAAAACCACCGTTCCATAGCGAGAACTCCTTGCGCCCCGCCATAAGACTATGACGAGGACATTGTTAATTGATGTCTTGGAAAGAGGAGCGACAGAGAAAAGCCGCCCCCATCTCCGAACCCATCAAAATACAATGGTTCCCAGGCTTGTCGAAATATAAATTACCGCTGTGGAATTATTTAGTAGCGCACATCTTTTCCCACGCATTCGCGCTTATTCGGTACAAACAATGTTGCAAAAGGGGGTTTTCCGCTGGGACCTGTGGATGTGCAAAGACCAGAGAATCCCGCCGCATACCCAAGCGTTCCATTACCCTTTGGGAGCGAATATTTTGCAGAGGCGTAAAGGAAACCACTTCCGTGAGGTGCAGGGTATTAAATGCTACTTCCAGGGATGCGCGCGCGGCTTCGCTGGCATATCCCTTTCCCCAAAAAGGGTGCGCTAATCGCCAGCCAATCTCTACCGCCGGGGCGAAGGGCAGGTCATCGGTCACGTTTTTGATACCGACAAAGCCGATAAATTTGCCAGTTTCTCTAAGCGCCAACGCCCAGAAACCCCAGCCATATTTTTCAATATGGACCTTGCAGCGATCGACACCGGCATCACTCTCCTGTCGCGTCAGCAGTGCGGGAAAAAACTCCATCACCCTGGGATCGGCATTCAGTTCGGCAAATGCAGGTTTATCTTCCTCACGCCACTGGCGCAATTGCAAACGTTCGGTAATAGGTTGTATTAATTCAGGCATTGGAAAATTACTATTTCGTTTTTTCTTTCTGCAGGAAAACTTTAGACGGTGCGACCATAAAATCACACTGCTCCAGCCATTCACGTTGCCCTGGATATGCAGCCGCTACAAAGCCCAACTTCTCGTAAAGATTGCGTGCCGCAAAATTAGTACGCAGGACAAATAGGGAGCACTCGGTTGCATCCAGAGTTCTAGCACCGGTTTGTGCAAGCCGTATTATCAGGGCTCGCCCTATTCCGGCCCCACGATGATTCGGAGTGACAATTAAGCGGCTCAGATGGCATCGTCCCAAGTGTTGATAATACTGGCCGAAAGCCAGTGCATCGCCGCTGCTGTCCTGAAGCGTATAACTGGGCAGCTCCGGCCAGCGGCAATCCTCAAGGAAAGACGCCCTCTCCAAAGGGAAACGGAACTTAGGGCCGCCCCACTGTTGGCACTGCTCTCTATCCGGTAGCCAGGACATCAATGTTGGGAATTGCCACTCCTCTATGGGCTTCAGGCTTAAACTCTCCACGGCAATTCTCCTTAGACTTACTTGCGACTCTTAGCTAGCCACCGATCCAACTGGTCGGCAAAGGCTTTGCGGTCCGCCTGGTTCAGTGCCGGTGGGCCGCCAGTATGTACACCACTGGAGCGCAGGGTATCCATAAAATCCCGCATATTCAGGCGCGCGCGGATATTGGCTTTAGTGTAACGCTCACCCCGTGGATTGAGGGCCTCGGCGCCTTTGTCGATCACTTCCGACGCCAGTGGGATATCACTGGTGATAATCAGATCTCCCGCATTGCAGCGTTGTACGATTTCGTTATCGACCACATCGAAGCCGGCGGTAACCTGTAGGGAACGTATATAGCGAGATGGTGGTACCTTTACCGATTGGTTTGCCACCAAGGTCATTTCTGTGGCGGTGCGCTCGGCAGCGCGGAACAGAATTTCCTTGATGACTACCGGGCAGGCATCGGCATCGACCCAGATTTTTGTCATGGTTGTACAGCCTTACGGATTATGTCGGGCGGCGCGCCCTCATCGCACTTCTTGCAGTTCAGTGGATAGCCCAGCATGGAATCTCGCCCCTTTCCGGTAATCACCCAGGGCCTGCTGGTCCAGGGCGGATTGTGGCGCACATGCTGGAAATGGTCACAGGCAAGTTCGGCTACCCAGTGGTCTTCTTCATCCAGGTGATAGCCGGCGATGGGTTGCTGCATGGAACAAAAGATTCAGTGAATAAGGCGCAGTTATAGTCAATTCCACCAGCAAAGTACATCTGTGGCCGGGCGTTCGCACTCATGCTGGGAGGATTTGAGTCAAGGCTGATAGAATCCCCCGCTTTCTCGTCACGCAAAGATGCAACCCCATCTATGACCCAGCTCAACCCCCGCCAGTCTGAAGCCGTGAAGTATGTCGATGGTCCCTGCCTGGTGCTGGCCGGTGCCGGCTCCGGCAAGACCAGCGTGATCACCCGCAAGATCGCCTACCTGATCGAGCAGTGTGGCTACGCCGCACGCAATATCGCGGCCCTCACTTTCACCAATAAGGCCGCGCGGGAGATGAAAGAGCGGGTGAGCAAACTGCTGGCGGGCCCCGATGGCAAGCGCTCCAAGGCGAGTCACGGCCTCACCGTATCCACCTTCCACAACCTGGGTCTGAACATCCTGCGCAAAGAGCACCGTGCCGCCGGCTTTAAACCCGGCTTCTCCATCTTCGATGCCGAGGATGCCCGCGCCCTGATCAAGGAGTTGATGCTGCGCGATGGCGACCTGGATACCGACCTGCTCGACCGGGTGCAGAACCAGATTTCCAACTGGAAGAACGACATGCTTACCCCGCGCCGCGCCCTGGAACAGGCGCAGAGCCCTGGTGAACAGGCCATCGCCATCGCCTATGACCGCTACTGCGTAGCCCTCAAAGCCTACAATGCGGTCGACTTTGACGACCTGATCCTGCTGCCGGTACAGCTGTTCGACAAGGATCCGGAGTTGCTGCAACGCTGGCGTAAAAAGATCCGTTACCTACTGGTGGATGAATACCAGGACACCAACAATTCCCAGTACCTGCTGGTAAAACTGTTGGTGGGTGGACGCGGTGGCCTCACCGTGGTGGGCGACGACGACCAGTCTATCTACGCCTGGCGCGGTGCGCGCCCGGAGAATATGAGTGCGCTCAACACCGACTTCCCCAACCTGCGCCTGATCAAGCTGGAGCAGAACTATCGTTCCACCAGTCGTATCCTCAAGGTGGCCAACCACCTGATTGCCCATAACCCACACGACTTCGACAAAGCGTTGTGGTCCGATCGCGGCCTGGGTGAGGAGATTCGCGTGCTCAAGGTGGCCAATGAAACCGAAGAAGCGGAGCGGGTTGCCAACGAAGTCTTTCTGCAAAAGAGCCGCCGCGGCTGCAAGTTTATGGATTTTGCCGTGCTCTATCGCGGCAACCACCAGGCGCGCCTCCTTGAAATGAAGCTGCAAGAGCATCAGGTTCCCTACCAGATGTCCGGAGGCACCTCCTTCTTCGCCCGCGCCGAGATCAAGGACGTGATGGCCTATCTGCGCCTGCTGGTAAACCCTGACGATGACAATGCCTTCCTGCGTATTATCAACACCCCACGCCGCCAGATCGGCACCAGCAGCCTGGAGGCTCTGGGCAACTATGCCAAAGGCCGCGAGGTCTCCATGTTCAAAGCCTGCTCGGAGCTGGGCTTTAAGGAGCACATCAACGAGCAGGGCTACGAGCGCCTGAATCGCTTCGCCCTGTGGCTCGAAGGGGTGCAGCGCAACTGTCGCGATACCACCGCCAATGGCGCCCTGCGCGAAATGCTGGAAGATATCGACTACGCCGGCTGGCTCTCGCAAAACGCCAGCAGCGAGAAGGTGGCCGAGAAGCGTATGGAGAATGTGTATTGGCTGCTGGAAAGTCTCAACAAGATTATGGAAGGCACCGACGATGAGCTGGAGCAGGACATCCGCCTGGAACAGGCCATCTCCAAACTGATCCTGCGAGATATGCTGGAGCGCCAGGAGGAAGAGGAAGCCACCGATAAGGTCAGCCTGATGACCCTGCACGCCGCCAAGGGCCTCGAGTTCCCCCACGTATTTATGATCGGCATGGAAGAAAACTTGCTGCCGCACCGCAACAGTATTGAAGACGACAATATCGAAGAAGAGCGCCGCCTCACCTACGTGGGCATTACCCGCGCCCAACGCACCCTCACCATGACCCTGGCGGGCAAGCGCAAACAGTTCGGCGAAACCCAGGACACCACACCCAGCCGCTTTATTGACGAATTGCCAGAAGAAGATGTGTTGTTGGAAGGATTTGGTAAGGCGACGCCGGAGCAGAATCAGGCGAAGGGAGAGGAAACTTTAGGGTCTTTGTTGAGTATGTTTGATTGAGGCTGCAAATGCAGCCTCAACTTCAATGACTAAAAGCACTATTGGGAAATAATCACCATGGAGCCCGTTTTCTGATCAATTTCCACCACACTATTTGGAGCATTCGTTATCCCAAACAAGCGATCTCCATATTCAGCAAAACCTGATATCAAAATTGATACATTTGTTCCTGCATATGGCTTCTTTACTAACCGACTAGTTTTTAGGTTATATTCAAAATACCCTGTGTACTTATCTCTCGGAATAAATAACAGCCGCTCTTTGTCTTCGCTGAGGAAAATATGCTGGATATACGGAACATCTGACCACTGATCCTCACTGGCTAAAATTTTTCTATCCCCAGTATTTAAATCAACCTCATATAAAGTGGTAATTGCTCCAGTTTGATGTCCTAATGCATAAACAACCCCTGCATCAAAATTTGTTTCAATGTCACGCAGCCCATTCCAATCAGGACCAGAGCCAGCGCCCAAAAAACTACTAGATAAAATAGATTTTGTGCCCGTATTAACATCAACTTTAAGCAAATAATCCATATCATTAATAACAACAGCCGTTACGCCTTCAGGATCAACATCAATCGCATTTGATAATTCAATTACATTGCAACAACCAACGTCAGAACTAATAAAAACTTTTCTATCCCCAGTTGTAGCATCAACTTCTTTGAACGAATCATCGCCATAGTCAGCCACAAAAATTCGGCCATCACTTGTAATAGTTACATCTCTTAAATCAGAAAACTCAAGGCCAGATCCAGTATTTGGTCCGGATAAAATTTCTCGGTCTCCGCTATCAATATTAATTGATAACAATTTTCCACCAAAATCAGACCATATCGAAGAGTCGTGAACAATTAGGCGATTTAAAAAAGTATCGTATCTGATAGTTTTCTCAGCATTACCTGCTAATGCTGGACCTTGACCACGATAGCCAGAGGATACTTGTTTTAGTGATTTTTCTTTTAGATCAATGCTATATAAGTGGCCAGAACTGTAAGATAGTATATATGCCAAATCATTTTTATGATCAATTTGCAAACCAGAAGTTAGGAAATCTGCAAAAACCTCTTCCTCTGTCATCTGATCAAAAATTTTTTCGATCTTTTGTTTAGCCAAATCAAAGCTATATAAATTCTCAGCCCCCTTAGGAGTCAATTCAGACTTGGCTAATAGATATAATTTTGACTCTCTGGAATGAGAGTCAACAGATATGATCTCAGTAATCTTTTCATCAGACTCATACAAGTTAGAAAGCAGCGTACGATCACCTGTATCCTTATTTACTTGAATTAGGTCAGAACCAGAAATCGCGTAAATTAACTGATTATTTACTACAATCAATGCATCAGGATTTAACTCAGGGCCAGCACCCTTATCAAAATTAGATACAGTGTCAAAAATTCCTGTACTCGGATCAAAGGATTGGATACGACCATCTGCCCAATAAAGCTTCCCTGATATAGGATCAATATCAAGAGCAGAAATATAGGAGCTTCCTGCATAAAATTGCTGTAATACCTCTCCAGTCTGGTGAGATAATTCAACTAAATTATCGCCAGCCATTCCATAAGAAAAAGCCGATAAGAGGAAGGTGAGTTTTGCTTAGGAGAGAAACAAAAAAAGGCCGCTCAATAAGCGGCCTTTTCGATAGCGAATAAACGGCTTACTTACTATTGTCTACCATATAGTTCACGGCAGCCTTCACTTCGTCATCGCTGCAATCCATACACAGACCCTTAGGTGGCATGGCATTGATACCATTGATGGCATTGGTATAGAGAGTATCCATACCTTTAGCGATACGCGGAGCCCAGGCAGCGGCATCACCAAACTTGGGTGCGCCCGCGATACCTGCCGCGTGGCAAGTGGTACAGCTCTTGTTGTAGATATCTTCACCGCTGCGAGCACCGCCGCTCGCTGCTTCAGGAGCCGCCGCTACAGCCGCCGCGCACTCCTCACCTTTCATGCAGGTTTCACCCGCCGGAGCGATGCGCTCCGCAATTTCCTCATTCACAGACTGCTGGGCCACTGCCGCAGCCGCACTGACGGCCAGTACCGCCACAATACCTAAAATACTCTTCATGCAATTCCCCCAAAGGACCGAAGTGAAATGGCCCGTAGACTATCGATTTACTGCCGCAAACTTCTACGCCGCGCATTATAAGCACTGCGTCGCCCCCTGCCAAAGCTTACGTAACCCCGCCATAAGTCCTTTCGCACGCCCCTCCCCTTCTGTATAATCCGCCTCCCATTGGCACAGATAGCCAAATCCGCCCGTAGCTCAGCTGGATAGAGCGTCGCCCTCCGGAGGCGAAGGTCAGAGGTTCGAATCCTCTCGGGCGGGCCATATACAAGAAAGCCCGCTTATGCGGGCTTTCTTGTATATGGCTCACTCCCAGGCTTTGTTCGAACTCAGGTTCGACTCGGAGGCAGCAAAGCTGCCGCAGAGTAGCGAGCCCAAAGGGCGAAGCTAATCCTTGCCATGAAAAGTGCGGCTACCCCAACGGCACCCCCAAAGGCTCAATCACTACCTGCTCCCCAGCCTCCACACTGCCAGTCTCCTGCGCCAAAACAATAAAGCAGTTAGCCGCAGCCAGGCCGGTAAGAATGTGACTCCCCTGGGTACCAACCGGCTCTACCACCAGCACACCATTGCCATCGGTGTGGTAAACACCCCGTTGGAAATCGGTACGGCCAGGCTTTTTCTTTAGTGGTTGTAACAGCTTGGCCTGCAATGTATACGGGCCATTCCACTGATCGCCTTGCATGACGTGCAAGGCGGGTACGGCGAGCTGATAAAACGTCACCAGTGCAGAAACCGGGTTACCCGGCAGACCGAAGAATGGGGTTCCTTGCAGGAAACCGAAAGCGAAGGGTTTGCCGGGCTTCATCGCCACTTTCCAGAAACCGATATCGCCGAGTTCTTCCAACACTTCCCGCGTGTAATCCGCCTCACCGACGGAGACGCCACCAGAGGTAATAATGGCATCGGCCTCTTGGGCCGCGCGCCGTAAGGCATCGGTGATGGCCTGTTTGCTGTCCGGCAAAATACCCAGGTCCAACACTTGCAGATCCATTTGGGCGAGAGCCGCCAACAGAGCAATGCGGTTGCTATCGTAAATATCCCCTTTTGCCAGAGCTTCACCCGGCTGGCGTAGTTCGTCGCCGGTGGAGAAGAGCGCAATTACCGGTTTGCGCAACACGGTAACCGTACCGGCTCCGGCGGCGGCAAGCAGGGCGATATGGGCAACACTGATGCGCTCTCCGGCCTTCAATAGAATGGAGCCTTCAGGGACATCCTCGCCACAGCGGCGAATATGGTCGCCGGGACGGACTTCGCAGGTAATACGAATGGATTCGTCCTGGGCAGCGACATTTTCCTGCATCACCACGGTATCGGCCCCGGCGGGGAGAGCGGCACCCGTCATAATGCGCACGCAAGTACCCGGATTAACCACACCGTCGAAGGGCGCTCCCGCAAAAGACTTACCGATCAGTTCCAGCGGCAGGCCACTGGCCAGGTCTTCAAAGCGCAGGGCGTAGCCATCCATAGCGGAATTATCGCAAGGCGGCAGATTCACACTCGACGAAACCTCTTCGGCGAGTACTCGACCGGCCGCCTGGACCAGCGGTAGGGTCTCGGTACCATGAACAGGGCTCAGCGCCTGCAACAGTTTTTCGCGGGCATTCTCTATGGGCATCAGGCCCGGCTGACTACAGCAATCGGTGGTGGGCATAGGGATATTTCTCTTACTTCATTCCTTTGCAGTGGGGCGAAACGCGTCAGTGGCCTCGGTTTTGCGATTCCGGGCGCTTTTGATTGACCATCCACACGGCAGCTTCCACGCGGGAACGCATGCCCAACTTTTTCAGTAAATGTTTCACGTGAACCTTTACCGTGGCATCACTGATGTCCAGTTCACGGGCGATTAACTTGTTACTGAGGCCATCGGCGATCAATTGCAAGATCTGATATTCACGACTGGTGAGCGTGGAGAGGGTATCCGCACCAGAATTATCCGGTTTGCGCAGGGCCGAGGCGAGGATCTCGGTAAGGCGTTGGCTGATGGCGAGCTTGCCGTGGGTGGCTTGGATCACCTGGTCGAGAATATCCTCGGGCTCCATATCCTTGAGCAGGTAGCCATCGGCACCGGCGCGAATGCAGGACACTACGTCGGCATTGTTATCGGAAACCGTGAGTATCACGATACGCGAGGCCACATCGGCGGCACGCATCGCACGCAGGGTATCCAGCCCATCCATACCGCGCATATTCAAATCCAGCAGGATAAGGTCTGGCTCATATTGTTTGGCCAGTTCCAGGGCTTCCTCGCCGCTACTGGCCTCGGCCACCAATTCCAAACCGGGCTCCATGGCAAATAATTGCTTGAGACCTTTGCGGAACAGCGGGTGGTCATCGACCATCATTACCGTGGCAGAAGAAGTCATTGGATATCCTGCTTCATTGGTGAAATTGGTTTAAATCTGAACAGTGACTTTACCATAGCGTCCGGCGGCTGCGCTTACTCCCAAAGAGGTAGCCATTCGACGAGCACAAAGGGGTTACTTACTGTTGGTAATTGAGTAGGCTCATCCACCGGCCCATAGTGGCTGGACGAATCGTTTCGAGAAGGAGTGGCCGCCGTGTCTGACATTTACGAGTGGGCCCCGGAGGACAGCAAATTCTGGCAGTCCAAGGGCAAGAAAATAGCAAACCGCAATTTGTGGATATCCATTCCCAGTTTACTGTGCGGCTTCGCCGTGTGGCTTTACTGGGGCATCATTACCGTTCAAATGCTTAATCTCGGCTTTCCCTTTGCCAAAGCCGACCTATTTACTTTAATGGCCATCGCCGGTCTTACCGGGGCCACTCTGCGTATCCCCAGTAGTTTCTTTATCCGGCTGTTCGGTGGTCGCAACACCATTGTATTTACCACCGCATTATTGATGATCCCCGCCCTCGGTACCGGTATCGCACTGCAGAGCAAGGAAACCCCACTGTGGGTCTTCCAGCTGCTGGCACTGTTGTCTGGTATTGGCGGCGGTAACTTCGCCTCCTCCATGTCCAATATCAGCTTCTTTTTTCCCAAGGAGAAGCAGGGTTTGGCTCTGGGTCTGAATGCGGGTCTGGGTAATTTCGGTGTTACCACCATGCAGATTCTGGTTCCGCTGTTTATGACCGTTGGTGCTTTCGGTGCTGTCGGCGGCGATCCCATGACACTGGTAAGCAGCTCAGGCTCTCTGATTGGTAAGGTACCCGCCGGCTCAGAGGCCTGGATTCAAAATGCCGGTTTTGTGTGGCTGTTGTTTTTAATACCGCTGGCCTTTATCGGCTGGTTCGGTATGAACAACCTGCGCACCGAAGAAATTACTCCGGATGTGGGCAGTACCCTGGGCGCCGTCATCAAGATGACCTTAATGCTGGGCATCGGCCTGATTACGGCCGTAGTCGGTCTCTGGCTTTTATTGCCCGAAGCCGCCAACGGCTCGGGCTGGGGTGTGCCCAAAGAGATCGTGCTGGTACTGGTCATCACCGCCACCGTATTTGGTCTGAAGTTGCTGCCCGGCGAGATCCGAACCAGTCTGCAGCGCCAATATCGCATCTTCAATAACAAGCATACCTGGGTGATGAGTGTGATTTACACCATGACCTTCGGCAGCTTTATCGGCTTCGCCGCCGCCTTCCCACTAGCGATCAAGGTCATCTTCGGTTACAGCCACGTGATGGTGGATGGCGTTATGACCCACGACACCATCAACAGCAATGGTCCCAGTGCCCTGATGTACGCTTGGATGGGCCCCTTTATCGGCGCCCTGATTCGCCCAGTCGGTGGCTGGATTTCCGACCGTATCGGCGGTGCGCTGGTTACCCAGATCTGTGCGGTCGTCATGGTGGGTAGCGCCCTGGGTGTGGCGTATTACATGAAGGCCGCCTACGCCTCGGCCGCCCCGGAAGAGTTTTTCCTACCCTTCTTCCTGCTGTTCCTGCTGCTGTTTGCCGCTACTGGTATTGGCAACGGCTCTACCTTCCGCACCATCGCCATGGTATTTCCGAAGGAACAGGCCGGTCCGGTATTGGGGTGGACTTCTGCGGTCGCCGCCTACGGTGCCTTCTATATTCCCAAGGTTTTCGGTGAGCAGATCAAAGCCACCACTCCGGAATACGCACTGACGGGCATCGCCATCTTCTACGCGGTCTGTTTAGTGGTGAACTACTGGTTCTACCTGCGTAAAAACGGCGAATTCTATAACCCGTAATTCGTTTTCACTCACAGGACACCGTTGCTTCGGGGAGGTTTTTACCTCCCCTTTTTTATGGCACACACGCACCTTCTATAACTTTTTTACACGTGTACTTTGGCGTGGGGGATTATTGCGGGATCGAAAAAACCATCATAAACCGGCGGGGCTACCTGCCTTAAACTGGGCAAAGTAGGTAGAACCCTCACGCAGTTGCAAGCGCTCACAGGAGAGCTGGGAGATATCGGCGTAAAGCACTTGCTCAGCCAGCGTGAGTTGCAAGCGCGTGCGACCATCGGCAAGGTGCTTTTTACCGGTCAGGGTGACCGGCAGGCAATTGAGAATACTGGACAGGCCCGGTTTTTCTACGCTGAGGCTGATATCTCCAGCCTCCAATAAAAAAACAGCGGTATCGCCTTTGCGATAATCACCGGCCACTCTGTCTGCATAGATGGAAACGCCCCCCAATTCCAAGGTGAGCAAGCCACCACGCAGAGATTCCACTCGCGCCTCAATCCGACTGCGAAAGCTATCGCCCACAGCCTTAGAATCCAAGTACTTAGCAACCTCGAAGAGAGGGAGCGGAGCCGATAAATCTGCAGACTGCATCCACAGGCAGCGCTGGGCCAACAGTTGAACCTCATCGAAGTCGTGGCTGGTCCAGAGTACCAGCGCCGGATAGCGAGCCCAGAAATCCCGCAGGGTGGGCAGTAAGCTCCGCAAAACCTGAGCGCGATCCACCGCCGAGAGCGGCTCATCAAACAGCTGTAGTGGTGCATTGTGAAAAAGTTGGCGCAGCAGGGCCACCCGCTGCGCCTCACCGCCGGACAGCAGCTCTACCGGTTGGTGTAGAAGCGGAGCAATACCAAAAGCCTTCAGCAGCTGCTCACACTCCTCAGCGGGTAATGGCCTGTGGCTGTATTTACGAGCCAGGGCCAGGTTATCCGCCACCGATTGCCCGGCAAACAAGCGGCTGTCCTGAAAACCTAAAGAGGCAGCCCTTTTGTGGGTGGCCAGAGCGCGGCGACCGCGCTGCCAGACCGTATTGGCAAAAGTGATATTGCCACGGCAACGGCGCTGGCCAGCCAGGGCCGCCAGTAATGTGCTCTTGCCGCTGCCGGAGGGCCCGGTGAGACCAAAAACGCCAGTGGCCGGTAGTGTTAGTTCCCAGGGCGTAGCTGTATTTAACGAGGTCACCAGGCCCTCAACGCTGAGCCCGCAAGAGTCTGAGGTGGAAGTCGTGGTTCCGAACAGGGGTAAGGTGATTTCCATTAACCAACGACCCCCATAATCGGCTTAGCGTGTTCGCTGTTTGATCCACGCGGGGCCAAACTATGCCCCAGCCAACGGGCAGCGAGTAAGAGTACGGTGGTAATCCCCATCAACATCAAAGCCAGCCGGTGCGCCGCTCCATACTCCATCGCTTCCACATGCTGATAGAGGGCGATGGAAACCACCTGGGTTTCACCGGGGATCGCGCCACCAATCATCAACACCACGCCGAACTCGCCCAGGGTGTGGGCAAACGTTAAAGCGCAGGCACTGACAATCGCTGCGCGACTCGCGGGCAAGAGTACCTTCATAAGCGCCGCCCAGGGCGGAATACCCAGTGCGGCGGCGGCCTGGGTGAGGCGCTGGCCATTGGCACTAAAGGCGGCCAGCAGCGGTTGCACCATAAACGGTAGGGAATAAAGCACCGAGGCAAAAACCAAGCCTGTAAAAGAGAAAACCAAAGGACTGCCAAACAGTTGTGACAGCCACTGGCCGGTGGCGTAATTGGGGGAAAACAACAGTAATAAATAAAACCCCAATACAGTAGGTGGCAGCACCAGCGGCAGGGTGATTAAGACTTCAACCCCGTGACGCCAGCGGCTCTGCCACTGGCTCAACTTCCAGGCCAGGGGTACGCCGATGATAAACAGCAGTAAAGTGGTTAAGCCGGCCAGTTTCAGGGTCAGCCACAGGGCCTGCCAGTCGGCAGCGGCGATATTCACAATTCATCTCCTCCGGACTGCGCCGGTAGCAAGCCGTAACCCAACTGCTGCAATTGCGCCTGTACTTCGGCTGAGCGCAAATAATCGGCGAGAGCCCTCGCTTTTTCAGGTCGGCGACTTTGAGTGGGAATCACCAGCTGCTGTTCAATGGGGCTATACAGACGCTGCGGCAACAACCAAAAGTTATCCCGACCGGCTGCTTGCATCTGGCTGGCGGCGACAAAGCCCATCCGGGCATTGCCGGAATCCAGCATTAAATAAGCTTGTCCGGCATTGTGGGCGCGGGCTAACTGAAGTTGTTTTTTACTCCACATCCCCAGGCTTTGTAGGGCCTGCTGGGCGGCGCGACCAAAGGGCGCAACCTTGGGGTCGGCGAGGACAATTTTCTCCGGCCAGGTTTGTAATAACCGTTCGATATTCACTTCGGAATCTGGGTGCCAGAGCGCCAGTAATCCCAAGGCGTAGGTGTGGCGGCTTTCTGCCAGCGCGCCACCCCGCTTTTCCAGAAGCTCGGGCCGCTCGCGATCGGCGGAGAGGAATAAATCGAAGGGGGCGCGGTGTACTACTTGCTGGTAGAGCACACCGGAACTACCGCTACTGAGCTGCACCGAGCACTGGTCACTGCACTCAAATTCCGGCAACACCTGCTCCAGCGCCGGACGAAAGCTGGCCGCCACCGCAACACGCAGGGTACAGCTATCCGCGTTTACTGGCAGCGCATTCGCCACCAATAAACCACCTAACAACAGGATCAGCCGGCGGACCACTTTTCCATCTCCACGGCATCGCTTTCGCGGGCTTCGACCCAACGCTCGCTCTTGCCGGACGGATCTGAAACCGCTTCGCGTTTCCAGAAAGGTACCTCGGTTTTGAGACGGTCCATAAGGTACTGACAAGCGGCAAAGGCCGCCTGTCGATGGGGGCTGGTGACGCCGACAAAAACAATCTCGTCGTTAATCTGCATGGGCCCAACCCGATGAACAATAGCGATTCGGCCCAGGGACCAACGACTGCGCGCATCGCTAATAATGCGCTGCAGGCTTTTTTCCGTCATGCCCGGATAGTGTTCGAGGGCCAGGCCACAGACATCGCTACCGGCACTGAAGTCGCGCACTGTGCCCACAAACAGGGCGCAGGCGCCATCGCCACTGTTGCCCTGCAGGGCCGAATATTCAGCGGCCACATCGAGCGGCGTCTCACGCACTTCAATACGATCAACAGCTTTCATACCAACACCACTAACCGCCGGTCACCGGCGGGAAAAATGCAACTTCATCCCCGCTATTTACCATCGCCTCGGGCTCCGCCAGCTCCTGATTCAGTGCCATACGGATATCGTCCCGCTGCAGCTGAGCGCTCCAATCCGGGTGTTGCTCACAAAGGATTGTCCTCAGGTCGCCGAGACTGCCGGAAAAATCCCCGAGGGTAATTTCACCCGTACCCAACTGTTGGCGTAGGCGTGCGAAAAAAAGAACCTTTACCATATTGTTTACCTCTGAACTTTTTCCGCGTCTGCCGGCACATCACCGCGCCAATCGCCGCGCTTGCCACCGCTTTTCTGCAACAATCGCGTGGGGCCGATTTCCATCGCCGGGTCCACGGCTTTGCACATATCGTAAATGGTCAGCGCCGCTACGGAGGCCGCCGTTAAAGCTTCCATCTCTACACCGGTGCGCCCAGCCAAGCGACAGAAAGCGGTGATATACACGCTGTGTTTTTCTGGCTGCAATTCGAAGTCCACCCCTACCTTGGTCAGCGCCAGCGGGTGGCATAGGGGAATTAAATCCGAGGTTTTCTTCGCAGCCTGGATACCGGCGATACGAGCTACAGATAAGACATCGCCTTTCTTATGAGCCCCCTGGCTCAGCAATGCAAAAGCCTCCGCACTCATGCAAATACTGCTCTCAGCTAGGGCGCTGCGGTCGGTAATGTCCTTCTCGGTAACATCCACCATGCTGGCTTCGCCGCGCTGGTTTAAGTGGGTTAACTGGCTCACGAATTACCCTCGGCTCTCACAGGGCGCGCTGGTAAAACGCACATGGGGAATAAAGTTGCAGGGCTTATGGCGGGCATCCAGCTGCTCGAGCAATATACCCTCCCAGGCCGTGCGGCAGGCACCAGTGGAGCCGGGCATGCAGCACACCAGGGTGCGATTGGCGAGGCCAGCCAATGCGCGGGACTGCACCGTGGAGCTGCCGATATCCCCTAAAGAAATATGGCGGAACAGCTCGCCGAAGCCGTCGACGGTTTTATCGAACAGCGGCGTCAGGGCCTCGGGGGTGGAGTCGCGCTCGGTAAAGCCAGTGCCGCCGGTGACCAACACTACCTGTACTTTGGGGTCGGCAATCCAGGCGGAGGCCACCGCGCGCATCTGGTAAACATCGTCTGGGGTAATGCGTTTATCCGCCAGCTGGTGACCGGCAGAAGTCAGGGCTTCCACCAGATACTGGCCGGAAGTATCGGTCTGCTCGTTACGCGTATCGGACACGGTAAGCACCGCAATATTGAGCGGTACAAATTCTTTACTGGCGTGTGCGGACATAGTCAGTGTTCTCTTAAAAAACGGTTTTCGGATATTTTATCCGGCATCGTCAGGCCAAGATAATCCGCCGGCGTATTGATGTTGCGAGACCAATCGCCAGCATTTTTTATAGGAATGGAGTTGGCTTCCAGGTGACGCAGCAGTGCGCCGACGGAATTGCGCCTGCGGCCCTCGATAGCACCGCGCAAATAATCCAGGCACTTAGCGTTGAGAGGTAACCACAGCGGGAAAAAAAAGTGGTCAAAGTAACAGGGACGGCCGCTTCTCTGCCCCTCAGCCAATAATTCGGCGAGGAGGTCCCGACCCAGTAATGGCATATCCACCGGGATCACCAAGGCGGCATCGGCACCGGTCGCTTGGACCACCGAATAGAGTCCACCCAAGGGCCCCTGTTCCGGTACCAGATCTTCGATACCGCCGGGACGTGTACCGCTGGTCACCACTTGGGTTAGAGGCAATGCCCGCAAAAGCCCCTCGGCATGTTGCAGGAAGCTGCCTCGCTCAGGGTGTGCCAGCAGGGCCTTATCGCGGCCCATGCGGCTGGAGCGGCCACCGGCGAGCACCACGCCGATGGTCGATCCGTTGGGATTCACCTTGGCCATACCCCTAGCCCCCGAGCATTGCCAGGTTGCGGGTGGCACCGGTGAACCCCTCGTGTAACTGATGGCCGGCCGTCTTATCGACAATCAACTCGCGGATATGCGCCGCCAGGGCCTCGCTGTCGCCGGCGGCAATTATTTCGCGCATATCGAAGCCCTGATCGGCAAACAGACACAAATGCAGCTTGCCCTGGGCGGATATCCGCAGGCGGTTGCAGCTCGCACAAAAATCTTTGCCATAGGGGGTGATCAGGCCGATGCGCCCGGCATAATCCGCGTGGAAATACTCCCGCGCCGGGCCGGCATCTCGGGTGCGGATCACTTGCTCCCAACCCTCGCGCAACAACAGAGTTTCAATATCGTCACCGGACACATGATTGCTGACAAAAAAATCGCGGTTGTCGCCAGTGCGCATTAATTCGATAAAACGCAGAGTCACCGGGGTCTCACGAATCCAGGCGAGGAAGTTATCCAGTTCGGCCAGGTTGTACTTGCGCATCAACACGGCGTTGACCTTGGTATCGATACCCAGCGCCAGGGCGCGGTCCAATCCCGCAAGGGCTTTATCGAGGCGGTCGTGGCCGGTGATATGGTGGAATTGGGCTGGGTCGAGACTGTCGATACTGACATTGACCTGATCCAGTCCAGCGCGGTGCCAGTCGTCGATCTGGCTGGGCAGGCGATAGCCGTTGGTGGTAATGGCCAGGCGACGAATCTTGTCGCTGGCACGCACCGCTTCGAGCATTGGTACCAGGTCCTTGCGCAAGGAGGGCTCACCGCCGGTCAGGCGCACCTTTTCTGTGCCCAGAGAAGCGAAAGCACGCACCAGGGTGCCCACCTCAGCGACTGACAGTGGATTTTCCCCCTCAAGGGAGCGACCGCAGCCAATACCCTCGGGAAGGCAGTAGTTGCAGCGGTAATTGCAGATGTCCGTCACGGACAGGCGCAGGTAGTAAAACCTGCGGCCAAAATTATCTTGTAACATTAAACGCCTTTCCAATGTCGGGAGGCCTCGCAGTTTCCTGTTAGACCCTGGTGGCCGTTACGGCCACGGTCCCGGCACCCTGCAGCGATTAAGAAAAACTGCGCTGTTTAGGTAGCGGGACTCGGTGTTTAAACTGATGTCAGTGTATCAAGTTGGTTAATTTATGCTTGGGTCAAAGGTGGTACTCCCTCGGTGCTCTTGGTGATGCCGATCGCCTTGTGGGAACCTAGCAAAAAGCGGAAATTCTGTGGGCAGAGCGGACTAAAACCGGAGAATTTTTTATAGAAATTAACCGACCGCTGCAGAGTAAAACCCCGGCCTAAGCCGGGGTCTGTCTATCGGGTGATGAAAGCCAACTTAGAAATTGGCGGTCACCATCAGCCAGAACTTATCGGTATCCAGCTTGTGATCGTCGGCTTGGTAGGAAGCGTATTTCACCAGTGCAGAAATATCTTCAGTGAGCTTGTGCCCATAACTGACATTCCACTCGTGGCCATAATTTGCAGAACCTTTATTCGCATCGAAATTGTGATAGGCCATATTCAGCTTGCCACCGGCAATTTCCATTGCACCGCTGATATACAGATCTTCGACACCGTCGTCAGGTGTTGACAGGAATTGGTCGGCAAAACCCTGGAATTTGTGCAGGGTGGCCAGTGGGGTTTTAAAACCGACATCGTTATCGGAGCCCAGTACCTCGTAACCGAGTTTTGCTGTGACCGGACCCAGATCGGCTCCCACTTCCGCCAGATAGTAATCGGCGCTGTAGTTTTGCGTGTTGTCACCGGTATCACCCTGACGCGCGTAGCTCAGGTTGGCGTTTATCGGTCCGAAATTCCCTTTGTAATCTACTCCATAGGTGCGGCTGGCATTTTCAACGAAATTTTCTAAATCCAGGTTGTAAACGAAACCGCTGACTTTGTGGTTTTCAGCCACTGGGTAGCTGGCATGGAATAGCTGGATATTGCCTTCAAATTCAGCACCGGCGCTATCTTCACCAAAAATGCGGTTTACGTTGTACACGTAGCTGTAGTCCAACTGCAGGCTGTCAGCACTGCCGTACTGGTAGCGTACGCCATCGTAAGTCTGCTCGTTCTGTCTCCAGCCGACGCCGCCGACAAAGCGCTGCCCGTCCAGGTTAATACGCTGGCGGCCAGCGGTAATTACGGAATTTTCACCGCTATAACGGATATAAGCTTGGTTAACTTCGGTACCATCCGGATCGGCAACTACCGGGTAATTGTCTTTACCATTTACGGTGGAGTTGTAATTATCGTTGCCGACGGAAGTAACATCATCCATCTCAAGAAAGCTGGTAAAACCGTTGTAGCTGCCGCTGCGCCAGTTAAGGCGGGTTCTCAGCGTAGAAGCGGTTGCGTCTCCATTAATGCCGTCCTGGTCATAATCTTCCTGGTCGACAATCTCCACGCGATAACGCAGATTCAATCCGACCTCACCAGATTTCAGCGCGTCGGCAAGTGTGGCATTTTCACCATCCTGCGCAGCAGCCTGTAGTGCAACAGTGCTGCAGGCCCCCAGCAGTAAAGCACCAAACAGTTTGGAAAATTTGGAAATGGTCATTACGCTTTTCCTTTGCAACAACAAATTTAACAGTGACAAATTACAATTTTTCAGGTGTGGTTGAAACCACATTTTTTTCCGACAGAAATCTTCCTGACTCTCATGTCTTACCCACAGGTAATTCCAATTTGGTAGTGGGCACTACCTATCCGGCAAGGCCACAGAATCCGCGCTTTCTTCCTGCAAAAAATTATTTTCACGGGCGAAAGCCAAACGCTGTTGATAACCTTCCCTCCGGATAGCCAAATACATAGCCAACATACAAATTGCGAGCACACCGTAGAGCAACATAAACGCCGCACTGTGAATACCAACCAAATCCTGTGCGATTCCAAACATCACAGGCAGGGTAAAACCACCCAACGCACCAATCGTGGCCACAGTACCACCGACGCTACCCATATGTGCCGGAAAATTATCGTGCAGCGTTTTGTACACAGAGGCGCGACCAAAACCCTGAGCAATACCGATCACCAATAACAACAGGGTAAACAGCTCAATACCCACCTCGATATTTAAATGCACATCCCGTTCCACCCCGTGAATCGTCATACTGGTCGGGGGGTAACTGAGGAAAAAAAGGCATACCAGGCAAGTCCAGAAAACACTCCAATTTACCGTGCGTGCACCATAGCGATCCGCAAACCAACCACCCAGGGCGCGCAGCGAACTGGATAGCGCCACAAACAGCAGCGTCAGTGCCATCGCCGCCGGCGTACTGACTCCGTAGACCGCCAGGTAGTAATTGGGCAACCACAATAAAAGTGCAAGAAAGCTGCCGAAAACAAAATAGTAATAGAGTCCATAGCGCCACACCTTGATCTGCATCAGTGGACGTAGATGGTGATGAATATTCACCTTGCCCCGGCTGCGCATGTAGCGGGTTTCTTCCGGTGCAAAACATTCGAATAGCACCAGCATAAGTACTATGCCGAAACCGTATACCGGCCCAATCCATTCTCGCCCAAACCAGTTCTGGATAGCCGGTGCCAAAGCCAGGGTAATCGCGGCTCCGGCATTGCCTGCACCAAAAATGCCCATCGCTGTGCCCTGCTGCCTCCTTTCGAACCACGGGCTGATATAGCGAATCCCCAACACGAAGGCCACACCGGAAACACCCAGCCACAGGCCGGCCAGCAGGTGGGCTCCATAGCTTTCGATATAGGGCAACAGAAATAACACCGGCAACAGTAATAACATTTGCAAAAGAATGAGTTTTTTCGCCGAAACGTATTCCACCAACAGCCCCGCGGGGAAACGCAACAGTGCCCCGCTCAGGATGGGCGCCGCGAGTAAGATGCCGTACTCGGTAGCGGAAAGATTCAGCTGCTCGCGTATCTCCACCCCAAGCACGGCATACAGCGTCCATACCGAAAAATTAGCGGCAAACATGGCCGAGGCAAACATCAGTGCGCGCCCGGCAAGTTGCTGTGTATATTGCACGACAGGCTATCTCCACTTGTTCAACGTTCAGACAAATTTTTTGCCCTTCAAGCGGATAATCCGACCTCTGAGTCTCCGCTTGGCCAGAAGAGACATTGCCACCGAGGCAAATTACCAAAGCGTATCCGGGCGCTTACCTGCAAGATGCCTAAAAACCCCTAGCCCGACAATTACTCCCAAAAACCAATGCCTTATAAGACAATTTCTTGCCTCTACTCACCATGGGGTAAGCATTGCTCTAGAGGCTGCATCGCACCTGACACAGTGCTAATCCAAAAGGATTAACTTACGCTGCTATTGCGTGGATTCCGCCACGGACTACCCCCTTTGCGCGCTTTTCCTGTGACGCTGCTCAAATACTATCGACCATATCCCTATCCACCTCTAAAAATTTCTGAGAAGCCGGAGAAAATAGTCATGAGTCAATCCAGCGGCCTCAATTTATTTCATTGGGGCGATCCCAAAATAAAGACGCTGCACGTTACTTGGTTTGCGTTTTTCCTGACTTTCGTGGTGTGGTTCTCCCATGCTCCGCTAATGGTCTTTATCAAGGAAGCGTTCGACCTCAGCAGCCAACAGGTAAAAGCCCTGTTAATCCTCAATGTGGCACTGACCATCCCCGCGCGTATCATTATCGGTATGCTGGTGGATAAATTCGGGCCGCGCCTGGTGTACAGCGGACTGCTGATGACCTCATCTTTAATCTGTTTGGGCTTCGCCACCGCAGACAGCTACGAATCCCTGGCCCTGTTCCGCTTCCTGCTGGGTTTTGTCGGTGCCGGTTTTGTGATTGGTATCCGCATGGTGGGTGAATGGTTCCCAGCCAAACAAGTGGGCCTGGCAGAAGGTATCTACGGCGGCTGGGGGAATTTCGGTTCTGCCGCCGGTGCCATGACCCTGCCCACCCTCGCCCTGATGTTCGGTGGCGAAGACGGCTGGCGCTACGCCCTGGGCCTCACCGGCGTGCTCGCTGGGATTTACGGCATCCTCTACTACCGTGTTGCCCGCAACACGCCTAAGGGTTCCACCTACTTCAAGCCCAAAAAGAGCGGCGGCCTGGAAGTCACCAGTAAGCGGGATTTCTACTTCTACCTGCTGATGAATGTGCCCATGTACCTGGCACTGGCGGCGCTGGCTTACAAATTGTCTCCCAGTGGCGTAGCCCTGCTGAGCCAGAATGCCACCTACGTGATGTGGGGATTGCTGGTAGCACTGTTCGCTTTCCAAACCCGTATGATCTGGAATGTAAACAAAGAGCACCTGCGCGAAGGCGTACCCGAGCTGGAGAAATACAACTTCAAGCAGGTAGCCATCCTGGACCTGGCCTACTTCGTCACCTTCGGCTCAGAGCTGGCCGTGGTTTCTATGCTGCCCCTGTTCTTCCTGGAAACCTTTGATGGCTTGAGCCCCGTGAAGGCCGGCCTGCTCGCCTCTGGCTTTGCCTTTATGAACCTGGTGGCCCGCCCAACCGGTGGATACTTCTCTGACAAACTGGGACGCCGCCGCAGCCTGATGTTCCTGATCGGCGGCCTGGCAGTGGGTTACTTTGTACTGAGCCAGATCAACGGCGGCTGGTGGATTCCCGCAGCGGTAGTTGCCACCATGTGCTGCTCTTTCTTTGTGCAGGCCGGTGAAGGTGCCGTGTTCGCCATCGTGCCCCTGGTAAAGCGCCGCATGACCGGGCAGATCGCCGGTATGGCCGGGGCCTACGGCAACGTGGGTGCGGTTACTTTCCTCACCGCCCTGTCTTATGTCAGCTACAGCCAGTTCTTCCTGATTATCTGCGGCGCAGCAGCGGTGATCTTCTTCGCCTGCCTGTTCCTGGAAGAGCCCAAAGGCAATATCGCCGAAGTGCTACCGGATGGCACGGTGCAGCTGATCAGCGTGGAATGATCTGGAAAGAGTGATCGTAAAGCAGTTATCCAGCAACAAACGCAAAGGAGGGCCAATGGCCCTTCTTTGTTTTTCGCCGCTGGTCTGAGGGGACGAAAAGAGAGTGGAGAAAGCTGTGAGCGAAACCAATTCCGGGGTGCAAACAGAAACCGAGGTAAACCCCGAAGCCCAGACACCGCGATTGAGCCACGGCCTCTGCACCCGTGCCGGCATCAAACCGCAGAACGAAGATGCCGCAATCTATCACTGGCCAGCCAGCCCGCACTTACAGGAATACCTGGGCGCAGTCGCCGCACTGGCCGATGGAGTCAGCTCCGCCGAAGCTGGTGCCCAAGCCAGCCACACCGCCACCGAGCAGTTTGTGCGGGACTATTACAAGGTGCCGGACACCTGGTCTGTCGCCCACGCCGGACAGAAAATCCTCGCCTCCATTAACAGCAAGCTATACCGCAAGAGCCACGACTTCCCCCAACAGGAAAAGGGCTTCCTCTGCACCTTCTCTGCCCTGATTTTTAAATCCCGCACTGCCCACTATTTCCATATCGGCGACAGCCGTATCTATCACCTGCGCGGTGACAACCTTAAATGCCTCACCCGGGACCACAACATCACCCTGGCCCACCGCCAACAGATGCTATCCCGCGCGCTGGGCATGGATACCGGCCTGCAAGTGGATTACGGCCAGCTCAGCCTGGCTAAGGACGATGTACTGCTAATTACCAGCGACGGCGTGCACGACTTTATCCAACCGGATTTACTGCGCGAGCTGCTAGCAGAGTCCCAATTAAGCGAACAGGAAACAGCGGAAACCCTGGTGCGCCTCGCCGAGGAAAACGGCAGTGACGATAACCTCTCCGCATTAGTGGTAAAGGTAAAGGCACTGCCACAAACCACCCTGGACGACTACAGCCGCCAGCTTACCCACCTGCCCTTTCCTCCGGAGTTGGAACCGGGCATGGTATTGGATGGTTACCAGGTAGAGCGGGAGCTGTTCTCCTCCCAGCGCAGCCAGCTGTACCTGGTGCGCGACAGTGCCACCGGGGAAATCCTGGTAATTAAAACCCCCTCGGTAAATTACGAGGACGATATCCACTATATCGACCGCTTTATTCAGGAGGAGTGGATAGGCCTGCGTATTCGCAGCCCCCAGGTAGTGCGCCTGCACCGGCAGACCCGCCCGCGCACCGCGCTCTATTACCTGATGGAGTATGTGCAGGGCAGCACCCTGGAGCAGTGGATCACCAACAACCGCTTTCCCAAACCGGCGGAAGCGTTTCGCATCCTTAAGGAAATTGCCACCGGACTACAGGCCTTCCACGATCAGGAAACCATTCACCAGGATTTGCGCCCGGCCAATATCATGATCGACGGCGACGGGCGGGTAAAAATTATCGACTTTGGCTCAGTCTACGTAGCCGGCAGCGCCGAGATTTTCCGCCCCCTGGAGCACCCAGAAGCGCTGGGCACCGCCAGCTATTCCGACCCCCACTATATCCTTGGGCACAACAGCGGTATTCGCGGCGATATCTATGCCCTCGCCACTATTGCCTACGAAATGTTTACCGGCGAACTGCCCTACGGCGAGGAAATCGAAAACTGCCGCTCCCACGCCGACTTCGAACGCCTGCGCTACCGCACCGCCAGCCAGTTTAATCCCGTAGTCCCCATCTGGTTCGACCGCGCCCTGGAACGCGGATGCAGTATCGACCTGGAACAGCGCTACTCCACGCTAACGGAATTTATGCGCGACTTGGCTAATCCGAACCCGGATTACTTGCGTGAAGATCCTACAGAGAAAGGGGATGCCTCTTTGTTTTGGAAGATTCTTTGCGGGATTTGGGTGGCTACTTTGTTGGCGGTGGCGGCGTTGTTTTCTTCTAGTGGTTAAGGGCCCATTTTGAGTAGCGAAGCTTGATAGATCTGTAATAGCTGAGCATCTCTGGTTGCCATTTGGTTGAAAATCTATAACCTTCCGCAAGGATGAACTTTGTCTTGCCTTGGGGCAAATGAAGCCAGCCATATGGTCAGCTCTGGGCACTTTAATCAGATATAAATATTTGAAGTAGTTAGAGTCATATAAGGAAATAGAGTGGAGCAGTTCAAAACAACGGAAGACTTAAGGGACTCGATCAAAAGGCTAAGTAAATGGTTTGCAAGGCCAATTGTCGAAGGTGAGCACCCAACACTGCATGTCAATCCAAGCAGTACTAATCGGGAAGTCGTAAATGGCATCCAGAGAGATGATTACGTTTTCTCCGGGTGCGGCAACTGGATTATCCCTTCAGCAGAACACGGGCTCTCATTTTCTGGCCACTGGCAGCACTTAAAGGGTATCCACCGGATGAAGTCTAAAAGGAATCCGGGACAAAGAGTTCATGTATATTGGGTATTGGAAAAGGCTGATATTCCCGACGGTTTAGAGTTCATCGTAGATCCAACAGATAAAAAGAAGCAACATTACCTTCTTGCCGCCACAAAGAAAATGACCGTTTCAGAATTGCGCTCAAAATTAGAATGGGTCGCAGATAGAATGTCTGTAATTCGAGATGCACAGGATTCGTTATGATTGAATTTAGAAATATAAAAGAGAAAGAGCTATTGGTTCATTATGCAAATGAGTTTGGAGACTCAAATATTCTAAATATCATTGAGTCAGGTGTCAGTAGCGAATTAGAAGCAGCGGCTTTGGCTAAGTTCTACTGGAAAATAGTTGACGAAACAATTGAGGATAAAGATCTGGAGTATATTCTGGAAAGAATATACACAACCTTGCACATCCATTGTGGTAATAATGGGTACTCCGATGTTTGGGATAACGAAATACCTTAATCGTAGGCCCTAAGTACCACCAACTACCCTGAAATCTCTCGGCAGTAGTAAGAATAGAGGCACTGCCACAGGCCACCCTGCTGCCAACTTATCCACATCCCATTCCCCCGGAGTTGGAATCGGACCGCGAGGAAATCGAAAACTACCGCTTCCACGCCAGCTTCGAAAGCCTGCGCTACCACACTGCCAGCTAGTTCAATCCGGTAGACCCCATCTCTCTCGACCGCGCCATGGAGCGTGGGTGCAGTATCAAACCGAAACAGCGATACTACACCTTAGCAGAATTTTTGGGCGATCTGGCCAATCCAACCCCGGATTACCTAAGAGAAGATCTTACAGAGAAAGGAAGTTTCATTTTTTTGGAAGGTTGTTTGGCACTATAGCCCCAAATATAGAAAATGGTGCCCCGAATAGCTATGAAGCGCTTTGGTTTAGTCCATGGAATTGGATAACTATCACCAGTAAAATTTTTTTATAGTTTTTTACATATGGAATATATATTCATCGGTTTTCCTTATTTTCAATACCGGAGATCAAGAACGGCGTCATATTTCTACAATATCTTAAGGGCAAAGCCATTAAATTTTGATGAGTTAGTTCTTTAGCCAAAAGATACAAAATAACGGAAGACGTGGTAGCTAAATATAGCTACTAAATTAATTTAGTGACAGTCATCGCAAACATGCATATTTACTTGTCCTTCTGACTTAAACAGTTTTCAATTCTGGAAATATTCCGATAAGTGATATGATAATGATTCTTTGGGATGGTAGACATCAGAGGGATTAAGAGTGAAATTTGAATTTGGAGACCTATATAAGTTTACGGTCTCTTTAGGTGTAGTGATAGTCATACTTTCGACTTTGGCTCCTTGGCTTTTTCTAAAAGAGCCTTTTGATCTATACAGACCAGAAACGGAAATTAAAGCGCTTTCTGATACTGCAAAGGCTGTGGTTGCAAAAAGACAAAATGCTGTGTCATTCATAGTTGAATTTATTCCATGGTTCTCATCAATCGGATTTATTTTTGGCTCTATTTTCATTTACTTAGGATTGAAGAATTGGCACAGCAATCAAATTCACATTGATGAACAAACACGACTAGATGTTGAGATAAAAAAACAATCTCTTCGTAAAGCTACGAAAGATGAAATAGAAGAAAAAGAAGCTGTCGAGTATGAAGACTATAAAGTCGCAGAAGAATCTGATTTAGAAGCACATCTTGTTAGCTCACTTAGGAGACAGTACTCAAAAATAGAAGATCTTGCATACATGAAGTTTTCTGAAACCTACAAGGATAAATATGAGGTTCTCAGAAATATGATGGTTGCGGGAGTAGAATTAGATATCCTTTTAAAGGGTAAAAATATTTTCACTAAAGACCACATAATAGAAGTTAAATATATAAGAAAAGGGTTCAATTTTGGCTGGTTACGAGAAGCATATTTGAAAAATATATATGCAAAAAGTGTTTATTCTCAAATCACCAATAGATTACCAAATACATTATTGCTCATAGTAATTAACTCAGATGTATATAACGAAGAGAAGTATGATCGTTTGCTTAAGAAATTGAGAAATGAACAAGCAGGTAGAAAAGAAAAAGACCTTGTTCGTATGATTACTAAAGAAGATCTAGCCATATTAGACAGTACTAAACTACAAGAAACGGTGGCAATTTCCTAGCGAAAGTGTATGTGACAATCATTAATTTAGACCTTCGACATATTACCATTGGGTTATACATTTTTTCATTATATAAATTGAAAAACAGGAATCAGGATGTCCAAAAATAAAACAGAAAAAGATATAAGAAATCACCCTCTTGAACCATATGAACAACCAATGGTTTTTCTTTTTGATTTTGACGATACAGTTATAGAAAAACTAAATAAATTACGAATTAACAGTCAAAAAGGTAGCTTTGGCGCAGCTGTAAATGTCAACAATAAACAGCATGAAAAAAAGTATTTAAAACTTAATAATGACTATCCGGAGAACCTCCATGAATTTGACATAGTCATGTTGGACTTAACTAACAGCCACTCTAAAAACTACGTTTCTAGTCAACACCAATTAACTGGCTTATCCGGGAACTCAGCCCATGCTTTGTTGAGTACATATCCAGAACAGGTTTTCGACCCTAGGCCACTATCTATTAACATTGTCTCTGAACACCTAAGTGACATATTTGATAAGAAATCCTTTGTTATTGCCTTTTGCGGAAAAGAAAATATTGCTGACTACCAATTTGTAGAAATTACAGAACATGGAGCTAAAATAACTGGGCATGAGAAAGTTTCAAACTTTACGATCTACAAAGATTTCCCTAGATATAAATCTAGAAATGGTAAAAAAGTAAAATTGCCCGAGCAAGAATCAACATTATCACCACTATTTTTAAAGCATCTGAAAAACATTAACTTCGAAACAATATTTCATCACCCAACAGTTTGGAAAGATGGGAAACCTAAACTAGCAAATAACTTTTTTCCACTTCTAGTTAATGAAAGAGATGAAATCGTTAGTTATGCTCATTTTATTGAGGAGTCTATTGTCCTAATATTTCCTGACATTAAAGATAAACCCAACTTTGTATCAGAGCTTTTCAAAAGCTACTTACCGGAGATTAAACCCGAAATATTCCCATTTCATGGTGAATTTAAATGGCTAAATAGTGGCGACTATCCGCTTCCCGGTGAAACCGAGTTGCTGCAAGAAAGAGTGAAGTTGGAAGAGAAGTTTAATCAAGACATTGCTGAAAATGAAAAACAATTAGATTCATTGAAGGTTAAATACAAATTTTTATCTGACTTGATTACTGAGACTGGAGAAGCTCTAGTTTCTTCTGTAGAAGAATACCTTAAATGGTTAGGATTCGAATCTGTTATTAATCTAGACGATACAAATCCAGATCTTCTTGAAGAGGATATCCAAGTTGATTGTAAAGACCGGTTTTTGATTGTTGAAATTAAAGGTATTGGTGGGACATCTACAGATAAAGATTGCTCCCAAATCAGCAAAATCAAATATAGACGAGCTGAGCAACGAGGAAAATTTGATGTATTTGGACTATACATTGTGAACCATCAACGATATTTTCCTCCAAAAGCAAGAACCAACCCTCCTTTCACTAAAGACCAAATCAAAGATGCTGATCATGATAGCCGGGGGCTTATAACTACATATGATCTATATAAAGCCTACTTCCTTATTGAGAAAGGAATTCTGCAAAAATCTGAAGTTAGAGAGTCGCTATTTAAAACTGGATTAATTACTCTAGAGCCAAAGGGTATTACATCAATCGGCGTCCCACATGAATTATTTTCAAATGGTCTAGTTGCTATTGTAAACTTAAATAATACTGAAATAGTTGTAGGCGATATACTAATTGTTAAATCACAAGGAGAATACACAAACGCGATGATTTTATCTTTGCACGTTGATGATAAACAAGTAAACAGCTGTAAATCAGGCGAGGTCGGAATCAAGTTAGATCAGAAGCTAAGAAGGAACTCGGAGCTTTTTGTGAAAACAATGTCAACCTTGGACATCAATGGTTTTGAAGATAAAAAGCTTGATGTAGATATGTGCCTAAGTACTTCATAGATGGCATTTACTTCTCAAGACGAGCGGTAACACTATGCGAGAAATCTTGTTAAGAATTACAAAAATAACCACAATTTTATGGCATCAATAGATTGCACTATTAGAAGAAGTGTTAAGCGCGTATGCTGAGGGTTTAACCAGAGTTTCACAAGATAACAGTACCGTAATCGCTATGAAATACGCGGCTGGAACGACCTACGCTGGGTTCCAGCCTCCCTATAAATCGAAGGCCCTCATCTCGCGACTAAGTTCTCATCGATTTTAATTTCCCATAGTCTGCTCCTTTTGAACACGCAAATATATTTCCTCACGGTGAACGGCTAGAGATTTGGGAGCACATATTCCTATCTTCACCTGATTCCCCTTAACTTCCAATACAGTGACTGAAACATTGGTCCCAATCCTTAAGTTTTCACCAGTCCGGCGCTTTAAGATCAACATATTTATTTCCTACTGATACTCAAACCATGGGTGGACCTTCTCTGATAGAAGGCTGAGAAAGTAATACTTTGAGGAAATACGGGGTGGTGCGCGGGAACGGTAGGCATAGAAGAAAAAAAGGCAGGCACAACGCCTCCAGAGCTTGGGGAATCGCACCAAGCCGCTGAATGTACTCCACTTTATTGAAGACGAGCGGGTTTCTAGCGTATGATCCATATAGCCATTTTGATAGGTGGTTTATCAATTTGGTCAGCTGGCCCCTGGTGTTGCTGCACCTTGGGTCAGCGCCTTTTACTGTCTCTTACGTCACGCTACCGTTCTCCTGTGAGAAGATGGTTCTTTAGAAAACTCTTAGATGTCTTGATTCTCTCGAACCCCTTTGGCCCTTGGTCATCGGCCTTCAAAAGGCCACCCAATTCCGGCCAAAATACCAATAAATATCTATCGATTCTACGCAGCTTTGACACTAAAACAAACTGAATAAAATCCAATAAGATCATTTTTGTGCCTATATTTTTATGCTCCTTAGCTTAGATAATTTGCGTTATCCATAAGAGTGATGGTTTAGGTGGTTACTCCTTACTCGCTCTCACGTGAGAAATAAAAGCAATTAATTATTAAAACCGCCACTCAATGTGTCTTTCTTGTGTCTATAGAAAATATTCCAATAGCCCAGGTATTGCAGTGAGACATGTGGGGTTGTCCCTTTTTAGTCGCAATGCCATTCTCATAAAGCACTTAAAATCCCATTTAATCGGTACACTTGTTCCTATCTCTGCATAGGTGTTTTTTCGCTTGTACTGGATATCTTACCGATTGATATATCGGCTCTAAGTATAGTTATTTGCCATTTTGGCATTGGTCGACAAGTGATATGATCCAGCTTCAGTTGAGCACACTATTAAAGCTCTTTGGCAGGAAAGCATGAACTATAGAAATCTACTGTTAAAAAGAGGGTTTGGTTTCCATTAGCAATTCATAGCTAATGGAGATCTATATGGGGTATTTTCGACACCCTAAAACCAAGAACGAGATGAAGCAATACTATGCTTCGTTGGAAAATGAACTAGAGATCCCAATAAAGATTAGAAACCGTCGTCGGCCAAAATGTTTGCCAAACGCTTGGGACGACTACTTTCCTAGTAATATCACTAATCGTAATTGGAAGCTGTTTCGAAGGAAACAGTGGAAGGGGTAGTCATCCACTTTAACAAGACGCTCCTGCTGAAATCATAAGCTCCGGCTTTGACTCTACTTATGATTTCAGCAGCGCTTGGTGTTGTATTACACCAAGATTCAAATTAGGACGATAGTAATATTGGATACCATGAATTGCTCATGTAAATCTGGTAACTGGATCAAACTTTATGGGATCTTACAAACTAAGAGAAAATACCTTTTCAAATATAATGGAACTATTTTAATTTTAGTATAAGGAATACTATGGAAGCTTTAAATTTTCACAATTACCCCGCTGTTATTGGATACTACCAAGCTCTCAGAAAAGAAGTTTGGTCAATCACACAAGAGTCATGGCCTCAGTCATCAATAAAGGGCATTAGCTTGAAGACAGCAAGACTGGCTGACTCTTGGAAAGAGATGAGAGGAGCAAATCTAAGATCATCGAGAGCCAGTTGGGACTGGGAGCCAGAATTTAATGCATATCAGAAGAAGCCAAAAAGATATGAAATGTCAGTTTGGTTTGAGAATCAACTTTGCGGACTTTGTTATGGCTTTGCATCCAAGCATGGCACAAAGGTAAGAATGAATCTTATAGAATCCACACCGGTAAGACCAAACCCTTTGGGCGAAGGTGTCTTTCCAATATTGTCTTTTGGAGCTACTGTTTATGCCAACTTGATTAGTGCTGATGAGGTTTGGGTTTTAGACCCCGTAAAAGGTGCAATAGATTATTACGAAAACCAAGGGTTCTCAGCGCCTGAAATCTATCACGGAAAAAGAGTAGGAATGAAAAAATTATGAGTGACTATAAATTCACACAAGAAGAGAAGGATCGAATTAATAAAATCCGCTCAAAGATGAGGGAACATGCTGAAGATGTAAAAAAGAAATCAAAAGATACAACAATAGAAGAACCATCGGGAAAACAAACGAATCCAACAGAAATTGACCGTATGAGAGATCGAAAAAATGACGATTAAAGACAAACAGATTAGTAAGGAAGATATTAGAAAGTTTGTTGAGAAAAACAAATCTAAAATATTGCAAGAAGCTAAAGAGGTTGAGACGGCCATAAAGTCAAATAAATTAAAGAGCCAGCAGAAACTATGAATCTTATATAGAGTAGCTCTGTGTGACACAAGGTAATAAGCTTGGACATGCATAGATTTGTACATCAACACCTTGCAAGTACATGAAACAAAAGGTGTAAAATGCCATTTAATTATAAAGATCTTACCTATATTAGAGCTTCCATTCAGGCATATGAAGGCATATGAAGGCATATGAAGGCATATGAAGGCATTCTAAACCAAACAACTGAAGAAGAATGTGAAGAAGAAGAATTCTCAGAAATTCAAGATGATATTATGTATTTAGGACGCTTGTTAGCTCTAGTTAATCGAGAAATAGAAGAGGCTGAATCTTCGGGACCATCTTTAAATCCGGTAAGGTCTAGGGATTGATTTATAGCTATCTATCGCAAAGGTTAGAATTTGTTTCTTACCCATGATTACTTATAAGTTTCCTGAAGAAAAAGAATATGGAGAGTTCTACGCAAAGAAGTTAGATGACGAACTTAGCCTACAATTCCTTCAAAATGGCATTATTTTAGACAAATCTCAAGCCGAGCATATCTGTCATTTCTTTTGGGCTATGGTAGATGCATCCATTGAGGACGAAAATAACGGAGTAAAGCTTCAATGGAATGAAGGAGCTGAATTTTGGAACGAAAAATTAATGAACTCCATTTCGGCTCACCTTGAAGCCTTAGACTATGAAGAAGAGTGGGAAAACGAAGTCGATAAGCAATAGGCATGTCTAGGAAGGATAGAGCGCGCGCAGCCGCGATCTATCCAGATGTTGACGTCCTTAGCTCCCCGAGTAGATAGCATCTATGAGTGTTAATGAATTTCAATCCTGCTGATATATGTGATAACCAAATGAAGAAGATAGTGATCTTAATTTTGATGATGTTAAGCTTGTATACGTTCGGATTCTTTACTCAATCCTTAGTTTATTCTCAATTGGGTATTAATCTTAATAAGTATCTATATGCTCCATGGATCAAACATTTAGAAATGGACAACCCTATAAAGGTAATTTATAACAAAAGCGTAGAGTTCTGGTGTTCTCGTTTAGAAGGATGTAGTTATCCGGACCCTAATTTTTGATTGGCCACAGCATTTGAATCCATTTGTCCGTGAGATGTTATTGGTAATTAGGAGTATCATCCAATGAAATGGAGCAAGCTCAAATCTCTAGTTGAAGAAAAATTTTCTCCATCCCTGGATAGCCGCATCTCTATCAACAGTACCAGTTATGGAAACTGTTCATGTGGACATGCCTGGTTGACTCTTGATAAAGAGGTCATAGCAAACTTCTGTACAAGGGCCTTTTGGAATAGAGCGAATGGTAATTTCTATCGAAAAGATAATCGGTGGGTAACAGATTCCGATGTGCCTGAGCACGTAAGTGAAAAGCAGAAAATATCTTATGGTGAGATGGAATATGGAGAATTATCTCGGCAAGATGCCTATCAAGCCTGCTGGGAATTCGTTCATACCCTCAAAATTGATGAAGCTATAAACTCCGAGAATCCATTGATTCAATCCCTAGCCACACTGGATAAGCGTTTAGGAAAACGTAGGCTTAAAGAAATAGACACTTCGACTTTACACCCACTAGCAAAAAAATTGTTGGCCATAAGGTTGGAATCAGAGGGATTAAGGATTACGGTTTGCACATAAGATATTTGCTTCAACGTTATTCTGAAGATTTCAATTCCCTTGTTACGCATGAAATAATTGTTGAATACTAGGATAGATGTGTGAAAAAACCTAGGTTCATCCCAGGGTCTCGGATCTCATTTATAATGAGAGAATGACATTACTCGTAAACGCCCGATACTTACGATTGACAAGGATATAATACGGTCCTTCACATAGGATCACCTTCTTAATTTGCTGTCGCTGATGAGTCGCTACGGTAGAGTTTCTAGAAAATGCTTAAGCTAAGACAGTTTGATAAATCTGATATTAATTCAATAATGTTGTACCTTAATGATAATGAGGTAACGCGATATATAACAGATGCTATACCTCAACCCTATACAGAGAGTGATGCTCGTTGGTGGGTTGAAAATAGTGAGAGTTCAAGCCTAACAAAAGCGATCGAGTACAAAGGAGAGCTTGTAGGATGTATATCGGCTAAGGTGGGTGAGTTTGAATATAGCTGCAGCGCTGAACTGGGTTACTGGATTGGAAGGCAATTCTGGAGCAATGGAATTGCTACTGAGGCAGTTCGAGTCTTTACGGATATGCTTTTTAAATATACAGATATCGTCCGGTTATTTGTTTCTGTAGTTTCCATAAATGGTGCATCTATTAGAGTCCTAGAGAAAAATGGCTATTTGTATGAAGGTACTCTTCGAAAAGCGTCATGTAAAAATGGCCAATACTTCGATGAACATTTATATTCAAAAATTAGTGAATGACAATAATCGAAGCCAAGATCAAAGGTTTACTGCATGGCCCACCGTTTCACCACACGCTATACCCTATGACTGAGTTCTTACACAAATTTGCATGCTTCGATTGTCAGGTCGCCTTTAAGCGCCAGGCACTTGAGGATGCATCATCAGGCTCAGCTCATCAATCTGATTCAGACATCATCTACAAGTGTCCAAACTGTGGTCATCGTATGGCATTTATGGGGCGCAACTTTGCCGCACCATCTAAAAATGACTCATCCGGTTGGGCAGCAGCAAAAAGCCTCTGGGAAGCAGGATTTCGTTTTGTGGGTAACGGTTATCATGATGATCCCGCGTTTCCTAAAATAAAACCTGACGTTAACTCATTTATTGAGCAAAATCCTGAACATAAACAGAGAGTTGGTATAAAGCAGCAATGGAAAAATTATTCCTGACAAGCGTTTGTAGGTCCCCTGAGCAACATAAAAGGGGGTAGCATCCGTTTAGCACCAGCCGTACCTAAATCAAGCTATATTCCGGTAAAGAATGAACATCGAAGATAAGATAAAGTCAGTCGAGTGGAAACAATATCAAGGACAGCTTCGTATACCCACAGTAACATATACACCAAACTATTGATTTTTAACGGTTTACACCTATGATCAAAAGGAACAAAATAACAAGACATATACGGCCGCCATATATCCATTAGAGTAATTTCGCGACGGTGCTTGCTAACATGCTGATTCATCTATTTTTTCTGATTGGAGAGGCTTCCCACTCTGGAGATAAGTTAACAAATGATATGATGCAGCTTCTTTTGAATATCCTGTTAGAAGTAGCGAGATATGAGCGAAATTAAATATTTGAGTTTCAACGATGTAGATCCAGAAGATTTCTTGGCGGTTGTTAATGAAAAAGCATTGAGAAAGCATCTAATTGATCATGCGCTTTTTGATTCCATCAGTATTAGAGACTGGATGGAAGCCAAGATTAAAATAGAGTCAATGTCTGGTTGTCGTGTTCGAGCGATCTATATAGGCGGAATGCTTGCTGGTTGGTGTGGAATTCAGCCAGATAATAATGGCTTCGAGTTTGCAATTGTAATATCTCAAAAATTCTGGGGTTTTGGACGCACAATATTCAAAACATTAATGTGTTGGGCTAAAGAGCTAGGGCATAAAGAAATAGTATTTCACCTACTCGGAAGTAGGCCTGAATATAAAGCTCTTAATAGAATCGCCACCAAAGTTTATAAAACAGAGCTATTAGGACAGTGGTTTACGACGTATTATATTTCGGTAGATACGTAATGCCTAAAATAATTTCTAATAAGTTGTAGCAGTTTTCCCCTTCGGGGCCGGACACTCGTACTTCGCGCCGCTGTGCAAAGCGTTAGGTGTATAATATCAACGACCTCTTTGAGACATGATAATGAAGAAACTCAAAAATGAAAAAGAGTTAGTAAAAAAGGCTATAGCGCTTGGTACTGCATATGGTACCAAGCGAGGGGTGGTCGAATTCGAAGCTACCGATTCAGCTCACGAGAAACTCGAATATATTTATCGTCTTTTAGTTCACGATAAAGTAATTCAACCGCTTCAAGAAGACAAAATATCACAGAAGGCTATCATGCATCGGTTGGCAATTTGGGCTTCAAAGCAATGAGCGCTTTGATAAGGTTTTCACCATACAAGGCAATGTAGCGCGCACTAAGGTTGCTAGTACTGGACAAATTCTCCGTGACCTTTTTGTGCTTTAACGCTACGTTAGCACAAATAGGTCACTCCAAATTTTCCGATAATTGCGGCGTTAAACTCCACCCCACCTCAACCCCGCCTCAACCCCGCCTCAACCCCGCCTCTAGGCTAAGCCTTATAGGATATTTCTGTCCATCAGCTGGTAGTTTTGCCAACGGCTTCCTCCTCACGGTGTTGCAGTTGCCATTCGCTAGTAGTTAGCATTTAATGAAAGCCATTAAATGATGATCTTCCTACAGGAGATTTTCACGCCATTAGTTCACGCCCATGCTGGGCGTACCAAGCGCCTACAACCTGATCTCCGGCCACTGTCACCTTTTTACCAAAATCCCGGCAAAAAAGACGCCAGTAGCCTCCGGCAATTGAGGCGATTGTATCTTTCATCGTAATTGGCACTAATTATTATGCTCTTTAAGGGATCGTGTAAATGTAACCGTTGGCGGGTTGAAGTTCAGTTAGCTGGACCGCTCGAAGGTTTGAACCCGCGCGTTTGCGATTGTAATTATTGCCAAGCCAACCCATCACGTATTATAAGTGATCCAAATATGTTAGTGGTTTTCATTGGTGATGGGATTTTAACTAAACAAAATGGTGATCAGCTTGCTAATTTCTACCATTGTAGAACTTGTAATGAACTACTAGCCGTAGGCTGCACTATAAATGGTCAGCTTCGCGGAGCAGTAAATCCCAATTTATTGCAAGACGTGAATCAACTTGGCAACCCTATTCAAATTCAGCCAAGACTGTTGAGTGCCGGTGAAAAAATCGAACGTTGGGATAAGTTGTGGGGTGTCCTTAATGGGTTGTAAAAACATAAAAATCTAAGGTTGTCGTGCGCTTCGGGCTGCAGCTGAGGCTTTATGAGTCACGAATCACGAATCACGAATCACGAATCAGCGCGATCATGCCTTGGCATTTATATAGGAACTGATATGGATAGATCTGGTAAGTTCTGGGATAGAAAAGCAGAGGGGTATGCTAGGAGCCCTATTTCTGATGAGGCAAGTTATCAGAAGAAGCTCTCTGATACTCAAAAATTCTTTACGCCCGATATGAATATTTTGGAGTTTGGTTGCGGAACAGGGACTACAGCGATTCACCACGCTCCGCATGTACAACATATTGAAGCGGTAGATATTTCCGAAAACATGCTTGAGATTGGTCGAACTAAGGCCAGGAAAGCCTGTATCGATAATATTAAATTTACCAAAAGTACTTTAACCGAATTCAATGCTGAGCCTGCGATTTTTGATGCCATATTGGGTCTAAATGTTATTCACTTATTACCAGATAGAAGAGATGTTTTGGCAGAAGCTGCTAGAATCCTCAAGCCCGGTGGTGTTTTCGTGAGCAGTACCGTTTGTCTGGGTAATTCCTATATGCGGTTTATTAAGCACTTGGTACCTCTGGGAAAATTCATGGGCCTAATGCCTGATGTATTCATTCTAACAGAAGTAAAATTAGCGAAAGAAATTCAAGATGCTGGGTTTACCATTGAAGTCCAATGGCGCCATGGAATGCATAATATGGTAATTTTCATTATTGCGCGTAAAATATGAATGATCTTTCTAAAACTTCGTTATGTCTCCAGAAATACAAACCATACTTAGATACTTAACAGTGAGGATACTCAAATGAATACAAATGCAGTTTGTTGGTTTGAAATTTATGTAAATGATATGGTTCGTGCAAAGTCCTTTTATGAAGCTGTTCTCAAGCAGGAGTTAACTCGACTGGACAATCCTGATGAAGTAAAAGACTTTCCTCAACCCGAGATGTGGGCATTTCCAATGAAACAAGAGCCGGGTGCAAGTGGAGCAATTTGTAAAATGGAGGGTGTTGAAGCTGGAGGTAATAGCACTCTAGCGTATTTTGATAGCGAAGATTGTTCTGTTGAACTGGCCAGAGTTGAGCCAGCAGGTGGGAAGGTAGTAGTGCCTAAAATGTCTATTGGAGAGCACGGTTTTATCGCAATAGCGCAAGATACCGAGGGAAATAATATCGGTTTTCATTCAATGAAATAGCTAGTTATCGCCAGCAAACATTAATTCACATAACTGGTTACTTAAATATCGTACATTGCCTTCATCAAGGCACTAAGTTGTGCTCAAAATTAAGCCGGCTTACCCTATTGATGAAATTAAATTTAGTGTGGGATAGCTACGGCTAGCAATTATGTGCAGTTAACGTTTTTGGCTAGCCTTACTAAAGTAGCCCACTACCACCCCGTATCCAAAGTGCAACTGACAAAGCCGTTACACACCAAAGAACCATTTATCACAATGCAAGAGGATGGGTTTTGAAAGGATTTATAATTCTGACCTCCACTTTATTTCTACTCACCAGCTCTATCGCTTTATCAAGTAGCATAAGTGTGCAAAAAGTTTCTGAACACCTACATATCTTGAGTGGAAAAGATTACGGAACGAATATTGGCTTAGTAGCAACGAAAAATGGATTGGTACTCATTGATCCTATGCCAGGAAATAATCAGTTAAGTGCGTTAGATGAAAAAATTCGATCAATTTACGATAAGCCTATCTCCTTCATCTTAAACACACACGCACATTCCGACCATACCGGCGGAAATGCGCACTTTGAAAAGCAAGGTGGAAAACTGATAGAGAGCAGCTTCAATTTAGATGAACTCACTCACATTAAAGTCAAGTCTCATACAACAATCGACAATATCTATTACCATAAGGAAAGTAATTCTATATTTGTTGGTGATGTATTCGATACCAGCTGGCATCCAACATTTTATGCTGGCGGAATTAAAGGTTTTAATGAAGCCATTGAGGCCATTTTAAATCTGGGTGATGATCAGAGTTTGATAATACCTGGGCATGGCTCTCCAGCAAACAAGTCATCTTTGCTTGAATTCATAAAAAATACTTTTACATGGATAAATAAAATTCAAGAGCTTAACCAAAAAGGGTTGGGTGTGGAGCAAATAATGATTGACACACAAGTTAAGGATATTTTGGAAAAGTTCAATATAAATAACAAATCGCCATTCCTACCCCAAAAAGCTTATAAAAGATTTATAGAAAGAACTATTTCAGTGATAAATGATGAGAAGAGTATACGACATGCCGGTTCTCACGGTATCAAACACCTATCAGAATAATAGATGAAAGCAGAGACAATAGGTAAAAGCGATTATTTAACGCTGATTGAAATATGGGAGGCTTCTGTTCGAACTTCTCACGTTTTTTTTGCAGGAAGAAGATATTGTCATTCTTAAACCGCTCATCTTAGAACAATACTTCGGCTCAGTAGAGCTGATATGTGCAAAGAATGAAGATGGAAGGATTTTCGGATTTTGTGGAGTTCTTAATGGGAATATTGAAATGCTGTTCATTTCGCCTGAATCAAGAGGCTCAGGTGTTGGAACTTTTTTAACAAGGTATGCCGTTGAAAATCTAGGTGCTACAAAGTAGACGTCAACGAACAGAACCTGCAAGCCCTAGGGTTCTATAAGCATTTAGGTTTTACGGTAGTCGGTAAATCTCCCCTAGACGGTCAAGGAAGGCCGTATCCTCTACTGCATATGGAGCTTGATAAAATTAATAAATTTAGGTGAGCGGAAAAATCACTTCGACTCATTAATTTACAATTGCTAATGACGTTTTTTATGAAAATTCTTGTAGCTCTTTTTTTATACTGATTAGCCTGAATATATCAGCTTGTATAATTTCCCCTGGAACGGTTGCTCTTCAAAACCCTCAGAAAATTATTAAACGTTCAAAATCTGTATTTAAAGGCAAATTTTTATCTTTAATGTATGTCTCAGCATACCTGCAGGTCGCCAATTTTGAAGTGATAAAAGTGTATAAAGGGGAAAAGAAGGATTTTATTTCAGCAGTACATGATTATGATAATAACTGCACCTCAATAATACCGGGTGACCAAGTTGGGAGAAATTTTTTTGTCTTTATCACAGAGGGCTCTGGTGAAAAAGACGATTTATATACGCTTATTTCTACAAAAAATTATGACTTTATTGATGGTAATTTCGTTGTAAAGTCTAACAGACTGCGCGAAGAGCTTGCCAAACGGAAGCGTCAAAAAATTCTGGCCAAGGAACAAATACAAGCTGATGAGCAGTAGTTAATTTCTATAAATTGTAACTGATATGAGTATAGCTGAAGACCAATGCTTGAGATTTCTATTGATTTTCATAAAATTGCACCTGAGGTGCAGATCAGGGGCGAGCTAGCCACATAACATTCTTAGGCTCGGTATCGGCTTTTCCATTGCGACTTTGCCTTCATTTCAAAGCCGTGTATACCTCGGGTGGTATACTGCGCAAAATTATTAGAAACTTGAAAAGAAAATAACTTAGGGCTTCTCTGATTAAGATACGCAGTGAAGCCTCACCCCTCCTCCGACACCCCACCATAAACATGATAAATCTCCGGCACCTGGCCGCGATCGTCCATCCGCATACCCAGATCTCGAATCAGGCCATCGCGAATATCGTAGATCCAGCCGTGCAGACTTAGGCGCTGGTTTCGGTCCCAGGCGTGCTGGACTATTTTAGTCATGGCCAAGTTTTGTACCTGCGCCATGACATTTAATTCGCACAAGCGCGCTGCGCGCGATTCTTCATCGAGGGATTCCAGCTCTTGCTGGTGGTGAGCGTAGACATCCTTGATATGACGCAGCCAGTTATCCACCAGGCCGCATTCGCTGTGACCCATGGCGGCCTGTACGCCGCCGCAACCGTAGTGGCCGCAGACCACTACGTGTTCCACCTTGAGTACTTCAACCGCGTATTGCAGCACCGAGAGGCAATTAAAGTCTGTGTGTATCACCACGTTGGCGATATTGCGGTGTACGAACAGCTCACCCGGTGCCATGCCCACAATTTCGTTGGCGGGTACGCGGGAGTCGGAGCAGCCGATCCATAAATACTTAGGTACTTGCAGACGACTCAGACGTTGGAAGAACTCCGGGTCCTGAGCCGTCTGCGCCTCAGCCCAGGCGCGATTGCGCGCGAACAGTTGGCGAATCTCTGCCACCTCAGTGGGCCTCCCCCGATAAATCCAGGCCGGAGATTTGCGCGGCCTGCACCATTTTTTGCAGGTAGTCGCTAGTCATCTGGCGGCGGCGTTTTTCAGTTAGGTATTCCTCGATTCGCTCCGAAACATATTCGAATTCCAGCGGGCGGCCCGGTTCGCACTGCTCCACATAAATCAGGTGCACGCCGTAGGGAGTCTCCACGGGTTCCTCTACCAAACCGGTGCCCTGCTCAAACACGGCGCGTTCAAAGGAGGCGACGGTATCGCCGCGCCCCACCTGGCCGAGGCTGCCGCCGGCTTCGGCGGAGGAACAGGCGGAGTGGGATTGGGCCAACCGGGCGAAAGCTTGCAGCGGGTTGGCATCGGCGCGTATCTGTTCCAGCAGCTCTGCGGCGCCAGCGCGTGCCTTGGCACAGGCGTCAGCGTCGTCCGGCGCCGCCGGGATCAGAATATGGCGCACTTCGGCGAGGGGGTCGGAACGGAATTTATGTGGGTGGGCTTCGAAATAGGCACGGCACTCCGTTTCAGTAGCCGGGTTCACCTGTAGCTCGCCTTTGAGCAGGTCGGCCACTGCCCGATCGAAGGCCTCGCTGTGTAGATCCTCATCGGCTTCACACAGGCCCTGCCCGGCAGCACGCTCACGCAAAAGCCAGCCGATCACCAGGGCCCGTGCGGCGCGATAAATCGCTTGGCGCGGTGAATCCGCAGACTGGTACTGCATTTCCTGGTAGATCAGGTCTGCGGGGATTTCACTGCCGTTGACGGCCACCGCTTCGGCCAACTCAAATTCATGCCCGGCGGCGTCGGAGGCCAGTAGTGCATTCATGACTCAACTCCTCACAGGCCCGCAGGCAGCGGGCCGGGTTAATGTTTGCAGGGATTAGCGCGCGGCCTTGGCGCGCACTACCTGATAATTGCGGCGGAAGTACTGCACCGGAACACTCCACACGTGTACCAGACGGCTGAAAGGGAACAGCAGGAACAGGGTCATGCCGAGGAAAATATGCAGCTTGTAGATGATATTTACGTCGGCGATAGCCGCTGCGGCTGCGGAGCCATCGAGGGTGACAATGGACTGAGCCCAGGTCATCAGTTTGAGCATCTCGGCGCCATCCATATGGCCGGCGGATACCACAATACTGATCAGGCCAAGGATTAACTGGGCGTAGAGCATCAGCAAAATGGCCAGATCCATTTTGGACGTGGTGGCGCGCACCCGCGGGTTGGTGAGGCGGCGTTTAACCAAAATAGTGAGGCCGATAAAGCAGATCACCCCGAAGAAACCGCCGATCCCCATGGCCATCAACTGCTTGGTGGGGGCTTCAATACCCAGGAAGTGCCACACCGCCTTGGGGGTCAACAGGCCAACAAAGTGGCCCATAAGTATCGCGATTACCCCGATATGGAATAGGTAACTGCCAATGCGCAACTGTTTACTTTCCAGTAACTGGCTGGAGCCTGTGCGCCAGGTGTACTGGTCGCGGTCGTAGCGAATCAGGCTCCCCACCAGAAACACCGTGAGCGCAACGAAGGGGTAAATGGCAAAGAGCAGCGTATTCAGATAGTTCATCTTGTTACTCCTGTGGGGCGGGCTGGGCAGAATTCTGCGCGGCATCTTTAGCACTGGGGGCCCAGGTTAGGGGCTGACCATCGCGGAACTGGGTGGCGCTGGGCCGTGTGATGGACTGGTCGCACGAGTTGGCGCCGGTAAAGCTGACCACCTCTTCCTCCCAGATTTTGTCCAGGGCCTCGGGAGTGTCGTCGCGCGCTTCACTGGCCACCTCTTCCTTGAGCGCAGCCAAATCGACAAAGACCCCGGCCTGCAGCAACAGCGCATCCATCAATAGGTGATAGGGGCTTTCACGCTTGGATAAGCGCGCGCTCAGCAGAGCGATCACATGGGTAATATCATGCACCCAGCCGTAAGCTTCTTCGCCTTGAGTGGCACAAAATTCCAGGTACGTGGGCAGGTAATCCGGCAGTTCGCGCTCATTCAGCTCCAGACCGGCGGCTCGGTAGCGGTTCATCAGGTCCACCATGGCTTGGCCGCGATCGCGGGATTCGCCGTGGATATGCTCGAACAGGTGCAGGGATACGGCCCGGCCGCGCTCGAACAGGCCGTCGTATTCACTCTGCCAATCGAGCGCTTCCATACGCTCGTAGTGGGAGATAAACGCCAGCAGCTTGTCCCGCAGAGGGGCATCCATATCATCGGATTCCGCGACCCAATTGGTCAGTTCATCCAGGTGTGCCACCAGCTCATCAGACGGGTAATCCAGCAGGCGGGCGATCAGGTTTAATACTTTCATCGGTTTTCTCCGCTCGACTTCAGTCGACTACTTTGGCCGGTATCACTTCGCGCACTGCCTGCTGCTTGCCACCAAAAATATTGGTGCTGTCGTTGCCGGTGCTACAGCCGTTGCCAAAGCTGAAGCCACAGGAGGACTTCATATCGTAGGCATTTTCGGCGTAGGCCTTGTGGCTGGAGGGCACCACGAAGCGGTCCTCGTAATTGGCCAGGGCCATATAGCGGTACATTTCTTCCACCTGGGCGACGGTCATACCCGCCTCTTCCAGTAGTTCACGCTCCTGTATGCCATCCACATGAATACCGCGCATATAGGCGCGCATTACGATCATCCGCTCCAGGGCGCGGGCCACCGGTTTCTCATCGCCGGCGGTGAGCAGGTTGGCCAAGTACTGTAGAGGGATGCGCAGGGTGGAGAGGTCGGGGATCTCGGCGCCGCGACCCACGGTAACGGTTTCCACTTGGCCGGCCTGAACGGCGTTCTGGATCGGTGACAGGGGTGGCACATACCAAACCATGGGCAGGGTGCGGTACTCAGGGTGCAACGGCAGGGCGATCTGCCAGTCGATGGCCATTTTGTACACCGGGGAGTTTTGCGCAGCTTCGAGCCAGGCTTCGGGGATACCCTCGGCGCGGGCGGCTTCCTGAACCTTTGGGTCAGTGGGATCGAGGAAAATATCGCACTGGGCCTGGTAGAGCGCCTTTTCATCTTCTACAGATGCGGCTTCCTCGATGCGGTCGGCGTCATACAGCAACACCCCCAGGTAGCGGATACGGCCTACACAAGTCTCGGAACAGATGGTGGGCTGGCCCGCTTCGATGCGCGGGTAGCAGAAAATACACTTCTCGGATTTACCGGTTTTCCAGTTGTAGTAAATCTTTTTGTAGGGGCAGGCCGATACACACATACGCCAGCCGCGACACTTGTCCTGGTCGATCAGAACGATACCGTCTTCTTCGCGCTTGTAGATGGCGCCGCTAGGGCAGGCGGAGACACAGGCCGGGTTGAGGCAGTGTTCGCACAGGCGCGGCAGGTACATCATAAAGGTGTTTTCAAATTCACCGTAAATGTCGGCCTGCACCTGTTCGAAGTTCTTGTCCTTTTTGCGCTTCTCGAATTCGGTGCCGAGAATTTCTTCCCAGTTGGGGCCCCATTCGATTTTTTCCATGCGCTCACCACTGATCAGGGAGCGCGGGCGGGCCACCGGTTGGTGTTTCTGCTCTGGTGCGTTGTGCAGAGTCTGGTAATCGAAATCAAATGGCTCGTAGTAGTCATCGATTTCCGGCATATCGGGGTTGCCGAACAGGTTGGCCAGCACTCGGTGCTTGCCGCCAATTTTCGGCTGCAATTTGCCATTTTGCTTGCGTACCCAGCCGCCGTTCCATTTGTCCTGGTTTTCCCATTCTTTCGGGTAGCCGATGCCGGGTTTGGTCTCGACGTTGTTGAACCAGGCGTATTCGACCCCCTCGCGGGAGGTCCACACGTTTTTACAGGTCACTGAGCAGGTGTGGCAGCCGATACATTTATCGAGGTTCAGCACCATGCCAATCTGGGCTCTAACTTTCATTGTTACACCTCCTCTCGCGTCGGCTCTTTGGCATCTTCGCCATCCAGCCAGTCGACCTTGTTCATTTTCCTGACCACTACAAATTCATCCCGGTTGCAGCCCACGGTGCCGTAGTAGTTGAAGCCGTAGGACTGCTGGGCGTAGCCGCCGATCATATGGGTGGGTTTCATCACCGCGCGGGTCACGGAATTGTGGATACCGCCACGGGTTCCGGTAGTCTCCGCTCCCGGTGTATTCACGATGCGCTCCTGGGCGTGATACATCATCGCCATACCGTCCGGCACCCGCTGGGATACCACGGCGCGGGCGGCGATGGCTCCGTTGACGTTGAAGATCTCGATCCAGTCGTTGTCTTCGATCCCCGCCAACTTGGCGTCGTATTCACTCATCCATACGATGGGGCCACCGCGAGATAGAGTGAGCATCAGCAGGTTGTCGGAGTAGGTGCTGTGGATACCCCACTTCTGGTGCGGAGTGATCCAGTTGAGCAGGATCTCCTTGTTGCCGTTGGGCTTCTGGTTGAGCACCGGTTGCACGGTTTTCAGGTTAATGGGCGGCTTGTACACACACAGGTTCTCGCCGAAATCGCGCATCCACTCGTGATCCTGGTAGAACTGCTGACGGCCGGTGATGGTGCGCCAGGGAATCATCTCGTGCACGTTGGTGTAGCCGGCGTTGTAGCTCACATGTTCATCTTCCAGACCGGACCAGGTGGGCGAGGAGATAATCTTGCGCGGCTGCGCCACGATATCGGCGAAGCGAATCTTCTCGTCTTCCTTGGGCTTGGCCAGATGGGTGTGATCGCGACCAGTAATTTTGCCCAGGGCTTCCCAGGCCTTCACCGCGACCTGGCCGTTGGTTTCCGGGGCCAGCGACAGAATCATCTCGGCGGCATCGACGGCGCTATCGATACGCGCGCGGCCATCGCGGGCGGTCTCATCCTTCCAGGTGCGGTTGAGCTTCTTGAGGAAGTCCACCTCGTCATCGGTATTCCAGCTGATGCCCTTACCGCCATTGCCGAGTTTCTCCAGCAGCGGACCAATCGAGGTAAAGCGGTTGTAGGTGTTGGGGTAGTCGCGTTCCACCTCGATCATGCTGGGCGCGGTAACGCCGGGAATCAGGTCGCATTCGCCTTTCCACCAAGCCTTCACCCCAAAGGGCTGGGCAATTTCTCCGGGCGTATCGTGGTGGATCGGCAGGGTCACCAGATCCTTCTCCACGCCCAAATGGCCGTCGGTCAGATCGGAGAATTTCTGCGCGATGCCCTTGAAGATGTCCCAGTCACTGCGCGCTTCCCAGGCCGGGTCCACCGCCTTGGTAAGAGGGTGAATAAAGGGGTGCATATCCGAGGTGTTGAGATCGTCTTTCTCGTACCAGGTAGCCGTGGGCAACACGATGTCGGAGTAGAGGCAGGTGGTGGACATACGGAAGTCCAGTGTCACCAGCAGATCCACCTTGCCCTCACTGGGGGCGTCATGCCAGGCCACATCTTCCGGTTTCTTGCCGCCTTCTTCGCCCAGGTCCTTACCCATTAGGCCGTGCTTGGTACCGAGCAGGTGGCGCAGCATGTACTCGTGGCCCTTACCAGAGGAGCCGAGCAGGTTGGAGCGCCAGATAAATAGATTGCGCGGGAAGTTCTGCGGATTATCCGGGTCTTGGTTGGCGAACTTGAGCGCACCGCGCTTGAGCTGCTGCACCGTGTAGTCTTTGGCAGACATACCGGCGGCGGCGGCATCTTTGGTCAGTTGCAGTGGGTTGATCCCCAGCTGCGGCGCGGAGGGCAGCCAGCCCATGCGCTCGGCGCGGCTGTTGTAATCGATGATGGAAGCCTGCCACTTGCTCTTGTCGGCCAGCGGCGAAACCACTTCCTCCATCTCCAACTTCTCGTAACGCCATTGGCTGGCGTGGTTATAGAAGAAAGAGGTGCCGTTCATATGGCGCGGCGGGCGCTGCCAGTCGAGACCAAAGGCGAGTGGGGTCCAGCCGGTCTGCGGGCGCAGTTTTTCCTGCCCGACATAGTGAGCCCAGCCACCGCCACTCTGGCCGATACAGCCGCACAACATCAGCATATTGATAATGCCGCGGTAGTTCATATCCATGTGGTACCAGTGGTTGAGACCGGCACCCAGAATCACCATGGAGCGTCCACGGGTTTTATCGGCGGTGTTGGCAAACTCACGGGCTACCTGAATCACATTCTCACGGCGACAGCCAGTCACCTTTTCCTGCCAGGCGGGGGTGTAGGGCTTGTCCTCGTCGTAACTCTGCGCACAGTTGGGGTCATCGAGGCCGTGCTCGACACCGTAGTTCGCCAGAGTCAGGTCGTAGACGCTGGCGACTTTGAGAATCTCACCATCTTTGTTTTGAACAAGCTTTACCGGCACCTTGTAGTCGATGACTTCATCGTGATCAGTGTGCTGGAAGTAGTTGTGTTCGTGGGTCTGGCCACCGAAATAGGGGAAGGCGACCTGCGCGATCTCATCGGCGCAGTCTTTAAGGCTGAGCTTCAGCTCCAACTCTTCGCCACTGCGGCCATCGCGCTGTTCGATATTCCACTTGCCGCGCCCCTCTTTCGCGGAGGGTTCTCCCCAGCGATAGCCCATGGAGCCCTGCGGCGAAACCAGCTGGCCATCGTGATTGACGCCGATGGTTTTCCATTCCGGGTTGTTGTCCTGACCCAGGTTTTCCGCCAGATCAGAGGCGCGCAGGAAGCGGCCCTGTACCAGCTTGCCGTCGCGTTCTTCCAGGGTCACCAACATTGGCATATCGGTGGTGGTGCGCACGTACTCGGTGAAGTAGGCGCTGGGTTTGTCGACGTGGAATTCTTTCAGGATGACATGGCCGAAGGCCATCGCCAGGGCGGCATCGGTACCCTGGCGCGGTGCCAGCCAGGTGTCGCCAAACTTGGAACACTCCGAGTAGTCAGGCGTAACCACACAGGTCTTGGCGCCCTTGTAACGCACTTCGCTGAGGAAGTGGGCATCCGGGGTACGGGTCTGCGGCACATTGGAGCCCCAAACGATTAGGTAGTTGGAGTTGTACCAATCGGCGGATTCGGGCACATCGGTTTGCTCACCCCAGACCTGTGGTGAGGCGGGGGGAAGATCACAGTACCAGTCGTAGAAGCTCAGGCAGTTACCGCCTATCAGCGACAGGTAGCGGGCACCAGCGGCGTAGGACACCATAGACATGGCGGGAATCGGCGAGAAGCCAGTCACCCGGTCGGGACCGTATTTCTTGGTGGTGTAGACGTTAGAAGCGGCGATCAGCTCGTTGACCTCATCCCACTTGATACGCACAAAGCCGCCCATACCCCGGCGCTCTTTGTAGGACTGCGCCTTGGCCGGGTCCTCGACAATACTGGCCCAGGCCTCCACCGGATCGCTGTACCTCAGCTTGGCCTCGCGCCACAGTTTTACCAGGCGCTTGCGGATCTTCGGGTACTTGAGCCGGTTGGCGGAGTACATATACCAGGAGTAACTGGCACCGCGCGGGCAACCACGAGGTTCGTGGTTGGGCAGGTCCGGGCGGGTGCGCGGATAGTCGGTCTGCTGGGTTTCCCAAGTGACCAGGCCGTCCTTAACGTAGATCTTCCAGCTGCAGGAGCCGGTGCAGTTTACCCCGTGGGTAGAGCGCACAATCTTGTCGAACTGCCAGCGGCGACGGTAGCCATCTTCCCAGTTGCGATCATCGTTGGTCTTTTCCCCGTGTCCTCCGGAAAAGGGTTCTTTTTGTTTCTTAAGGTATTTCAGTCGGTCCAGGAAATGGCTCATGCGGTACTCCCAGGGCATCGGAATGCGGTTAAAGCATCGGTTTAGTGGGAATATAAAAGGCCCTTTCCGTGGGATCACCTGACCACAAAGGGGTAGAACAGCGGTGAGCTACCCCTGATTAGGTAAAGAAATGACACCGACAGATGGCTAAGGTAGCGCAGAGCCCCCGGAGTGGCTGGGGCTCCGCTTAAAAAGCAGGAGTTAGATCAAATTTTGTGCAAAACTGGCGTTCTTTAGTGGTACTCACAAATTTGAGTGCTTGTTGGCGGCACAATAGGGACAACCCAGAATCGCCCGAAGGCCGAGTGAACGAGATATGCTGAACCGAATACGACAATCCATCGTCTACCGCATCGGCACTCTGATGCTGCTCACCGTACTCGTGGCCCTCAGTTCCATGGTGGCCTCATACATTATCTCTGACGCCGCCGAAAACGATGCCGCCGCAGTGAATCTGGCCGGCTCTCTGCGTGCCATGAATTACCGGCTCGCAGCAACAGCCCCATCCGGTGACAGTGAAGCCACAGCCACATTGGCCAATGAGGTCACTCTGCGCCTGACGCGGGTACTGAGTATTTCCGACTTCAACGCCAGCGACAACCTGCGCGCAGCGCACAACTACCGCAAGGTACTCGAGAGCTGGGAGGGGGAGATTCGCCCGCTGCTGGAGTCCATCGCGGCCGGCCAAAGTTCCATGGACTCACTGCAACTGGCGACACATTTAGAGCCTTTTATCGCAGATGTAGATACCCTGGTACTCGACTACCAGACCATCGCCGAGGAAAAAATTAGCCTATTGCGCTTGGTGCAGGTAGCTTCCCTATTCTCCATAGTCGCACTGGTGTACCTCTCCCTTTATATTTTGCACCGCTCCGTCGAACAGCCTCTCAAGCAACTGACCAACCGCTCCCTCAGCATTGCCCAGGGGGACTTCAACCAGCATCGTCTGGAGATCGACAGCGAAGATGAGCTGGGGGTGCTGGCGCGCACCATCAATTATATGAGCGACGAGATCCATGCGACCCACCGGGACCTGGCCCATCGTGTCGAGCTGAAGACCGCACAGCTGCAGAAGAGCCACGAAGCGCTGGATTTTCAGTACCGTTTGGCGCGGCGTATCAGCGAGGGACCCCTGGCCGGCGCAGAACTGGGGCAGTGGCTGGGCGAATTCGCCAACGTGGCCGACCTCAGCAATCTGGATTTATGCCTGATGACGCCTGAGGGCGAGGCCCCCTACGAGCACTTGGTAGAGGGTTACAGCAACAGACAGTGCAGCGGGAATGAGTGCCGTGTCTGTGTGAGTACCTGCGGTCCCTCCGATGAAGGTAATTTCCGCGTGTACCGCTTCCCCCTGGAGGTGGACAAACGCAACTACGGCGTACTGATGTGTACGCTGCCCAGAGGCAACAGTCTCGACGAAGAGCAGCAACAGCGCCTGGCCACCTTTGCCGACAGTGTCACCGCGGCTATCGCGATCAATGAGCGCGAGGCCCAGGAACGCCGTATGGCCCTGCTGGATGAGCGCGCGATTATCGCGCGGGAATTGCACGACTCACTGGCCCAATCCCTTTCCTATCTAAAAATTCAGGTGACACGACTCAATCGCGCTAACCGCAGCGAGCAGGTGGATAAAGCTAAGGTGGAGGAGATTATCACCGAGCTTAAAGAGGGTCTGGATTCCTCTTACCGCCAACTGCGGGAACTGCTCACCACCTTCCGGCTACAGATAGGTCCCGGCGGCCTGCGCAATATTTTGGAACAGTCCATTTCTGCCTACCGGGAGCAGCACCCGCAGATCACCATTCTGCTCGACTACCACCTGGACGAGGTACCCCTCACCCCGCACGAGGAAATCCATCTGCTACAGCTAGTGCGCGAAGCCTCGCAAAATGCGGTCTATCACTCCCAGGGAGACATGGTGCAGATCAGCCTGACCCAGGCTGATAACCAATCTCTCAATGTGCGCATCCGTGACAACGGCATCGGCATCGGCAACGCACCGGAAAAACGCAATCACTTCGGCATGTCGATCATGCAGGAACGCGCCAGCAACTTGAACGGCAAGATGACTATTCGCCGACGCGAGGAGGGTGGCACCGAAGTGCAGTTCGATTTTATTCCCCTCTATGCCCGTGAGCGCGAGCTGGTTTGGAGAGAGACAGGCTAATAGGGCGCAGATATTTTCAATTGTCCTGCGAAGAATGGATAGCAACAGAGCTATTGGCGCATGCTCGCTCGTTCAGCGACTGAAACGTTTTATCAAAAATTTTTAGTGGCAGATGATTCTGGCAATTCGCCCATAAAGTCATAGCAGAACCTCCACGCTTCCAAGTGCGTACCCCATTCAGACTGAATTGATGCCCAGGATCTAGAAATCCCGCTGTTAATGTTACCTGCGAACAGGCAAAACGCTCCCTATATGCTAAAAGTCTTTATGCCTCACGAAGGTATCGCGGGCCAATTCCATTATGTGCAGATAAAAGTGGCAACAAAAATGCAATTTTAGTGGCCCGGCTCCCCAACCTTTGCCATACCAAGTGAACTTATCATCATTAAACAGGAGAGGTTTATGAAGCTCAGCGCATTATTCCGGGCCAACTTTTTCATACTGGCGCTACTCGCGCTCACCTATCCCGCTATAACACTTGCCGATAATCACAACAAGAACGAAAAAAAATCCACCGCATCCAAACAGTCCTCTGATCATGGCGCCTGGTCAGAGGCAGGTAATAGTGAAAGTTTAACTATTTTCAGAGCTTCACTCACTCCAGCGGAAGAGAAAACACTCAGCAACACCCCTGTGGACAAGCAGACACCAGCCAATGCCCGCGGGTATTTTTTGGGTGTTTATAACCAGAAAACCAATAGGTTGAATTTTATGATTGGATACAAAGATCTCTCTGGATCAGGAATGTCCATGTCGCATTTTCACCTGCGCTGTGCCGGCGAAGGTAAAGAACCCCCAATCTGTAAACCGGGCAGCCCCAGCGCGCCCGTCATTCAAACCATCTGTGGCATGCCGACGAAACCAGGCGCCACACCAGACTGGCCGGCAACTAAGGATAATCAAGGCCGCAAAGGGCTGGAGACAAAATGTTCCATGGGCACCAGTGGGGCTATTACAGCGCAATGGCTTGTGGAAGAACAGTATCGTGCAGATTTAATGAATGGAAAAGTTTACGTTAATTTGCACACCAAACTTAATCCAAAGGGCGAGGTCACCGGCTTATTAGAAAAAAGCCAGTAGGGCTTACAATCTGTAGAGCAACAATCATTCCGAGTACCTTGCCTTGTTCATAATACGGAAATCTCTGCAACTTTTTTTGGCCGTTTGTTGTAGCCTTCGATCTATTGCAGAAGTATCCAGAGATTTCCTTTCCATAACACACTCTTTAGCTATCCAACGGGTAGAATTTTTTGCACTGCCACTATAGATCGCATCTTGCTGTACCGGATCTAAACAGCTCAATAACTGCTTGCTAACGCAAAACCAGCCGGAGAAAGTGCTCACGATATTCACTACCGGCCAATTGCTGCCCCACATAACACGTTGAGCACCAAAGCATTGGAGAATATGCTGGAAATAGGGCTCGATAGCAATAGACATGGACCGCGACCCAGCACGAATTAGCAAGTCGGAAATTTGCAAAAAATATTTGGGCTTTTGGCCATTTCCTCTATCTGCCTAAACCAAAAAGTAGGACTTTTAATGTGGAGATCCGGCTTGCCGCCGTGATCAATCACTGTGTGAAATCCTGGGTAAAGCCTTGAAAGCGTAGGTTCGGTTTCACTCTTTGTTTCCGCCGCCTGAATGAGTACCGAATGCTTAATGCTATGTTTTTGTATAAATGGCATATAGTCTTTAGGCTGATAATTCCGTTGCAACACAGATAACTGTTCGTCAATCCAAAAATAGTCGCCGCAATCATAACGCCAAAAGTGTCGGTGACTACCTATGCGCATAAAGGGATTGCCATAATTTCAGGAAAGAAACATCATAAAAAAATAGCTTAGATAATGTCCGGGATAATCATTATTGCTTTTCTTCGATATCAGTTGGTACAGCCCTCAATTCCCATCATCCAATGCTCACAGATTTATTCCGGTACCGATTCTCTAGCGGATCACCTGAATACTTATCAGAAAATTCTGGCTTGACTCCAGCCTACAAAACCGTCCACAGACAGAACCAAATTATCGATCACCTACCGATACGCCAAAATTCCGTTGGTGCTTCCGTAATAGACCGAATTTTTACAGCCTGCACGAATAGTTTGAAGATGAAACGATATCCAAGATACCAGGACAAAGTGAGGAAAATCCGCAAAATCTGAGCGCCAACCTTCCTCTGGGCGCCGCCCACCTCAACCACCAGGACATTCATTGGCGACGAATGAATACTTTTTTTGAATGCCTCCACTTTGGATTCACGCGGTGGGGCGAAGTTTTACTGAATCAATAAATTCACCATCAAGGCCGTCATGTACGGAAGCTTTATCGATACATGCACTGATTTTTTTCAAAGACTCCAATTCTTTCAAATGCGGTAAGACGGGGCCGCCATCCATCACCTTGGCTGTATTTTGCAAAGAACACACGGCCTTTGTCTCTTCGAGGGGCGTGAGTAAATTCGCCTCAGACTCCTTGTGCGTTTCCGCTACCTGGCTAAGAATCATCTTCATATCGCCGGGCAAAATAATATCTTTCACTCCAACACTAGCTATATCAATACCATTCTCCGCCAATCTTTCGCGGATATCGGTAGCAATAACAATGTTCAAACGATCTTTATCCGCCAACAGGCTGTCCAGCGTCTGAGTACCTACCGCTTCTCGTAGACTGAACTGTAATTCCCGATAAATGAAGTTCTTATAGTCATTGAGCTTCAATGCCACTTTTTGTGGCTGAGTAATTCTAAAGTTGCCACTCAGATTAATGCGCAAGCTTATTCGATCTTTGGTTAAAATTTCCTGAGCGCTGACCTGAATCGTCTGCAAGCGCATATCTAATAATTTCACCGCAATAGAACGGTTATATTTCCAAAAACCGTAACTACCCGGTTGCAGGATTTTTTTCAGCTTGCCATTAACAACCAACAGCCCAACATGCTCGTTGGGAATTTCGTTGTAGCTAATTGCCTGAGCGGCGATACGCATCTGACCTGCGCGAACACCACGACCGAGTAAAGTCAGTACTTTTTCATCGACAGTATACTCCTTCGCAATATCCACAATACCCACCCTTACAACTTTCCCGCCTTTCCAAACTGCGCGAAAAGTACCGGGGGGGAGGATATCGACTAGGTGACCGTCGCGATAAAAAAGACCTACCTGATGATCCGACAGCTCGTAGGATTTTACGTACTCGCCGAGAATTTCACCATAATTATCCAGGAGAAATTTCGCCTTGATCGCATCAAAATTGACTTCTGCAACATCGTAAGTTTCCACCCGAACATCTCCCGAGAGCAGGGATATACGATGTCGCCCAGGGGGCAATACCGCGTCAAAACGGCTGCGGCGAAATAGCAGCGCACGCTCACTGTCTGCTACATTCACAATCTTCCATAATTTAAAGAAAGATTTCATTTATTCGATCTCTTATCTTTTTATCTTTTTCGAGTGACTCATCCAGCCACAAAATGTGTCTAACACCTGCACATGGCGACAGCGAAAGACAGCGATTTTGCGCTATTCCTTTATGCCCATCCTAAACAGGTCAGCCATAATTTCTGGCCTAAGAATTAAGGCAAACTTGTCATTTACTCGTGCGCTGCAAACCGGCGCTGGCACCAGCGTACCTTCTTCCCTGGCAGTCAATGTGACGCCAAGTTACCAGAATTAAGGCGCTCTGTGGGCTCCGAGCAGGTTTCACTAAAGAGCGTCTCTTTGTGTGGGATTCGAATTCGCCACAAACCGATAGATTCCATTGCTCTCTCTTATTGAGCTACAACGCTGGCGTTTTAGGGTTGACCCAGTGGGTACACTTGTCAGCAGCGATGTTAGTGCCTGGCCGGCACTCAAGAGCGGACCCACCGACAAAGCAAAAAACACACAAATCCGCTTCCGAAAATGGGCCTCTTGGGGCCCATCTTGCGGCATGCCCTTCCTATTACCGGCCAAGCTGTCTCCAGATTGTTGCTGCATCATCCTTTAACACAGACTACCTGCTTGAGGGTGTAGACGATTTCCACCAGATCTTTCTGTGCTGCCATAACCTTTTCAATAGGTTTGTAGGCCGATGGGGTTTCATCGATTACACCTTCGTCTTTACGGCACTCCACGTCGGCGGTAGCCGCGCGGTGCTCCTCCAGGGAGACCAGTTTTTTTGCCTTGGTGCGCGACATCACCCGGCCGGCACCATGGCTACAGCTGCAGAAGCTTTCCTCATTACCCAGCCCCCTCACAATAAAAGACTTGGCCCCCATACTTCCGGGAATAATGCCCATTTCATCAACACGAGCGCTTACAGCGCCTTTCCGGGTCACCAGTACATCCTTGCCGTAGTGATGCTCGCGGGAGACATAATTGTGGTGGCAGTTAACCGCCTCCCTACGCGCCTCAAACTCCATACCCAGTGCCTGCTTAACCGCGCCGATGGTACGCGCCATCATTACCTCACGGTTGATACGGGCAAAATCCTGCGCCCATTCCACCGCCTGCACATAGTCCTTAAAATGCTCTGTGCCCTCAGGGAAGTACGCTAAGTCGCTGTCCGGCAGATGGATATGCCAACGCTCCATGTCTCGCTTGGCTTTCTCGATAAAATAGGTGCCTATACGGTTTCCTACACCACGGGACCCACTGTGTAGCATCAGCCATACACTCCCCTGCTCATCCAGGCACATCTCAATAAAGTGATTACCGGTGCCCAGTGTTCCCAAGTGATTGATATTATTGGTATTTTTCAATATCGGGTGCTTCTCCTGCAGTACGTCAAACTGGCTTGCCAGTGGCGTCCACCCAGCCAGCACATCACCCGGCGTATCTGCCCAAGCACCCTTATCGCGCGCCCTCTTGCCACGGAAACCGCCGGTACGGCCGTGGGGTACGGCACGCTCTATCGCGCTGCGTACGCCCGCCAGATTATCCGGCAACTGTGCCGCTGTGAGACTGGTACGCACCGCCATCATGCCGCAGCCGATGTCTACACCCACGGCGGCGGGGATGACCGCACCCAGGGTAGGCACCACACTGCCGATGGTGGCACCTTTACCGAGGTGTACATCGGGCATTGCCGCCACCCACTTATGAATAAATGGCATCTGCGCAATATTCTTGAGCTGTGTCTTGGCCTCCTCTTCAAAGGGCACACCCAGGGTCCAGGATTTGATGGGCACGCCGCCTTCCTGTATCACTTCATACGGCATTGATTTCATCTCGCACTCCTTTTTAAATCTTGTGAAATCGCGCAGTCGCTTCCTACGCGGTGCCAACCACTAACACAGCGAATAGGGTGCCAACTTTTACGCAAGTGCCTAACAATTCCGTAACCTATTGTTTTTAAAAGAAATATTTTTAAGGCTGGGGGTTTTAGAGATTCTCCGCATCTTGATAGACTTTTAATAACTATCTTTTTAGATAGATGAAGACAGTAGTGATCAGTATCCTCGGTACCACCAAGGACCGGCGCGGCAAGGGCGACAAGCGCTGGCGTAAGTGGCGGCCCAATATCTCCATGTGTCAGCACCACGACCTGCGGATCGACCGCCTGGAACTCCTGTTCGATAACCATTCAAAAAGTCTGGCCGATCAGGTGACCGCGGATATAGCGCGAGTCTCCCCGGAGACGAACGTCGCCCACCATCGGGCTAACTTCGGCGATCCCTGGGACTTCGAGAGTGTTTACAGTAACCTGCTGGACTTCGCCCGCGCCTACCCCTGCAGGCCCGATGAAGAGCAGTACCTGGTGCATATCACTACGGGTACCCATGTGGTACAGATCTGCCTCTACCTACTCACCGAGGCGGGATATTTCCCCGGACGCCTACTCCAGACCTCTCCCGCCCACAAAAACAGTGACCTAACTGGCCAATACCAAATTATTGATCTGGACCTATCCAAGTACGACCAGATCGCCTCGCGCTTCCAACGGGAACACCAAGAGGGCACGACTTACCTGAAAGGCGGTATTGAGACCAACAACCGGGCTTTTAACCAGATGATCGAGCAGCTGGAGCAGGTCTCCATCCGTTCCGATGCGCCCATCCTGATTACTGGGCCGACGGGTGCGGGCAAATCGCAGCTGGCACAGCGGGTCTTCGAGCTGCGCAAACAGCGCGGCAAGCTGGAGGGTAGCCTGGTAGTGGTGAATTGCGCCACGCTGCGGGGTGAAAACGCCATGTCCGCCCTGTTCGGCCATCGCAAAGGCGCCTATACCGGCGCCACCACCCACCGACCCGGACTGTTGAAGGAAGCCGATAAAGGTTTGCTCTTTCTGGACGAGATCGGCGAACTGGGGCTGGATGAGCAAGCGATGCTTTTACGCGCTATCGAGCACAAACGCTTTATGCCATTCGGCTCGGATAAAGAGGTAAGTAGTCACTTCCAGCTGATCGCCGGCACCAATCGAGACCTTATACAGCTCAGCCGTGAAGGTAAGTTTCGCGCGGACCTTTTGGCCCGTATCGATCTGTGGACCTACCACCTGCCCTCTCTGCGCGAACGAATTGAAGACCTGGAACCGAATATCGACTTTGAGCTGGAAGCCTTCTCAAGGCAGTCCGGCCACCTGATCCGTTTCAACAAAGCGGCGCGGGAGAATTACTTAAGCTTTGCACGCTCGGCGGAAGCCAGCTGGTCTGCCAACTTCCGCGACCTCAATGCCAGTATCCTACGCATGGGCACCCTTTCCGACGGTGGCCGCATCACTACACCGGTGGTAGAGGATGAAATCGAGCGACTGCGACGCAAATGGCGGGCCCCTCGAGATGAATCCGTACTCCCCCGCGCACGCATTGAGGCACTCCTCGGCCCCGGCAGCACCGAGCAGATGGATTTCTACGAACAGATCAAACTGACGGGACTGATTCAGGTGTGCGAGGCGTCCAGCTCCATGGCGGAGGCCGGGCGCAAACTCTTCCAGGTGAGCCGCGCTGCAAAGAAATCCAATAACGACTCCCACCGGGTGCGCCAACTACTGGAAAAATACGGGCTTAAATTCGAGCAACTGAGCAAGACCTAAGGCACCTTTGCTGGCACCAATTTGTTAATCTCAGCCCAGAACCTCAATGATGGATCACGGAATGAGATACGCCTGTCTAACCCCGCTTTTTCTTCTTCTCAGCGCCTGCGAGCCGACACAGTTCGCAGGCGGCACCGCCCTGCCAGATGGCTCCGTATACAAAGGCGATCTGCAAGACGGCCTATTCCACGGCCAGGGCCTGCTGCAGTGGCCCGATGGCAATCACTACCGCGGGGAGTTTCGCCTCGGCCGTATAAGTGGTCAGGGCCTCTTCACTGAGGCTGATGGCTGTGTTTACGAAGGCGAGTTTCTCAATGGAGTGCGTCATGGCGAAGGTCGATATACCTGTGGTGAAAACACATGGTCAGGTCGATTCAGTGAAGGTGAGCTGCAGAAAGGCAAAGTAAAGTGGGGTGACGGTGAACTTTATCGTGGCGAATTCCTGGGCTTGGAACCCCACGGTGAAGGCGCGCTGACCACCGAAGAGGGCAACCACTATAAAGGCACTTTTGAGCAGGGAATGTTACTGCACGGAAGCTACTCAGATAAGGAAGGCTACAGCTACACCGGTGACTTTGAGTACAATTTTTACTCCGGTACAGGTGAACTGACTCAACCAGACGGCACTATTATCCGGGCCAACTTCCGCTACGGAAAGGCGGACGGGGAAGGCCAGCGTGTGCGCATCGATACCGACGGAAATACTATTGAAGAGCCCGGCTATTTTGCCAAGGGTAACTACTTTCCCAATAAGGCCGCCTGGCGTGCGCAAAAAGAAATTCCCGCAGCCCAAGTGGAAACCCGCTTGTACAGCGAAAGCGAGCGCTTAACAAATGCCATTAATACACTAGCTTCGCAGAGACCCGGTGTGCGTGATGTATACACACTGCTGGTTGGCGGCGATGGTACCTCTCCAGTTTTCGCCAGGGAATTAAACTGGGTCGCAGAACGCCTTGATGAGGCCTTTGACATTGACGAGCGTGTGTTGCGCCTCAGTAACGGGGGTGGCTACCGTTTTCCTCTCGCCACCCGCACCAGTATCCAAGACGGTCTCAACGCCCTGGATCAGTTACTGGATCCACAAGAGGACTTACTTTTCGTTCATATTGTCAGCCACGGTGCCCGCAACGGCGATTTGACCATCGCCGAGGGTAAAATGCCGTTAATTGACCTCTCTGTAGCAGACGCTAAGAGATGGCTGGATAACCTCAATGCACAGTACCAATGGGTAGTAATTTCCGCCTGCTATTCGGGCCAGTGGATAGAGCCCTTGAGCACCCCAAACCGTATAGTATTCACTTCCGCCGCCGACGATAGAACCTCTTTCGGCTGCAGCGATGACTCCCAGCGAACCTGGTTCAGTTCCGCCCTTTATGGCCACGCTCTACTTCAGGGCATCAAAGATCCCGAAAACTGGTTTCGCGCAGCGAATAAAAAAGTCACTGAAATGGAAAAAGAGCAGGGCATTAAAGGAAACGCGCACTCCCTGCCCCAACATTCTGTGGGAGAAAACTTTCTGAGGTGGTGGAAGGGAAATGAATGAAGTTGAAATAGTCGCACTGCGCTTTCAAAGAGAAGCATGCCGTTGAAATTTATTTCAACGGTGGAGCCACTCTATAAAAGCCTTAAGCGCACCCGATCATCAATCTTAGAAACATACCAACGGGAGTACTTTTTTGGAGTTGACGAGCTTCTCATTAGAATTATTGTTCATTCTATTTTTTATTGCCGTAATTGCAGGCCTGCTTGATACATTGGCCGGTGGTGGCGGACTGATCACAGTGCCCGCCCTTATCCTCAGTGGTATACCTCCCTTAGCAGCATTAGGTACCAATAAATTACAAGGCAGTATTGGCACCGCAACAGCCACTTACATGATGATAAAGAGCAATAAAATAAGCTGGGATGGGATTAAAAGCTTAATGCTGTCGGCTTTTATTGGGGCAGCACTTGGAACAGGGGCAGTACAATTTATCAATACTGATATATTGTCATTTGTAATTCCATTAGTGCTTTTATTTATCGCCGTTTACTTTCTCATTTCACCCTCTCTGACTCAACATAATGATGAACCCAAGGTCTCAAGTCGAAAATACAAATATGGTGTTATTCCATTTATTGGGTACTATGACGGTATGTTCGGCCCAGGGACCGGTTCGTTTTTTACCTTGTCAGGGATTATCTGCCGGGGACATGATTTATTGACGTCCACCGCAATAGCAAAACCACTAAATTTTTCCACTAATGTAGCCTCTCTAATTGTATTTTTACTTGCCAGGCATGTGGTTTGGATAGTAGGTGTCCTAATGATGATCGGCCAAGTCATAGGCGCATGGTTAGGGTCACATTGCCTATTTAAAATACATCCTGGCTATCTGAGAGGATTAGTCGTTTTTATGAGTGGCGGAATGTTAGTAAAGTACGTCCATTCTATGGGGTGGATAGGATTTCTTTAAAAGCAGGCTTTCAAATCACTTGCCTGAGCCGTTTTCCGAGACAGTACCTGTTCACCCCTCGCAGCCTCGCCCCTTACAGGGAACGAGGCTATATATAAATTTTTAAGAAGCCTTCTGCGCTTCAATAAACCCCTGCATCTGTTCTTCCAGCATGGAAAGTGGCAAAGCGCCATTTTTTAACAATGCATCGTGGAAGGCGCGCAGATCAAAGTTATCCCCCAATTCCTTTTCCGCCTGAGCACGCAGCTGACGAATCTTAATCTCTCCCATCTTGTAAGAGAGGGCCTGGCCCGGCCAGGAGATATAACGATCCACTTCGGCACGCACATTCGCAGAGGATAGCGAAGTATTACTGGAGAGGAAGTCGAGAGCCTGTTGGCGAGTCCACCCCTGGGAGTGAATGCCGGTATCGATCACCAGGCGCGCGGCGCGCCACATCTCATAGCTGAGGCGGCCAAAGTGTTCGTAAGGGGTGGTATACAAGCCCATTTCTTTGCCGAGCCGTTCGGCGTACAGGGCCCAACCCTCACCAAACGCGCTCAAGTAGAGGTTGCGGCGGAACTGTGGCACATTCTTAAGCTCCTGGGACAGAGCACTCTGCAAATGATGTCCCGGTACGGCTTCGTGCAGTGTCAGTGCCGGCAGCTCATATAAGGGGCGCTGATTCAGATTGTGAGTATTCAACCAGTAGGCGCCGCCACGGGTGCCACCAATCGCCGCGGGATTGTAGGAGGCCGTGGTGTAGTTGGGGGCAATCTCGCTGGGTACCGGTACCACACCATAGGGAGTGCGTGGCAGCAGATTAAAAAATTCCGGCAACCGATAGTCGATACGCTTGGAGATATAGGCCGTTTCCTTCAGTAACTCCTCTGGGGTCCTTGCATAGAACTGCGGGTCGGTGCGCAAGAAATGTGTGAATTCTGCAAAGCTCCCCTCGAAGCCAGATTGCTTAATCAGCGCCTCCATTTCCGTACGGATACGCTTTACTTCCGCAAGGCCTGTACGGTGGATCTGCACCGGGTCCATATCCAGTGTTACGTAGTTGCGAATATTGTGGCGATAGTAGTCTCTACCGCCACGCATCTGCTCGGCACCAATAGTTGCACTAGCGGCTTTGAGGTAATCACCTTCAAGGAAGTCCGCCACGCGGGCAAAAGCTGGAATCGCTACCTGTTGAATGGCCTCTTTACCGGCATCGCGTAAGCGTTGCTGCTCTGCGGGCGGGATCGATGAAGGCATTTCCACGAAGGGTTTGTACAAACTGCTCTTGGTGGAATCTTTATAGACCTGCGCGCGCACCGTAGGCGCAATACCTTGCACAACGATCTTGGGTAGGACAAAGCCTGTACGAATCCCAGCTCGCATATTGGCAATATTCTCATCGAAGAAGCGACCAAACTCGCGGATACGGGCAATATAGTCCTCGTAATCGCCAACACGGGTCATCGCCAAGCCACTATTGGCATCCAGGGCCGCACTATAAAAACTGTAAAAGGTATTGAGAGGCACCCGCTCGAGGAATAGCTCATTAGCCTCGATGGAATTCTCCAATACCCAAGTGAGCAGTTCACGGTTGACCTGACCGGAATCATTCAACCCACTGGGGTCCACGGCCTGGAGACGCTCCAGCAGCTCCTGCTCGGCCTTCAAACGACGCGTTCTGTCCTCGCTAGTCACACCCGGCAACTGGCGATTGTAATCAGGCACACCCATACGACCGGCGGTAATCGGGTCCTCGCGCAAGCTGTATTGCCAGTGGTCTTCAATGACATCCTGAAGCTGCTCAGTTGCTGTTGCCGCCCAAGACATAGGGGCCAGTAACCAGCTGGCCAGAATATAGCCAGATGCCTGTTTAAGATGATTCACATGGGCCTTGCCGGATTTCACACTGCTCTCCACAAATTCTGCTCAATGGTGCTCGAAACGATTGGCCAACCTTAACACGGCTGGCACAGCGTAATACGGGTTTTAGCGACCAGCGGATCAGGCCAAATTGAAAGCCGGGCTGGGTATATAGATGGGGGTCTGGGGATGAGATGAGATGAGATAAAGATTCCGGGAACCACGCGGATATAGGTTCCCGGAATGACGGATCGCTTAGCTTCTATTAGCTCTGGGGACATAGGAGCGAACTGCGTAGCTGCCACTCAAACCCGCAGCGTACCAGAATGACTGGGAGAACCCGTTAAAGAAGGACGCGCGGGACTCAAACCAGAATTCGCCGACATTGGGATCAAAGAAGGCGATATTTTGTGTAACCCAGGCTGAATTTTTTGTCTCAGCATGCCCCGCCGGTTTGGTCCAAAATGAATTCCCGAGCCGGCGCATTCGGAGAGAAAATGCCACTTTGGCCGTTGACTCTGCGTGGGTTATTGATACCACGAATCGTATTGCCACCGCGCCCATTGGGGAAGACGCCACCAAAGACTTTTGCTTCACAGCATAGAAGTTCTGCACACCCAACCAGGCTTCGGAAATCCTATCCTGGTCATCATGCAGCGCCGCCCTCTGGAGATATTTCATCTAGAAAGCCGATAGGGATTTGCACACTCCGCCCGAATTATCTTCGTGTGTGTGATCAAACCTTTTACGGATCGAAGCACTAACTGAATCGCCCGACAAAAATCTCATTATTAATAAGCACAGACTGCTGGACAGCCCCCACGCGTGTTCCTGTCAGGTTAAGCCTATATCCCCACAACAACCGATACATTGGCGATAGCAACGAAGGCAACGTGCCCGAATATAATATTCAGGCAGGCATTGACCGGTTGAATTAAATTTTTAAAGTCCTATTTTTTCTTTCCTTCCCACACCAAGACCACTATATGGTTGGGGAAGCCTAAAGTTAACTGGATACCATTTCAAATTTACAGCTTGAGCTCTTTGGGCAAGATCTAAAAATGGCTTAGATTCAATCGCCTTCTTCTTCTCAATATTCTCAAGCGCTATTTGATACTCCATGGAATCTTTCGATATTCTTCTCAATCTCAATATTTTAAGTGCTGGATCCTCTTTTGGCTGAAGACCTCCCTCATCTATGCCACCAAATTCAATATCTTTTGATTTAATAGGTGTAAAATAGCTATATTCCACTCCATTTTTCACGACCATTGCCAACACTTTCATGTCAGGACTCATGGCAAATTTTACTTGATGCTGTCTAAAGAGATTGAAAGCGTGCTTAGTAGGTGCGTTGGGCATCTCGAGCCTTCTATAAACCTCTTTCAGTGCTTCATCACCATCTTCCCAGCCAAATATAGCCATATCAGGTGAAGTATATCGAGTTTGCTGACCGGCATAACTCTGATTACCCGGCCCAGCCCACGAAAGAAGACCAGCGGTATTAGATGCTGTATGAACGTGAAGTAAACCCGGATCTAAGGCAAAGCCACGCATCAAGGCTACGCCCCTGTAATAGAGCCAATTTTCATCCATATGTGGACATTTGCACCCCATTACACCGTCGACCTTATTATTACACTTGAGAAATCCACTGAACCCGCCCTTATGGACATTCAAGCCTAACTTGGGAACCAATCCTCCAGCTTTCAGAATGTCGGATTTTGAGCGGGTTAGCTCGCCTCTTTTACCTGTTAATATTGGCATGCTTTCTCTCCATAACTTCTATTAGATTTTTGAAAAATTATTAAAATATTTAGCTAAACTCTATTAGCCAATCCCACGTCAAAACCAAGAAAATTTAGCATTCACGAAAACCCACAAAAACCAAACAAAATCAATAAGTTATATCCCACCAACGCAAAACCTAAGAGGAATAGTTTTACCAATCCAAACTGGCACTTCTATCTCCAGGATTTTTTAGAAGGGATAGGCATTCGAAAATCCTTTTAAACAAACATCACAGAATTTTGTGGAAGCCATAGATTGGCTTATGGCTGGCATTGAAGCAGAAAAGTTTCGGAGCAAAAAGGCAAAGCCAGAACTTTTTAAATCGACTCTGACACTATTTTTATAGGCCGCATAAACTTTGAGTTTGGAAGAAAACTCGAAGAACAACTAGTCAAATTTAATCGATTAAACCAATGCTTTTTTGATCAGCATCTTGTAAATTTGGTCAATTTGCAGAAAGACTTGTTACGTCTTAACTATGAAATGAGATTTTAGTCGCGCAATAGAAACAGGGTAATTACTATTTACGCTAACTGTATATACAAAACCATCCAGTTTTATAATTGCTTAAAAGATATCAGCATAAAAGTGTTTTTAGCCTACACGATCAGGCCAACGCACAGTTCTCTTCGGCTTTATTGGCGAATGGATAGCTTTTCCTTGGTAGTGAACATGCGTTTTCCCCTGTCGGATCCTAGCTATCCTTGCAGTCTATAGAAACTGCAGAGGTAGTAACTGCAAAAAAATCGGGAAAGGCACTGTGATAGATTTTTCTGTCGGAGCGGTACAGATGACCAGCGGGGAGAATGTTTCTGACAATCTCGCACAAGCCCACAAGTTACTTAGGGAAGCAGCTAGTCGCGGCGCGCAATTGATACTGCTACCGGAGAATTTCGCCCATGTCTCAGATGGGAGCAGCTATATCGTAGCTGAGCCTCACTCCCCTAAAGATGAAATCAGCGCAGACAAACAGCCTATTCAGCACGCACTACAGCGCTGGGCTGCGGAGCTGGGTGTCTGGCTAGTGGCTGGTTCGGTGCCTTTATTGACGCGGGCCAATGGCACCGCAACCGAGGGCAGACGCAGTCGCTCGGCGTGTCTACTCTATGATGATCGCGGTGCGTTGCGGGCCCGTTACGATAAAATCCACCTATTCGATGCGGAAGTTGGGGACGCTACGGGAAGCTATCGCGAATCCGCCAGTATTGAACCCGGTGATGAACCCTGTGTAATAAGCTTGCCTTGGGGGCAGCTCGGGCTAAGTATCTGTTTTGACCTGCGCTTTCCCGAACTCTACCGGCAATTGGCAATAACTGGCGCGGAAATTTTTGTGGTGCCTGCGGCGTTCACTCACGCGACCGGACAGGCACACTGGATGGCATTATTGCGAGCGCGCGCCATCGAGAATGGCTGTTTTGTGATTGCGGCCAACCAGGGCGGCGTGCACTCAGAGAAAAGACGTACCTGGGGACATTCTATGATTATTGATCCCTGGGGAGATGTGCTCGCTGAAGCCTGCGAGGGGGAGGCTGTGATCACCGCCCGGCTGGATGCTGAAAGACTGGCCACGGTGCGACGTCAAATGCCGCTGCTCTCCATGCGCCGGCTCGGAGTCTAAATAAAAAAAGGACACCCAACGAGTGTCCTTTTCCAAGATCTCAGCCGTGACGAAATGGCGGGGTTAAATCTGCTCCACCGTCTGTTCGATACGCCCAAAAATAGATTGGCCCTCACCATCCAACATCTCAATGGCGATGGTATTGCCAAAATCCATAAATGGAGTGCTGGGCGAACCATTCTGGATAGTCTCGATCATGCGGATCTCGGCGATACAACTATAACCAACACCACCCTCCGTCACTGGTTTACCCGGCCCGTTATCTAACTTATTGGAAACAGTGCCGGAACCAATAATGGTACCCGCGCAGAGTGGACGGGTTCTGGCCGCGTGAGCGATCAACTGACCGAAATGGAAGGTCATATCCACACCCGCATTGGGCTCGCCGAACTTCTCCCCATTTAAGTGCGAAAGCAACGGCAAGTGCAATTTGCCCTCGCGCCAGTTTTCACCTAATTGCTCAGGTGTCACGCACACCGGCGAGAAGGCACTGGAGGGCTTGGACTGGTAAAAACCAAACCCCTTGGCCAACTCCGCTGGGATTAAGCCGCGCAGTGAAACGTCGTTCACCAACATCACCAATTTGATGTGGGAGAGTGCATCCTCGGCGGACACCCCCATGGGCACATCGTCGGTGATCACGGCGATTTCCGCTTCGAAGTCGATACCAAAGCCTTCGCTTTGCGGCATGGTGACCGGCTCGCGTGGGGCCAGGAAGGTATCGGAGCCACCCTGGTACATCAGTGGATCACTGTAAAAGCTCTCAGGCACTTCGGCACCGCGGGCTTTGCGCACCAGTTCCACATGATTGATATAGGCGCTGCCATCGGCCCAGTGGTAGGCGCGCGGCAGGGGGGATGCACACAGACTCTGCTCAAAAGGCTCGCCGGCAATTTCACCGTTGTGCAGCCGTTCGTGCAATTTCTCCAGCTCGCCGCTCACTGCAGCCCAGTTATCCAGCGCGCTCTGCAGAGTAGGTGCCAGATCACCGGCCGGGACCATGCGGGTAAGGTCGTCGCTGACGACCACCAGTTGGCCGTCGCGGCCTGATTTAAGGCTGGCTAACTTCACTGTGCCTCCCCTTCTATTTTTTCTACAAATTCTTCTTCCCCGTGCATCCAGGCGGCGTGCCTCGGGGCTGTTTTCGTACGCGACCACTCTTCCAACATATCCTCGGCCACCCGCTTCAGCTCACTGTGCATACCGGGCTTGGCGGTGTTGGCGGCCAGCTCAATGCGGTGGCCGTTGGGGTCGAAGAAATAAATCGATTGGAAAATCGTATGATCGGTTGGGCCGAGTACATCGACCCCAGCCGCTTCCAGTCGCTCTTTGGTCGCGAGCATTTCTTCCATCGACTCCACTTCGAAGGCGATGTGCTGCACCCACTTGGGAGTATTCTCATCGCGCCCCATCTCCGGAGAGTTGGGAATTTCGAAGAAGGCGAGCACATTCCCCATACCCGCATCCATAAAGACATGCATGTAAGGGTCCGGCTCACCGGTCGAGGGTACTTCGTTTTCGGCAATGGCCAGCTGGAAGTCCATACCGAGAAGATCGCGATAAAATTCTACGGTCTCCTTGGCGTCCCTGCAGCGATACGCCACGTGGTGAATGCGCTTAATGCCCATTGAAGCCTCCGGTTTTATTCCTTTTCTTTAATAACGCCGCGCTTGAGCTGGTCGCGCTCAATGGATTCGAACAGAGCCTTGAAGTTGCCCTCGCCAAACCCTTCATCTTCCTTGCGCTGGATAAACTCGAAGAAGACCGGACCGAGCATATTGGCAGAAAAAATCTGCAGCAACAGGCGCGGTTGGCCACCTTCGGTGGTGCCATCGAGCAGGATACCGCGGCTCTGGAATTCCTCGGTAGGCTCACCGTGGCCTGGCAGACGCTCTTCCAGCATTTCGTAGTAGGTCTCCGGTGGCGGAGTCATAAACTCCATACCCTGCTCTTTCAAACGGTCCCAACAAGCCAGCAAATCATCACAGGCAAAGGCGATATGCTGGATGCCCTCGCCGTTGTACTTCATCAGGAACTCTTCGATCTGACCGCCACCACCGGCCGCCTCTTCGTTCAGGGGGATACGGATCTTGCCGTCCGGCGCAGTCATGGCCTTAGACAGCAGACCGGTGTACTCGCCCTTGATATCGAAGTAGCGAATCTCGCGGAAATTAAACAGGTCTTCGTAGTACTTGGCCCAGTAGTCCATGCGGCCGCGGTACACATTGTGGGTGAGGTGGTCCAGGGTGTGGAAACCACAGCCCTCGGGCCGGCGGTCTACACCCTCTTCCCAGATAAAATCGATATCGTAGATGGATTTCCCATCCTCGTAGCGGTCGATCAAGTACAAGGTGGCACCGCCGATACCTTTGATGGCTGGCAGCTTAAGCTCCATCGGGCCGGTCTGTAGATCCACCGGCTGCGCGCCCTTGGCCAGGGCCGCCTCATAGGCGAGCTTGGCGTCCTTCACGCGGAAGGCCAGGCCGCAAGCGGAGGGACCGTGCTCCTGGGCATAATAGTAAGCGTGACTGTTGGGCTCGTAGTTGGTAACAAAATTGATGTCACCCTGGCGCCATAGCGTCACATCTTTGGAGCGGTGGCGGGCAACTTTCACAAAGCCCATTGCCGTAAATACGGTCTCGAGAATGCCCTTTTCTGGCGCGGTAAATTCTACAAATTCGAAGCCATTCAGACCCATTGGGTTTTCAAATAAGTCGGCCATGCAGTCCTCCGTCTCTTATCATCGCGGCGCCATTTATCGAGGCTGCACGCTGGTTAACTTGAAGCGCAAACGAAGTTAGTTGCAGATGTAACTAATGTCAAGTATCCCAGCACCGCAGTCCAAGAGAGATTATCTGGTCACATTAGGATCTAGGGAGAGGCCGGTTTTTGGCATCTTTGAGGGTGCAGACAGCGAGAGGATTCACAGGGAAGGTGAAAAGAAAGTTGAAACGGCAGGTGCAGCACAGGTCTCTAGCCCCGCGCCACACCCGCTATTACTAGCGCTCTTTACGGGCACATTTACCATTATCCGTTCGACACATATGGTCTTTGTGAAACTTACCGCTCATCTGGTCACACTGGGACTTGGTGACATCGCCGGCACAGGCGCTTTCCGCATGCTGGCAGCATCCGGTTTCGGCAGTGCCCATCCCGCTCTTGTCCATCGACTCATCCTTTTTCCTCTGCTCACAGGCGGACAGGGTCAACACCAGCGCAGCGGCCAGTATTCCAATTGAAGCTTTGAGTTGCATATAGGCCTCCTAACTACCCGGCGAGTGGCCGGTGACATGGATATCGCGGAAACCGCCGCTCATGGTTCGGTGCGACCCGCGTAAACATACCCGACATCTCCACCAACTGAGCGAGCTTGCACCGGGGTACAAAGCCTCTCAGCCATCCCGTAGATTTACCGGGCCATGCATTGACTGTAGCCCACACTGGCAGCAGAACTATCTGACTGACGGGACATTTTCGATTATTTACACATATCGCGCCGATCCCCGCGGCAATCCACTGATTGTGGCGCCGAGAGCCGGTACAATCGCCTCCCGTTTGTCGGGCTATGCCCCAATCCGCCTGTATCTATTGAGGATCGCCTATGCTTCTCGCCGCTCTCGCCATTATCGCCGGCTTTATTGTGCTGGTCTGGAGTGCCGACCGCTTCGTTGAGGGCGCCGCAGCCACAGCCAAGCACGCCGGAATGCCCACACTGCTGATCGGCATGGTGATCGTTGGCTTCGGCACATCCGCCCCAGAGATGGTGGTATCCGCCATCGCCGCCCTGGACGGCAGTCCCGGCCTGGCCCTGGGTAACGCCTACGGTTCCAATATCGCCAACACCGGCCTGATCCTCGGTCTGAGCGCACTCCTCATCCCCCTCACCGTACACTCAAAGATTGTGCGCAAGGAGCTACCTCTTTTACTGGCCATCACTTTGTTGAGCGGCGCTTTCCTGTGGAATGACAAATTGGAGCGCTGGGAGGGCATCATCCTTCTTCTGGGCTTCTTCGCTCTTATCGGTTGGAGCATTTTCTCCGCCCTGCGCGGCAAGGGCGATCAGCTCGAAGGGGAAGTAGCCGGTGAGCTGGAAGAACATTCCATGCCTCTGGGCCGGGCGATCTTCTGGGTAGTGGCCGGCCTGATACTGTTGATTATCAGCTCTCGTATGCTGGTTTGGGGCGCGGTGACCATTGCCGAATCACTCGGCGTCAGCGACCTCATTATTGGTCTCACCATCGTCGCCCTGGGTACCTCCCTACCGGAGCTGGCAGCCACCATCGTGGCCGCACGTAAGGGCGAGCACGATATCGCCATCGGCAATGTGGTCGGCTCCAATATGTTTAATCTGCTTGCCGTAGTGGGCATCGCCGGCACTATTGCCCCCATGTCCAGCGTACCGCCTGAAGTGCTCTCCAGGGACTGGCCCATGGTCATCGGCCTGACCATCGCCCTGTTCATTTTTGCCTACGGCTTCCGCGGCCAGGGGCGTATCAACCGCTGGGAGGGTGCTGCGCTTTTAACGGCCTATCTTGTCTATACAGGCTACCTGATCAGCACGATTACTAAGGCCGCCCTGTAATTTGAGTTGGGGTGGCCCCTGGCCACCCTGCCCTCCCGCCTGAATTCGCCCTAATTTGCCCTCCCCACGCCCATTTTCACCGGCTATAGCCAGCTAATATTGGCGGCAGGTGATAACCGATAAGTGGCGAGGCTCCTCAAATGCAACGAAACACAATCTTTAAAGTCTGTACCCTGGCGGGTCTATTCGGTGCAGGCATAATCTATCTGATGAATGCTTCCTGGCTGGCCCCAATTCCGCAGGGAAAACCCACTTTGATATCCCACCGAGGCGTGTACCAGACCTACAACCGAGAAAATCTGGCGCGGGACGAATGTACCGCTACCCGTATCTACCCTCCGCAACACACCTATCTGGAAAACACCATCGCCTCGATGGAGGCCGCTTTTGCCAACGGGGCAGATATTGTCGAGATCGACATCCACCCCACCACCGATGGCGAGTTTGCGGTATTCCACGATTGGACCCTGGACTGCCGCACAGATGGCACCGGCATCACCCGCGAGCACTCCTTGGCAAACCTGAAGACCTTGGATATCGGCTATGGCTACACCTTTGACGGCGGCATCACTTTCCCATTTCGCGGCCAGGGCATCGGCCTGCTACCCAGTTTGCAAGAAGTCCTGCAGCAATTCCCCGGCAAACCGTTTCTACTCAACATTAAAAGCAATGATCCTACGGAAGCGGAGAAACTGGATGCCTACTTGCGCCGGTATCAGTTACCCATCAATTCCCGCCTGATGGTCTACGGCGGCGCTCGACCAATCCACAGACTCCGGGAGCTGCGACCCGACGCGCTGGCCTTTAGTAGAGACAGCGCAAAGAAATGTGCGCTGAGGTATTGGCTGATTGGATGGAGTGGCTATATTCCCCAGACCTGTCGCAACAGTATTGTCATGGCACCCAACACCTGGCATTGGGCATTCTGGGGCTGGCCAAACCGCTTTATCGACCGGATATCCCGCAGCGGCAGTTTTGTCATAGTGCTGGATTATCGTGGCGACAAGAATGGCCTTACCGCCATCTACCAACCAGAAGATTTAAATTACCTGCCCGAAAATTACAACGGCGTTATCTGGGTTGAGAAAATTGAAGTGATTGGTCCGCTTTTTCAAGCCGGACGATAGATATAGCTATTTTTTTCGTCGCTGCTCCAACCGTGCCAGGTGCGCCTGCAGTCGCTCAATCTCTTCGAGCAGTTCAATAGCCAAGGCCGCGCCTGCCAAATTGACGCCGAGGTCCCTCTCCAGGGTGTAGGCCCGACGAACCCGGCGCACACAAATACCACTAAAATGCCATTGCGGCTCCCGCTGACGGGGCTCAATAACCCCCTCTTCTACTAGGGCAATAATCCGCTCCGCCGGAACCCCGCAAGCGCGGCACAATTCGCTGAGACTCAGTTCGCTCTCTTCATCCAGGAGAACACCAGTGACCCGCTCGAATTTTTTGATCTTCATTTTCAGCCCCCCATCCACTTGCGCGCATTAAATTCGAATGCCTCGCTGAGTTGCCGATAAGCATCGCGCTGAGCGTCGGTATTAGCCGGTGGCGTTACCGTCTGCAGCACCACATACATATCCCCCGGCTGCTTGGCGGGAATCCCCCGTCCTTTCAGACGTAGCCTCTTACCATTGTCACTGTTGGCCGGAATCGTCAACTTAACCGGGCCGTCCGGTGTGGGCACCTGTACCTTGGCACCCAAGGCAATTTCCCAGGGCGCCAAAGGCAACTCCAAGTAGACCGTCTTAGCTTCTGTGCGGTACAAAGAATGGGGGTTAAAGCTAATTTCTAAATAAAGATCACCGGGCTTGCCACCACCGATGCCCGGTTCACCCTGCCCGGCAAGGCGAATTTGCTGACCTTCGGTAATTCCCTTGGGAATTTTTACGTTGAGGGTACGCTCTTGCATTTGCGGGCGCCCATCAGGGCCCAATACCGAATGCTTAAGAGTGATCTGGCGGGCACCACCGCGATAACTGTCTTCCAAGTCTATGGCGATACGCGCATAAGTATTTTCACCTTGCGCGCTATACTGGCGCCGCTGCCTGCGGCCATAATTTTGACTGAAGCCACCACGACCAAAAAGACTTTCAAAGAAGTCGCTGAATGCCTCACTATCGGCCTCGGTATAACCGCCGCCGTGGAATTCAAAACCCTGATCCCAATTCGGCGGTGGCTGGAAGTCCTGACCGGACTGGAAACCACCACCCAACTGATCATAAGCCGCGCGCTTCTCAGGATCTTTGAGCACCTCGTAAGCTTCGTTAACTTCTTTGAAGCGCTCCTCCGCATCCTTCTCACTGCTGACATCTGGATGATATTTACGCGCCAACTTACGATAGGCACGCTTTATCTCCGCCTGATCAGCATTGCGCTCCAGACTGAGAATCTTGTAGTAATCCTTGTATTCCATGGCTTTAATAAAAGCCGATGATGGGACTATTTGCCATCATACTTGACGATTGGGTCTGTAATTCAATAAAGAATCTGGATACTGGTGGGGGCTGGTAATAAAAAGCTTATAACTAGCAGCTGTAGTGCTCGTATAAATACGAATCATTTATACGTATTTTCTTAAACAGAAATCGATTCATTTGGCGCCGATGGATCACCGACGCCAAACACTAAACTTAATGTCCAGTTTCATACCGCATTTCTGCCTGCACATATTCGATACTGCCATCCACATAATGAATATATGCTTGAGCTTCATTTAATGCATAAGCTCTAACCGTCACACCGCATGATAATCCCGAGTTACAGCCTTTCACCCAATTAATTCGATCAATGGACTTGGTGATATTTGTGATGCTCCATTGACCCGAGGTGGAATTTCCGAAACTAAAATCTATTCCAGTACAAATGGAAGTGCCATTCCCCCTTACATGCCCCCCAGATTTGACATTGAGCTGACAAACAAGATCAGCAGAAAATGCCGGCACGGCTAAGGATGAGACAGTTATCAGAGAGCCTGCTAATAAAAAATTTTTGATATTCATATTCCTAACCTAGTTATTTTTATTTACTTTTTTAGGCGGCTGTTAAAAAACAACCTCAGTGAGCATATCACCAGAATTTATTCTTTCATACGCATAAAAAACCCGGAATCACTAGAATGAAACCGGGTTAACAGTGACCATATTGGAATATTTTTAATAAATTTTTCTGTTAACGGATGTAATATCCTATGGCCATCCAGTTGCCTCCAACCTTCTGCAGAGTCAGTGTTTCACTCGCTTTTTTCATATGTTCAAACTGACTATCAAAGACCACAACACTATAATTTCCATCGGGGGCCCCAGGCAGGCTATTTGTCTCGGTAACACTCTGCATTTCCCGCAGCAATAAACTCCCTAATGGTTTTCGCACACTGGCCAGTTTCTCCGACCAACTATCACGAGTTAGGTACTGCTGGAAAAGCGGTCCACTGTTATCCCAACTTTCAAGATACTTTTCTCTATCGATTACCTGTAGCCAGTTTTTGGCATCATTTATCACGCCGGTATTGTCTGCCCAAACTGATATGGAAATTAAAGTCAAAAAGATAAGGGCCAAGAGATTTTTCATAGGAATTCCTTTTCCTGAAATTTACCCAGTAATACATACCTCATTAGAATAGGCAGCAACTCAGTTGCCGCCAGAAAAATTAAAAAATGATTAAGAATCCACTTTCGCTGGATGACTCAGATTGCCAACACCCGCCTCTTTCAGCAAGGAATCTACCAGAGGTGCCATAGCGCGATGCTTGAGGGCACTGCCCACCAGGGCTTCAGGTAAACTTTGCCCTTTGCCTTCGGCATCACCATCTAGGATGCCGGTACTGGCTCTGCCATCGACACCGTTTAATCCCTCGACAGAGATAATCTTCATGCCCTCGATACTCTCCATGGGCTTGACGCTCTCACGGATAATATTAGGCAGATTCTCATGCAAGCTGAGTACTTTCTTCAATGCAATCTGTGCTTCGTTGAGGCTGTTGTAAGCCTCATTCATCAGGCGTTGGCCCTCGGCATCTACCGCGTACTTCTCGCGGTCCGCTTCAACTTTGATGCGAATCGCTTCGGCCTCGGCGGTAGCTTGCAGACGTAAAGCTTCCGCTTTGTCTTCCGCAGCCATTTTTTCCGCTTCCGCCATCACCTTGATACCCGTGGCCTGACGTTCGGCAACCTTCTGTGCTTCGATAATTTCAATGAGTTTATCCCGCTCAGCCACTTCCACATCTTTGGCAGTGCGCACCTGTTCCTCGGCTTTTACTGATCCAGCCAGTGCCACATTGGCCTGCTGATCCGCCAGGGACTGCTCCTTGGACTTTTCTGCAACCGCAATGGCCCGCTCCTGCTCGGCGATCTCCACAGATTTTTGTTTGGAGATACGCTGCTCTTCCAAAATACGCGCGCGTTCGATTTCCTGTTCTTGCAGGCGACGTTCCTTTTCAATCTCTAACAGCTTGGTGGCCTGTTCAGCGGCAATCTGCGATTGGCTGACTTCACGCTGGGCTTCAATTTCGGCTTTGCGCGCTGCACGATCCTGTTCAGCCAGTTCACGGGCAATATCCGCTTTTTGAGCAGCCTCACGATTTTCCAGTTCGCGTTGTTGCTCCAGGTATGCGTACCGTTTTTCCTTATCGATTTCTAATTTCTGGCGCTCTGCTTCGAGATTTTTCTTCTCGATCTGCACCATGGTTTCCTGTTCGACATCGTTCACTTCCTTACGACGCGCTTCAATAGAGCGGGTCATACTGGCGAGGCCTTCAGCATCGAATACGTTATCTTGGTTAAAAAACTCTTTATGCGTCTGATCCAGACCTGTAAGAGATACCGCTTCCAGCTCCAATCCATTTTTTAATAGATCTTCGGAGACCACCTGTTGCACTTTCTGCACAAATTGACTGCGCTGCTCATGCAGTTCGGCCAGTTCCATTTCTGCCGCCACCGAGCGTAGGGCATCGACAAATTTACCCTCGATCATTTCCTTTAGGGCTTCTGGGTCCAGGGTGCGCAGGCCCAGGGTCTGCGCCGCATTGGCAATGGCATCGGTATCCGGTTTGACCCGGAGATAAAATTCGGCAAGCACATCGACACGCATACGGTCCTTGGTGATCAGCGCCTGGTGCTCTTTGCGTGATACCGCAAGGCGCAGGGTATTCATATTCACCGGAATAATTTCGTGTAATACGGGCAACACCAGAGCGCCGCCATTCATAATCACTTTTTGCCCCCCCATACCGGTGCGCACAAAAGAGCGCTCTTTGGAGGCGCGGGTATACAGACGCGCGAAGATACTACCGATCACAATCAGGCCAACCAGCACGGCACCGGCAATAAATACTACGACGGGAAGGTTTCCTATCACTGTTAAGTTCTCCATTTAATTGTTCTCTATGAGGTGTTGGCTGCTCGGCCGCGTTACTCGAAAATGAACGCCAAGCTCTTCGACCAATAACACCTTTTCCCCCTGGTTAAAAATTTCAGTTTCATCCGGCTCTACCATCACATAGTGGGTAGTGCCATATTCATCGCGAAAACGAGCCTCTGCAGGGGAACCCGACTCGGCCCTGCCAATAGTAATAACCGCCACGCGACCTATAAATGAATCACGTCCAACGGCTTGGCTTTCATCGCCAACGGCAAAACGCCGCAGCACATTACCGACAAAGCGCACCTGTGGTAACGCCAGAAAAAACACCCCCAGCGCTAATAGCCCACCCGGTAACAGCAGATTAAAAGTGGACTCGACCAGCATTTGTATTAGCAGGCCACTGACCCCAAAGCTGACGAGGAAGGCCACCAGCAGGATCAAAGCTGGTACCTCACCAAAACGGAGCCAACCCAACAGTTTGGTCAGCCCCCCAGACAATCCGCTGTCGGGCACATCCATATCAAAATCCGGCAGCAAATTGTCGAGCAGATCTGAAATACCGATGCCTATCAATGTCATCACCCCCTCAAGAAGGGCAATCATCAGCATCAATACCAGAGCACCGGTAAAAATCAGATTTTGATCTTGTAACAGGAATACCATCAGGACCCCGATTTAATCTTGGCTAAACGTTCTTTAATACGATTGCCGCGCGCCAGCTCTTCAAGCTCGGCCAATTTTCTGGCGTCTATACCAGATTTTGATGTGTATACCCCGGCGCGATCCAGTATCCGATTGAAAGCATCGGTCGCCTGCTCCACCTGGTTTTCTGTTTTGCGGCTGGTTCCGCGCCCTGCCTCACTTACGCCATTGGCCACATGTTCGTTGGCCTTGATAAACTCCTTGAGCTGCTCGCGCATCTCGCGTTTCTTACCCTGTAGCGCGCTGATATAGGTATTTAATTCCTGCATCTCTGTATCGTTATCGGCAATGGCTTTTTCCAACACCGGCAACTGCACCTCAATATCCATCTGCTTGGCAATGGCGACCTCAGCCAAATCATCACGACTCTCTTTAATGGCTATATCAATCTGCTCGGCGAGAGCACTGTGGCGCTTGTTCTCATCATTAAGTGCTTTGCTGTTGAGATATTTAGCGGCTTCCACCTTACCCAGCTGCTCGCGCACATCGGCTATAGCCTTATCAATCTCGCAAATAGCCTGCTCCATGACCGGATGCGGTGTGCTGCTTTCAACCGTATCTACCAGGGCACTTGCCGATGCGGAAATCAATCGCGATATACGTTTAATTAATCCTTCTCCCATAATTTTCCCCTGCTTCTGTATTTTCTATTTACTGAGACCCATTCAAAAACTGCCTTTCAATGGCTGCTCCAAACGCCATTTATCCCTGGAAAAAGCTGCGTTTTTATCGACACCTATTATGGAAATGGATCAAATCAGTGAGCTGTTTCACTCGGAGACCCTGCTTTTGTTAAGACGCTCTCGGATTTTTAGTACTGACTCCTCATGAATGCTTCTGGGGTTTTCTTGCTGCACTAGTAGTGATATTTTTTCAAGGAAAGCCTCTACCGCGGGCAAGAATGCCTTTTCCAATACTGGAGCCAGTGGCTCGCTATCCGTATTGCTATGTAGAACGGCAGCACTCTCGGCCAGGATCTCCATCACCGCTTCCACCAATATGCTGCGCTGGTTTTCTTCCACATAGCGCGCCTTTATTGGCAACATTGCCTCCGCCGCAAATAGGTAGCTGCTCGCCAGATTTTTTCCACTCAATGATTCCCGAGCCAGGGCAATCACTTCGCGCACTTTTTCACTTTGGGTGATCGCGCCATTGCGGTCGATTGACATCAAATAGGTGTAATCATCAGCTGATAATCGCGCCGATATAGATTGTGACTTATTGAGCATATTGATCCCTTGCTTGCCATGTATACAAAAGTACACACCGCCATACATCGGGTCAATAAAAATCCCTACGACTGATTAGTACGCAAGAACCAGCTGATATTGAAAGTTATACACTCGGCAGCTTTTCTCTCTATAAATAAGGATTTTTTTGTAATCTCCACCCTATAAAACAGAAATTATTTTTACATTACATGCCCTTACAGCAATTAATTTTTCTGGTGATTTCACCGTACCGAAATACTCGGATACGCCGTACCCACAGCTGAGTACAACACCATCATCGCCTGGGGCTGCACCAGGCAAGTACCATCTTAAAAAATAGACTGGATAAATTTTTAGAAGAAGACCCGATATTTCCCCTGCTGAGCGATAGCGATGGTCTGAGGATTGCCTTGTGAAATATCTGCGGCGGTGAATTAAGAAGGATGACCATTTTTCGTTTTCCACCCATCAAAAGGAATAGTGTGTACTACCGAAATCCGCATAATTCAAGGCGATGGCATCTTCAGATTTACCACGCCCAAAATCCTTACAACAAAAGAATATTACCTTCGGTATGGAAGAAAACGCTTCCAATAGTAAATCGCGATCTAATTCGATTTGCCCAAAAGGCCTGTGCCATGAAAATCCCTGATAGCCGGATAGACAGCGCACCAATATCCAAGTACCGGCTCTAAAAATCCAGGCCCGGCGGTCAAGCTCTGGTGCGCACAGGAGATGGCCCCTTACAGACCATTTGCCTGAGAGATCTCCGTACCCGTCCTAACTCACCCAGCCCCATGTACCGCAGTGGTAAGTTACGCATAGAGCCCCCTTTCCCACAGGTACGCGAGCGCGCAGCTCCCTGAATAGGGCCCCTCCTACCGTTGAGCCCCGTTGCTCTGCCTGCGCCAGCTTATCCATTTGCCCTCACTAGACCTCACTTTACCGAGCGCGGACTTTACAAGTGCACAAGGCTCCTGTTACTTGTGTTGCCTGATTCTGTGAACCCATGCGCCGGACAAGTACTCGACAATAGCCGGCACGATAACAATAAACAGACCCCCCAGCGCATTCTTACGCACTGGCGGAACAAAGGTAGCCAATGGAAAGAAGAAAATTCCTCAAGATCGCCGGCGTCGGCTCCAGTGGTCTTTTACTGCCACTACAAGGCGTGCAAGTCAGTGCAGAACAGTTGCTCAACGAGGGCATGCACAGTTCTCACAAGCGGCACTTGGCGGACGTGGTTCTAAATACGGCGCGCAAGGCCGGTGCCAGCTATACCGATGTGCGTATCGGCCGCTATCTCAACCAATACGTGATGACTCGCGAAACCAACGTTGAGAATATCGTCAATACCGAATCCCTCGGCGCCGGTATCCGCGTCATTGCCAATGGCACCTGGGGATTCGCCGCGACAAATGACCTGACTGCTGATGGCGTTGCCCGCGCCGCGCGCCAGGCCGTCGCCGTAGCCAAGGCCAACGCCAAATACCAGACCGAGCCCGTGCACCTGGCGCCGGTGAAAGGTATTGGCGAGGTCTCCTGGCAGACTCCGATTCAGAAAAATGCCCTGCAAGTGCCGATCAGCGAAAAAGTCGATTTTCTGATGGATGTGAACAACGGTGCGCTCAAGGCCGGTGCCAGCTATATCCAATCATCCCTGTACCTGGTGAATGAGCAGAAGTACTTTGCTTCCAGCGATGGTTCCTATATCGATCAAGATATCCACCGCCTGTGGGCACCGATGCAGGTAACGGCCGTAGACAAGAAAAGCGGCGTCTTTAAAACCCGCAATGGCCTGAGTGATCCGGTGGGTAGAGGTTATGAATACCTGGCCGGGCACAAGAAAGACAAAATCCGCGGTCAGACCACGCTCTACAAAGCCTCCTACGATATGGCCGAGGATGCGATGTTGGCCGCCGAGCAGGCCAAGGCCAAGTTATCCGCCAAGTCGATCGATCCGGGCAAGTACGACCTGGTACTGGAGCCCTCGCATCTGTGCCTGACCATCCATGAGTCTGTTGGCCACCCACTGGAGCTGGATCGCGTCCTCGGGTATGAAGCCAACTACGCCGGCACTTCTTTCGCCACCTTGGATAAATGGCGCAGTGGCAAATTCCAATACGGTAGTGACAAGGTCACTCTATTCGCCGACAAAGTACAGCCGGGCTCCCTCGGCGCTGTCGCCTACGATGATGAGGGGGTAAAAACCAAGCGCTGGGATCTTGTAAAAGACGGCGTGCTGGTGAACTACCAAGCCACCCGCGACCAGGTACATATGATCGACCAAAAAGAATCCCACGGCTGCAGCTATGGGGATAGCTGGTCCAGTGTGCAATTCCAGCGCATGCCCAATGTCTCCCTGGCACCGGGCGAGGAAAAATACTCGGCCAAAGATATGATCCGCGATGTGGAGAAGGGGATTTATATCGTCGGGCGCGGCTCCTACTCCATCGACCAACAGCGCTACAACTTCCAGTTCGGTGGGCAGTTGTTTTTCGAGATCAAAAATGGCGAAATTGTCGGCCAGGTTGAGGACGTCGCCTACCAGTCCAACACCCAGGAATTCTGGAACGCCTGCTCCGCCATTTGCGACAGCAGTGACTACCGCTTGGGGGGTACCTTTTTTGACGGCAAGGGTCAGCCCAGCCAGGTGAGTGCGGTATCCCACGGTTGTTCCACCACCCGTTTCGACAAAATCAACGTAATCAATACCAAGCGTAAAATTTCCTGAGCGGCTGCGCACAAGAATAAGTAATTGGAGAAAAAATTATGGCAATTCTAAGTAGAAGTGAAGCGAAGCGTATTCTCGACAAGGTATTAAAATTCAGCCGCGCCAATGAAGCCAGCGCGCAGCTAGCCGGCAGCGAAACCGGCAATATTCGCTACGCGCGCAACAGCGTTTCCACCAGCGGTATCGTCAACGATATCGAGTTGGCCGTCGAAGCCCGTTATGGCAAGAAATCCGGCGTGGCCACCATCAACGAATTCAGCGATGCGTCCCTGGAAAAAGTGATGCGCCGTGCAGAGGAACTGGCCAAGCTCTCCCCCGAAAATCCGGAAGCCATGCCTACGCTGGGTGCTCAGAAGTATGTGAGTGTGGATGGCTATGCCAAGTCTACGGCCGATATCACTCCGGACCAGCGCGCCAAGGCCGCAGCCGATTCCATCATTGCAGCAAAAGAAAAGAAAGTGGTGGCCGCCGGCTACCTCGAAGATGAGCGCGCCTTTGCCGCCGTCGCCACCAGCAAAGGGCTGTTCGGCTACCACGCCTCCACGTCCGCCAACTTCACCGTCACCATGCGTACAGAAGATGGCCTGGGTTCCGGCTGGGCCGAAAGCGATGTCACCGACTTCGGCACGATGAATACCGGCAGTACTTCCTCCGTAGCGATCGACAAGGCCGTACTGTCCCAGGAAGCCCGCGCCCTGGAGCCAGGCAAGTACACCGTCATCCTGGAACCCAATGCGGTCTCTGGCCTGGTGGGTTATATGATGAGTGGTTTCGACGCGCGCAACGCCGATGAAGGCCGCAGCTTTATGAGTAAAAAAGGCGGTGGCAACCGCATTGGCGAGAAGATGTTCGACAAGCGCGTACACTTCTACTCCGACCCCGCCGATCTCAATGTGCCCGCACAGCCCTGGGCCGACAATGACTTTATGCGGCTGGAACGCACCGACTGGATCAAAGACGGTGTCGTGAAAAACCTGGCGCGCAACCGCTATTGGGCGGAACAAAGTAAAGGTGAGGTAGTGCCAGAACCCAACAACCTGATTATGGTTGGCGGCGACAAATCTACCGAGGAACTGATTAAGAACACCCGCCGCGGCATCCTGGTAAGTCGCACCTGGTATATCCGTATGGTCGACCCACAGTCCATGCTGCTCACTGGTCTCACCCGCGATGGCACCTTCTATATCGAAAACGGCAAAATCAAATACCCCGTGAAGAACTTCCGCTTCAACGAAAGCCCGGTGATCATGCTCAACAATATCGAGGATATGGGCATCCCCCAGCGTGTCGGTATGTGGGGCATGTCCGCCATGATCCCCGCACTGAAAGTCCGCGACTTTACCTTCAGCAGCCTTTCCGACGCCGTGTAACAGCCGCCCTATTGAGGATGATGAAATGGACAGAAGAAAATTTCTCCAGCTCAGCGGTGCCGGCCTGGGTGTGTCCATGTTGCCGCTATCCGGCAACCTGGTGGCCGAGAGCAAACTCACCCAAAGTGGTATCGATCTCGCCGTTAAAAAAGAATTTGCCGATGTGGCCCTGAATACGGCCACTAAACTCGGCGCCACTTATGCCGATGTGCGCATTGGCCGCTACCTGAATCAATACGTGGTCACCCGTGAGATGAAGGTTCAGGATGTGGTGAATACCGAATCCATCGGTATGGGGATTCGTGTAATCGCCAATGGCACCTGGGGTTTTGCCGCCACCAACGACCTGACGCCCGATGGCGTCGCCCGCGCCACCCGCCAGGCAGTCGCCACCGCCAAGGCCAACTCCAAGTACCAACAGGAACCGGTGCAATTGGCCCCGGTAAAAGGCCACGGCGAGGTCAGCTGGCAGACGCCGATCCAAAAAAACGCTATGCAGATCCCCCTGGCAGACAAAGTGGATCTGTTGATGGATGTGAACAAGTCCGCCCTGGATGCCGGCGCCAGCTATATCAACTCCATGTTGTACCTGGTGAACGAGCAAAAGTATTTTGCCTCTACCGACGGCTCCTATATCGACCAGGATGTTCACCGTTTGTGGGCGCCCTTCACAGTAACCGCAGTGGACAAGAAAACCGGCGGCTTCCGCACCCGGCAGGGCCTCAGCCAACCGGTCGGACGTGGCTTTGAATACCTGGATGGCCGCGCCGAAGACAAAATTCAAGCGCAGACAGTGCTCTACCGCGATTCCTACGATATGGCCGAAGATGCGCGCCTGGCGGCGCAGCAGGCCCAGGAAAAGCTCACGGCCAAATCGGTCAAACCGGGCAAGTACGACCTGGTGCTGGACCCAAGCCACCTTTGGCTCACCATCCATGAATCCGTCGGCCACCCGCTGGAACTGGACCGGGTGCTCGGCTACGAGGCCAATTTTGCCGGTACCTCTTTCGCCACTATCGATAAATGGCGCAGTGGTAAATTCCAATACGGCAGCGACAAGGTCAACCTGTTTGCCGATAAGGTACAGCCCGGTTCACTCGGTGCCGTCGGCTACGACGATGAAGGCGTGAAGACCGGCAACTGGGATCTGGTAAAAGACGGTGTGCTGGTGAACTACCAGGCCACTCGCGATCAGGTACATATGCTGGGGCAAAAGAAATCCCACGGCTGCTGCTACGCCGACAGTTGGTCCAGTGTGCAATTCCAGCGCATGTCCAACGTTTCGCTGTTACCCGGCAAGGAAGAGCTGAGCGTCGACGATATGATCAAGGATGTGGAAAAAGGCATTTATATTGTGGGTGCCGGTTCCTTCTCCATCGATCAGCAGCGCTACAACTTCCAGTTTGGTGGACAGCTGTTCTACGAGATTGAAGACGGCAAGATTACCGGCATGGTGGAGGATGTCGCCTACCAGTCCAACACCCAGGAATTCTGGAATGCCTGTTCGCAAGTCTGCGACAAAGATGATTACCGCCTGGGTGGTTCCTTCTTTGACGGTAAGGGACAGCCGATGCAAACCAGTGCGGTATCCCACGGTAGTTCCACTGCACGCTTCGACGGTATCAATGTGATTAACACCAAGCGTAAGCTGGGCTAGCCATTGATCCAGGCGGGAGCTGGCCAGCAAACCAATCAGCTCCCAGCATTGAAATAAATGGGTAGAAGGAAAGAAGGTGCTCCGTTCGAGACCGTATGAGGCATGGATGCCGATTACGAGCGTACAGGGATGTATTTACAGCGTGTCTCGAACGGAGCACCTTCTTTCCTTTGCACTCAACAATAAACCAACGCAGTAACCGAGTTATCCCGTGTCCCTCACCCGTAAGGCTTTTCTCCAGCGCCTGATCCTGGGTGGCTGCGCCGCAGCGCTGCCGCTGGGTACACGCGCACAAAATACCGCACCGGCTAGTCCGCAGGAGCACTACGATTTTTATTTCACCCGCTTAATGTACGAATCCGGTGATTGGGATGTAGATCAGCGCATGCCCTCCAACCTGCTCAATTCACTGGTGGAGTACACCAATCTGAGGGTTGATCCTAAAGAGCACATAGTGCCGCTGGCCGATAAAAAAATGCTGCTGGCGCCTTTCTGCTACCTGGCCGGGCACAAGCTGGTGCAGTTCACCACGGAAGAGGCAAAGAATTTTCGCGACTACGTCAATCGCGGCGGCTTTGTATTTGTCGACGACTGCAACCACGATATCGACGGCCTCTTTGCCAAATCCTTCGAAGCACAAATGGCCAAGTTGTTTGGCGAAGACTGCCTGCAAAAACTCACGGACGATCACGATCTCTACCGCTGTTTTTTCCAATTTGATGAATTGCCGGTAACCAGTTTTGAATTAAATGGCTGGGGGGACGATCTGGTACACGACTACCTGAAAGCCATTGTTGTTAACGGCCGCATCGCCGTGCTCTACAGCAACAAGGATTTCGGTTGCGAGTGGGACTACGACTACCGCAACAAGCGCTGGCTCGCCATCGACAATACAAAATTTGCGGTGAACATTGTTATTTACGCACTGACGAGCTGATTATGCTGACTACCTTGGAAAATAGTATCGAACAACAATTGCACAACCTCGACAATCTGCAACAGGAAATTGCGCGGGTGATTGTCGGCCAGAAACCCGTGGTGGAGCAGATGCTCATCTGCCTGTTGGCCGGGGGACACGCCCTACTCGAAGGGGTGCCGGGGCTCGGTAAAACCCTGCTGGTAAAAACCCTCGCCGATGCCAGTGCACTGGATTTCAAGCGGGTGCAGTTCACCCCGGATTTAATGCCGGGCGATATTCTCGGCAGTGAGATCCTCGAAGAGGACCACAGCTCCGGCAAGCGCTTTTTTAAATTCCAGCGCGGCCCGATATTTACCAATATCCTGCTCGCCGATGAAATTAACCGCACCCCCCCAAAAACCCAGGCCGCTCTGCTGGAATCCATGCAGGAGGGCTCGGTCACCGTGAGTGGCAAAACCCTGGCCTTGCCCGATCCCTATTTCGTACTGGCCACACAGAACCCCATCGAGCAGGCCGGGACCTACCCACTGCCGGAGGCACAGCTGGACCGCTTCCTGCTGAATATTCATATCGACTATCCCGATGAACAGGATGAAGTGGAAATCCTGCGCACGACCACCGGCGTCGCCAGGATCAAACCCAGCCCCAGCCTGGATGCCGAGCAACTGTGCGAGATGCAAAAGCTGGTGCGAGAAATTCATGTGAGCGACGACCTCTACCGTTACGCAGCAGCACTGGTGCGCGCGACCCGTATTGAAACCAATGGCAGCGATGCCCTTCAGCAAACCCTGCACCAATGGATCAAGTGGGGCGCCGGCCCCCGCGCGGGCCAGGCACTGATCCTCGCCGCCAAGGCCCGCGCGCTGTTACAGCGGCGCCTCGCAATAACCCGTGAGGATATCCGCAGCCTGTTACTACCGGTACTGCGCCACCGGGTTCTGCTGAGCTTTCAGGCCCAGGCCGATGGTGTGCAGATGCCACAGCTGATCGATGAATTATTGGCGACAGTGCCGGAACCGGGCCGGGACTGATCAACGTGGAATACCTGTCCCCCAAAATCCTCGCCAGCTGCCGCGATCTCGTGTGGCTGTCGCGGCATGTTGCCGAGGGCGTGATGCTCGGCGTACAACACAGCCAGCGCCGCGGTACCGGATTGGAATTTCACCAGTACCGGGGCTACCAGGCCGGTGACTCTATTCGCCATATCGACTGGAAATTGTTTGCCCGCAGCGATCGCTACTATGTGCGCGAGACAGAGCAGGAGAGCCGCATGCACGTCTGCTTTGTACTCGATACCAGCGCCTCGCTGAGGCAGGCGAGCTTTATAGAACCCAGCCTGAATAAACTGCATTACGCCAAATGCTGGATTGCCAGTCTGTGCTGGCTGCTCAACGCCCAAGGGGACAGCTTTTCCCTGTTGGCCCTAAACAATCGACAGACGGTTTATGTACCCGAAGGCCAGGGCGAGAGTCACCAGCGCCAGATCGCCCTGCAATTGCAGCAGCTGACTGCCTCTAACCACTGGCCGGATCAATCCCAACTGGCTCCGCTATGGCAGTACTTCGAGCGCCCCTGCCAGGTGGTTTTGCTGAGTGATTTTTTTGAACAGGACAATGAGATCAGCCATTTCGCCGCACGACTGCACGCCGCCGGCCGCCCCTGCCTGCCGCTGCAATTGTTGATCGAAGCGGAACAGACTTTCCCCTTTGAGGGTGAGCTGAAGTTACTCAACCCGGAAACCAACTCCAGTACCCCAGCAGCTTTGGAGGTGGACGCCGAGCGACAGCGCCAATCGTACCTGGATGCTTTTGCCCGAGCGCAGGCCGAGCTCAAAGCGCGCTTCGCCGTACAGGAATGTTTACTGCAGAGCGATCTTATCGAGCAGCCTGTGGAAAAGTCATTGAGCCAATTTATTCAGCTGCACGGCAGGTTGTGCTGAGATGTTGTGGATAAATAGTGTTTTTCAATCTCCACAGTGGTTGTGGCTTTTTGCCGCCCTGGCGCTTCCCATTGCCATTCATTTGCTGCGCCGAAGTAATCCACAGAAAATTTCCTTTGCTGCGCTGCAGTGGGTACAAAGATATTCACAGAGTCGCGCGCGCCGGCCGATTGTGGATAACAAATGGTTGCTGTTATTGCGCCTGCTCATTGTCGCGTTACTGGCATTTTTACTGGCTCAGCCACTGATAGAGCGGGATATTTATCCCCAGAAGGCAGTGATACTGGTAGACCCCCGGATTGAGGCAAAAGCGGCGAATGCATTTATCCACAACGCCCTGCCACAACTTGCTAGTGCCGATGCCAACATCCTGTGGTTATCCCCAGAAACACATTTTGTAACCTCACCGCCACCACAAAATGTCGACCTGTGGAAAACTCTGTCATTATTGTCTGGTCGCGCTGATTTACGTCGGGCCCATATCCTGTTGATAAATAATACATTCCCCACATCCCACAGCGCACTCCGCACCAGTCCCCACTGGCAGTGGCACAGCCTCAAAAAGCCCGTCACTGCACAGAACCCGGTATTACCGAGTATCGCAGTCATGGGCAGTGCGCCCAGTTGGTGGACACCGGTATTGGAAGACTGGCGCAACACCATGCCGGGGTTATCCGTACACATTGTTGAGCAGGAAGAAGCGCTAAATACTCAGCAAGCAGACTGGCTGATTTACGCAGGCCCCGCGCCCCTGCCCCAGGCAGTGGTGGATTTTGTTGCCGACGGTGGCTTGTTGATCACCGACCATAGTATTCAGCCCCCTGATCACCTGAGCTTCGCTAGGGTAGATAAAAGCCCCTCTGTGCAGGCGGCTCCCCTAGAGAGGGGAAGCTGGCTTCGCTACGAAAGCGATTGGCACAGCGCAGCATTTTATCGCGGTGCAAATCTGCCTAAAGACTTATGGCAACAGTGGTCGACGCAGGACTGGCCACTGCAACACCGCAACCGCGGGCTGTGGTCCGGCACAAGTGCTATGGGTTTCCCTGTGGCAGACAGTGCTGTGGAAAACCGCCGACGCCAACCGTTGCAACCCTGGCTGATCACCGCTCTGCTGGTACTGCTGACCCTTGAGCGCCTGATTGCCCTGTCGCGATCTCCACGCAGCAGAACTGGGGAGGTGCACCATGGATAGGGGCCAGCAAACCATCAACGCCATGCGCAGGCGCTGGCAACTGACTGCCCTGCGGCCTTACCTCTGGCTGGGCACAGGTCTCAGCCTGCTGGCCGGATTGGGCATTTTCGTACTCGATTGGCCACAGTGGCTGTTACCTGCCTGGCTTGGGATTATTGTGCTGGCGCTGCTGCTGGATCGCCGCTGGCGCCCCTGCGGGGACAGCCTGTGTCGGCAGCTGGATCGGCAATATCCACGGCTGCAAGACAGCAGCCAGCTGCTCAGGCAACGAGAATCCGAGCTCAGCCCTGTACAAAAACTACAGCGGGCGCGTATCGATAAAGAGCTGCGACAATTACTGCAACACCGAGATAAAACGCGCTTCGGTCCACCCCGTCTGCGCAGTTCCCTGGCACACGCCTTTGGTGCCTGCCTGGGTCTTTTACTGTTGGTCCTCAGCGATACTTTTTTCACTGAGGGCAACATTAACAGCTCTCGACAAAACCCCGTTATTGCCGCAACGGAGAAGCTCGCCATAACGCGAGCAGAAAGCCATATTCAACCCCCCGCCTACACCGGCCTTGCCGGCTACCAACAGACCCTACAAGTCGATGCCCCAGAGCAAGCCCAGGTTCACTGGTCTATTGAATTTAATAGGCCGGTAGACGGCCTGACAATGCTGGCCGAAACGCACAACTTTGCCTTTAGCCCGGAGGGGAATATCCCCAGCAAAAAATGGCAGTTACAGCGCACTCTCGATAAGGCAGATTTTTACCAGCTCTCCGTACAAGTCGCGGATACCCTCGAGCTCTTGCCGGAAATTCACAATATCCGTGTGCAAAAAGACAGGGCTCCGGAGTTTGCCTTTACCGCACCGAGCCTGCGTATAGATACGATTTCTGAGAGTAGCAAAAGTATTCCAGTGAAAGTGACGATTAATGATGATTACCAGGTAAGCTCGGCAGACTTACTGGTAACTCTCGCCAGCGGCACCGGGGAGAATTTGCGCTTTCGCGAGGAGCGCATTGCGCTCGCCAGCTTGCCCTCATCCACCTTAACAACAGACCCCTCAACCACTCCGCCCACAACAGACGGCAAAGAAGTTCACTACGATTTCATCCTGCCCATCGACCGTTTTTCCATGGAGGCCGGTGATGAACTCTACTGGTACCTGGAGGCCAGGGATAACCGTGAGCCCAACGCCAATACAGCCAAGAGCCAACACTTTATTCTGCGCTGGCCGCAGGAAGAAATTTTCGGCCTGAGTGACAGCGAGGGTATGGCCATCAAAGTATTGCCGGAGTATTTCCGCAGCCAGCGCCAGCTGATTATTGATACCCAAGCCCTGCTGGTCGAACGCGAGCAATTGGAGCCAGGGGAATTTCGCAAGCGCTCCGAAGGCCTCGCCTATGAGCAGAACCTGCTGCGCATGCGCTACGGACGCTTCCTCGGTGAGGAGGACTCCGAAGCAGAACACCTTGAGGGTGAGGACGAGCAACACTCTGCAGCTGAACACAGCGATACTCGCCACCATTCAGAGCAGAATAAGCACGAGGCACACAGCGAGGAAATTGCCACCCCCTTTGCTCAGCGCGATTCCCACTTCGAGCAGGCAGCACGCATAGCCGCTTCCGCTGGGCACCTGCACGACAGCTCGGAGCATGCCACCCTGTTCGACCCGCAAACCAAGGAGCTGCTGCGCAATGCGCTGAATGCCATGTGGCGTTCCTGGCGCGACCTGTCGGTGATCGAACCCCAGGCCTCCCTACCCCACCAACACCGGGCCCTACGCTTTATCAAGGAAGTGCAGCAGGCCTCGCGTATTTACTTGCAGAGAGTTGGCTTCGAGGCACCGCCTTTAGACGAGGGCCGCCGCCTCAGTGGTGAACGGGAAGCCGTGGCCCCGGAAACCGTGAGTATTGAATTTGAGCAGGCGCAAAGAGCACAGGTGCTCGCGCTGATGGAGCAGGTACACACTGGTGCCAAGCTCGACACCAATCAGGTGAGACAGATAAACAAGCTCGCCACAACACAGGCAGCAGATCTCGGATTAGAGCTTTCAAAACAACTGCGTCTCTACCAGCAAGAGCAAGCCCAACATCCTGAGTGTAGCGACTGTGAACAATCCCTCAATCGGCTGCTCTATCAGCTGCTGCCCACACCCGTAGCCACGCCTTCACTGCCTTTGCAAATTGAAGAAAATAATCATTTCAGCCGTTGGCTGCGCGGGCAAGGAGAGAGCCTGTAGTGATGGAATTAGTGATACCCGGCCTGTGCTTATTGGCCTGTGCCGCTTCCATTTTTCTAATGTGGCGACGCCGCCACGCCAAAGCGCTCGACTACGGTCTGCAGCTGACCATCTGGCTCAGTGCCTGGATACTCTGGCAATCGCCGGCAATCGTTCCAGCCGAGCGCCATATCTCTCTCGATAGCAAAGAGTTGGCGAGCGCACTACCTGTAACTCTTACCGGGGTGGAAAATATCTCCCTCGATGGAATCCCACTCAGCCGCGATGCCTTGCGAGACCTGTCTCCGATGCGCCTGGAACTGTCGGATAACCAGGTTCCCAATGCGGGCTGGGAATTCGACTGGCCGCAAGCAATTACCCTGGGTGATCCTCTGCGATTACAGATTCACAGCGATCAACCATTAGCGGAAAACTTCCGGCTCAGCCTGTTAAATCCCTTCGGCGATATCGAGGAAAGCCTTGAGCTGAAAGCGGGGGAGAGAGTGCAGGCACAACTCAGTGTCACCCCGAAACGTGCTGGCCCCCAGCTCTACCGCGTGCGGATTGAAAGCACTCTCAGTGGCAATCGTTCCGAACCACTGCCAACCCTGGTGCAGGAACCGCGCCAACCCAAGGTGTTAGTGTGGCTTGCACGCCCCTCTTTCGAAACAGCTGCCCTATCCCGCTGGTTGCGCCAGTCCGGCGTAGCGGCACAGGTGATGACCCAGTTGGCACCTGAAATTATAAGAAAGGAGACGCTCAACGGACTGCCAGTTACCGAGCCCGAAGATCTACTTGCCGAGGTGAGCCCCTTCGATTTAGTGATTCTCGATAGCGATTTGTGGCCACAACTTTCTCCCCAGCAGAAGCGTCAACTCCATTCTTTGGCCTCAAAAAAATCTCTCTTGTGGCTGGTGAGCAGCGATCTCTCTGAAGACTATATCCAATACACTGCCACCCAATCCATGCCACTGCAAAGAGTGGGAAATACCGAACCGGATGTAAAAAGCTCGGCCAGCTTTAGCTATCAAAAAACCGGCAACCCAGCCATTCCCTCCTTGCGAACTCCCAGCTTAAAAGTAGCATCGCTGAGCCGCGACGATTTCTTACTGGGCGACCGAGAAGCCCCTCTTTTCTGGGGGCGCTCGAGCGAAGAGCAGCACCTTGGATTTATCCTGTTTAACGACAGCCACCGCTGGCTAACCGGTGGTTTCGCCACAGAATTCGCAAGCCTCTGGAAATCTATTATCGATTACCAACTCAAGCACCTGGGAACACAGCAGGCCATTACCCTTTCCAGTAAATTACCGCGCACGCAGGAGCGTATCACCTTATGCAGCCCACTGTTTTCCGACAGCAGCCCAAATCTGTTGGATACTCGGAATAGGACTCAGCCCATAACCGGCGTCTCTGCAGGTACCAACGCCCAAGGCCCGTGCTACAGTTTCTGGCCGCGCCGTACTGGCTGGCACCAGCTAAAAACGAAAAATGCGAGAGAGCCCGCATTGGATTTTTATATCTTCGCCAAAGAAGACTGGGCCCTCTGGCAACAGTCTCTAAGCGCTGCTGAAACCCTACAGATGACCACCGCACGTCTGGGGCCTATCGATAATGCCCAATCAAGCAAGTTACCAATCGGGCGCCAATGGCCCGCCCTAATTCTGCTGTTACTGGTGTGCTTAAGCTGGTGGCGGGAGCGCACCTTATTACGTTGAGGGTTGCACTGAAGGTTTATTCCCCGGCTGGGCTTCCTGTGCGGGGAAGATCAGCTGGTCTACAGGGAATCCCATCGCCTTGGCTTTTTGTAGAAATTCATCCAAAACTGGCTTGGGCATCGTAGGCGTGCGGGACAATATCCACAGGTAGGATTTATCGTAGCCAGATACCATCGAATATTTATAGTCATCCGACAATGCGATGACGATATAGGATGAATAAAAAGGCCCGAGGAAAGAGACTTTTAAGTGCGCCACATCCTCAGCCCCGACAAATTTTGCCCTCCCCTCCGCCATTTGCCAGGCATCGCGCCCTTTCGAATAACCGGTATTGACGACCGCCACAGAGCCATCGGGGTTGAGGCTATAATCCGCCGTCACCAGGGTGAGGCCCCGTTCAAAGGAGTGGTCCAAACGGGCGATCTCATACCAATGACCTAAGTAGCGCTGCAGCTGAAAATTCTGCACCGGCTCAACCCCTTCCGGTACTCGGGTGCAGGCGCTTAGCAACATAAGTGGAAATAACAGCAAACACATGGAAAGCAGCTTCACTGGCGTCGTCTCCCTTGGGGTAATTCCAATTGGAAAGCTACCCATTGTACAGCCCGAAATTAACCGGGATACAGCGACCTCTCCCCCAAGATCAGGATAGTTTCCGGCCAGTACTTTTCCCCCATAAAAAAACCACCGAAAAGGTGGTTTTTTACAGATCGCAGTTTAGCTATCGGTTCACACTTACTTTTCTACGAAAGCGCGCTCGATCACATACTCGTGAGGCACACCCGCGCGGGTTTCCTTGAACCCCCAGTCATCGAGGATATTCGTGAGGTCTTTCAGCATGGCCGGGCTGCCGCACAGCATAAAGCGGTCTTCCTCGACATTGGGCTTGGGCACACCCAAATCGGCAAAGAGTTTCCCCGACAGCATCAGGTCGGTCAGACGGCCCGTATTGCGGTAGGCCTCACGGGTCACTGTCGGGTAGTAGAGCAACTGTTCACTGACCATTTCGCCGAAGTACTCGTGCTCGGGCAGTTCGTGCTCGATATGCGCCTGATAAGCGAGCTCGGACACATAGCGGACACCATGAGTCAGAATCACTTGGTCAAAGCGCTCGTAGACGGTAGGGTCTTTGATAATGCTCATGAAAGGCGCCAGCCCGGTGCCAGTAGAGAGCAGCCACAGGCGCTTACCCGGCAACAGATGATCCGCAACCAGAGTGCCGGTGGGCTTGCGGCTAACATAGATCTCATCACCCGGCTTGATCTTCTGTAACTGCGAGGTCAAAGGGCCATCGGGTACCTTGATGCTGAAGAATTCCAGCTCATCCTCGTAGTTGGCACTGGCAATGGAATAGGCGCGCAGCAGCGGACGGCCATTGTCCTGCTGCAGACCGATCATCGTAAAATGTCCATTCTCAAAGCGAAAGCCCGAATCCCGGGTGGTCTTGAAGCTGAACAGCGTGTCATTCCAGTGATGGACATCCAACACCTTCTCTATATTCAATTTGGACATAAACTTAGAACCGGTTATTCCGCAAGTCTCTTGATAGTTGAATTTTAGCCCTGGAAGATCTATTGGCAAAGTGGGATATTTCGATATTCCTTATCTATTTTAACGATCAACTGGAGATATCCCCTTGCGCTATACCCTGCGCCAGCTGGAAGTGTTCCTCGCCTGTGCCCATCACGAGAATGTGAGCCGCGCTGCGGAGAGCCTGAGTATGTCGCAGTCCGCCGCCTCCGCCGCCCTCAAGGAGTTCGAGCAACAGTTTGAGCTGCGCCTGTTCGAGCGCACCGGCAAGCGCCTGCGCCTCAACGAATTGGGCCGGCAACTTTGGCCCAGGGCCGAACAGCTGCTGGAGCGCGCAGAGGAGCTAGAGCAGACACTCGCCAGCCACCTCGATCTGGGACGCCTGAAGATTGGCGCCACCCTGACCATTGGCAACTACCTGGCGGCCAGTGTGATGGCCCGCTATATGGAAGAGCAGCCCGGCACGCGCGTAGAGCTGGAGGTTGCCAACACCTCCGCGATCACCGAACGGGTGCTCAACTTTGAATTGGATCTGGGACTGATCGAAGGGGAATTCAATCACCCCGACCTGGAAATGATCCCCTGGCGCAGCGACGAACTCGTCGTATTCTGCGCGCCCGCACACCCCTTGGCCAAGCGCAAACGCCTAACTGATCACGACCTGCTCAAAGCCACCTGGATCACCCGGGAATCCGGCTCCGGCACCCGACAAACGTTTGAACGGGCAATGACTGGCTTACTGCCCAATCTGCATATTCTTTTAGAACTACAGCACACAGAAGCCATAAAACGGGCGGTTGAGACCGGCCTTGGAATCAGCTGTCTATCTAGAGTCTCACTAGCCGATGCTTTGAAAAGGGGCTCACTGATTGAATTGCCTGTCCCCCAAAGAGATTTCCATAGGGAGTTTTACTTTGCATTACACCGACAAAAATATCGCAGCACGGGAATTGAGCGGTGGATGGAGCTCTGTAATACAATTGGATAAATAGATATCATATGTATTAGAAAATCCCAACCTCTAGAATTGTATTGTAGGAAGTACGATGTATCTGAAATAAGTAAATCAGAGGCACCGAAAATTATAATTTATGAATCCCACTTCCGTGAAATTTATCATTGGCCACATTGAAATTAGCGATTAAATTCAATAATGTCGCTATTCCCGACCAAATTAATCTGGTAAATTACGCTAGAAATTTAAACCTGCCAGTCACGGATTTTTTATCAAATTTCCATCCTTTCTTTACTAAGAGGTTATATGAAGAATAGAGGAGTTACAGCTTTATTAATCGGTACTACCCTTAGTATCCCATTAACAGCCCTGGGAAACGAAGCGATTACCATAAATAATAAATCTGAGTATCATGATAAAAAAGTGATTGCACCCAACATAATTAATGAATACTCAAACCTAGGATATCAGTTTTCCAACTCCACCCGTAAGTTTCTTCATAAACATGGATTTTCTGTATTATCAAATCCAGAATTTACCCCTCTTTCTGAAGGTTATAATCTTAAATTGAGCATCCTAAATGCGCACAGCTCTGGAAATACATGGCTTGGTGGACACCGGAAATCCATTTCAATTGAAGCCGAGCTTTATCAAAATGGAAAACTAATCGATAGTTTTCAAAATGCCAGGAATTCTAGGGGGGAGTATTTTCAAAATTTCAAAGTTCTTGCAGCATCCTAGAGCGTTGCGTCCACACACTTGGTAATGACGTTGCCAAGTGGATGAATAAAAAACATGCAATTTAATCTCCGATTAATAAGGAATCATAATGAACACCTTTATCAAAGCCATCTCTTTAGCGACTTTTTCCATAATAATGACAGGTTGCACAAGTAACCCTGTTATGAATATTCAAGATAGGAATATTCCTGATCGACTAGATGGTTCAACCCAAACCCAGGGTTCAGTTAAAAAATCAATTATTGCTGGATGTATACAAAGAAATTGGACTTGTCGAGAAGTGGCCCCAGGAAAAATACACGCGTCAATAAATGTTCGCAAACATCACGCTGAAGCAGAAATTAATTACAATATAAGTAATTACAGTATCACCTACAAAGATAGTGACATGCTTGATTACAATGAAAAATATTACACTATTCACAGAAACTATAATCGCTGGGTTCGAAACTTAAATGATGCGATTATTAAACAGCTTTCAATTTAAAGAGCTGTATTTCCCCAGCAGTCTCAGCTACTGGGGAAATAGCTTATTGAATTTTAAAAACGTTAGATCCTTAAGCCAACATTAATAACGAATGGAATATCTATACCATCATTATCACTAAACAAATTCGCATTAGAAAAGTGCTTCCAAGAAACCATTAACACTAAGTCTTCCTTTCCTCTCCAGTTGATACGCGCAGCATATCCAACCTGTGCCTGAAAAGAAAAGTTATTATCCTGATAGCGATCCCCCAATTGATTACTGGATATATAACTGGGACCAAGTGCCCGCACAAAGAAATAAGGTTGCCCCCAGCTTTTTTTTCGAGGATATAGGCTCAATTGTGGGTAGATGGAAAATGCTTTAATACGTTTATTCTCATTTGCATCAGTAATTACTTCCGTGTAACTGACACCAAAATCAATATGCTGCCGATAACTCTTCTCATAGGTTTTAAAAGAATAGTCTATTCCATAGGTTTTATTATTTTGTTTCGAACCAGGTTGTGGTCCACCACCAACACTCAATAACAATTCATCAGCACCAACCGGCTGAGTAAGGAAAATTATCGAAACTAAAGCCAGTAACCACTTCATTTACTATCCCTAAATTAAAAATCTCTCATCGTATAATTAAACACGTCTTTTAAATATCAGAGAGGTATTGATTCCACCAAAAGCAAAGTTGTTACTCATCACATATTCAGTATCAATATTTTTTACGCTATCCTGAATATAATCCAAATCAGCGCAATCAGTATCCACTTCCGTCAAATTAATGGTGGGATGGAACCAACCACTGCGCATCATCTGGATACTCGCCCAGGCTTCTAAAGCGCCGCAAGCTCCCAGCGTATGGCCTGTATAACTCTTAAGTGAACTGATAGGCACGGCACGTCTAAACGCATTGCGGGTTGCATGGCTTTCCGCAATATCCCCCCGGTCCGTAGCAGTACCGTGCGCACTCACATAGCCAATTTCACCGGTATCAATTCCAGCTTGCGCTATGGCTTGCTCCAAGGCTATTTGCATAGTCGCCGACTGTGGTTGGGTAACATGACTACCATCGGAATTTGTTCCAAAGCCAACGACTTCAGCATAAACTCTGGCTCCACGTGCAATGGCATGCTCATATTCTTCCAAAATAAGCGTGCCCGCTCCTTCACCAATAACCAATCCATCCCGGTTTCGATCAAAGGGTCGCGGAGTAGCTTCGGGGAAATCGTTTTTTGTTGAGGTGGCATAAAGCGTGTCGAAAACTGCCGCCTCCGTTGCACACAATTCCTCTGCACCGCCGGCAACCATGATGGTTTGGCTACCATTACGAATCGCCTCGTAGGCATATCCAATTCCCTGACTTCCAGAAGTACAAGCGGAACTGGTGGTATAAACTCGGCCACACAGGCCAAAAAATACCCCGATATTAACCGCAGCAGTATGGGACATCATTTTTATATAGCTGGTCGCATTTAGGCCATCGGTGCGATGATTTATCAGCATATTGCCAAAATCGGCGATAGCAGAAGGAGTACCCGCAGATGATCCATAGGCCACCCCGACGGCACCACTCTTGAGAATCGGGTCATCTAACAGGCCTGCATCCTCAAGAGCTATTTCACTAGCCCGAACCGCCATCAGTGAAACTCGGCCCATGCTGCGAACACGCTTCCGATTGTAATGGCCCGGTTTTTCAAAATACTTTACCGGAGCGCCAAGACGGGTTTCAAGCCCCTCATACTTATCCCAGTCGTTCATATAAGAAATTCCGGAGAGACCGCCCACTAAAGCTTGACTAACCGATTCCCAACCCTGGCCGATAGGAGATATGCCGGCCATTCCTGTAACAACTACACGCTTCATTAGCAGAGACCACCATTTACAGAAATAACTTGACGGGTAATATAAGCAGCTCGCTCATGCATCAGAAATGCTACTGTTGATGCCACTTCTTCCGGTTTGCCCATTCGGCGAGCAGGTACCATTTTTAAAATTTCTTCAACCGGCAAGTCATCATCGAGCATATCCGTATCAATAAGCCCCGGGGCTACACAATTCACTGTGATTTTTCGCTTCGCCAGCTCCAATGCAAGTGCCTTGCTCGCTCCTATCAGTCCAGCTTTGGAGGCCGAGTAATTTACCTGGCCGCGATTTCCTGCGATTCCGGATACCGAGGTCATCACAACAATACGACCAGGTGCACGGCGTCGAACCATCGGCATCGTCAGGGGATGTAATACATTGTAAAAACCATCCAGATTGGTGTGTACAACAGAATCCCAATCTTCGGCAGGCATAGCAGGGAAAGCATTATCAGCCGTTACACCTGCATTGCACACAATCCCATAATAACAGCCGTGAGATTCAACATCTTCCAGCAAGATATTTTTGGCCCGCTTCCGGTCGGAAATATCAAACTGGAGAATTCTGCTGTTGCGCCCTAACTTAGCGATTTCATCTGCAGTCTCTTCCGCTTGATCGCGTCGACTGCGGCAATGTAAAACAATATCGTACCCATCTTCAGCCAGCTGAAGTGCAATTGCCCGGCCAATACCACGGCTTGATCCGGTAACTAAAATCCACTCTGACATTTAGTTTTTTACCCTCAAATATTGTTCTACGTTGTCCGGTTGATAAACATTCAACCGCGCACTTTGCTCTATAGAGGAACCTATTATGGAGCATTCAAATGTTGCCATACCATTTTCAGCTTGTAACAGGCGTGAGACTTCAATCGTCAGCTCTTCGCCACAGCGATAACTCTCTACATTAGATAAAAATTTACGGGTACCCAATAAAAAACCCAGGCGAACTTCTTCACCTCGCTCTTTGGCGTGGTAGCCGGAAAATGCGGCTATTGACTGGGCCATATACTCGATGCCCACATAGGCGGGAACACGGCCATTGCGGGAGAAAATTCCATCGTCGCGAACCCGCAATTTAGCCTTTAGCTGTTCCTCACCGACAGAAATTACTTCATCGAGAAGCGACATCCTTCCACTGTGTGGGACCAGCTCTTCAGCGGTATACTTATGCATCTATCTCACCTCTGGCTGCCCAGAATTACCGAGCAGTTACTCCCACCAAAAGCAAAAGAATTACTCATTACATAGCGTAATTTATTAGGGCTTTTAGTATTCTGAATTAAATTTAACCGCATAATTTCCGGATCATAGTGCCCATCATATTTATGCGGGGGAAGCTGATCATATTGTAGTGCGAGCCAACAAAACACAGCCTCCAGAGCACCAGCAGCACCCAACGTATGCCCAGTTAAGGGTTTCGTAGAAGAACAGGGCAGCTCTTTACCAAACACCCTATCAACTGCCAGAGCCTCCATCGAATCGTTGTGCCGTGTACCCGTTCCATGAAGATTCAGGTAATCGATATCAGCGGTATCTAAACCAGCATTCTCTAGTGCCCCACGCATACAGGCTTCAGCACCGCTCCCTTGTGGGTCCGGTGCCGACATATGATGTGCATCGGAGGTGGCGGCAACACCGGATAAAACTACAGGGCCAGGCTCTTTGCTCATCACAAAAACCACGCCAGCTTCCCCAAGATTAATACCATCTCGATTAACACTAAAGGGATTGGATTGGCCGGCGCTGAGTGCTCCCAGACTGTGGAAACCCCGGATTGTCATACCACAGAGTGAATCCACACCACCAACTACGACGGCATCACAGATATCAGTAGAAAGAAGCCGTCGGGCACTAGCCAGTGCATTGGCACTGGATGAACACGCGGTGGAGACCGTGAGTTGTACCCCTTGAATTCCTAGGTACTTCGCAACAAAACCACTTAAGCCTGCCATTTGTTGCTGAAGCCGGTAATTGTACCCCCTGTCTTTATGACCTCTAAGGTAAGACTCACCAGAATCGATCCCGGAAGTTGATGTTCCCATCACCACCCCGATCCGACTTGCACCATATCTTTTTTTCAAATCACTGATGTCTGCTTCAATTTGAGCGAGTGCGACCATGGCCAGCTGGTTATTTCGGCAGTGATAAAATTGCAGTGAATCCGGTAGATCTGGCAGATCAGCCTGTACAATACCCAAGTTACCCCGGTATTTTGGTAGCTGGATCTCGTTCGGCTGCATACCTGAACTATCACCGGTAAATAAAGATTTTGCTACCGACTCAACAGTATCTCCTAGAGTACATAGGATACCCATATGATTAAGATAGAAATTTGTCATACTTAGAAATTCCTAATACTTAACCTGTAACCAAATTGCTTATGTTCCAGCTCAATTTGGGCCTCCCAAATATCTTTACTACTGTAGCGCACCTCTGAACTCACTTCGCCATTTTGAGAAAGCCGACGAGTATAAACTTCCCCTACCATGGATTCCTCCAACTCCCAGTCAATAGGCAACTGTTCACGCAGCTGGGTAATCGGCCAGTAGACAAACTGAATGTCTGCGAGCAATTTTTCTGGCGGCAGATTGGCGGCTTTATCAATGTAATAGCGGGTACTGACCTCATTACCATCATAGGCAACATCCAATAAGCTAATGCCTTCTGGACTTAGCAGAGAGATCTTTAGACTCTCGGCAGAAAGCAGGGAAGCTGCTATCACCTCATATTCAGTATTTTGATAGTTAATGCGCAGGTGCTGATTCAGCTGGCGCGGACTTTCAGCTAACAAAGAGGCCAAAGGCCTACTTTTTGGCTCAACTTTTTCCAATTGGGGGGACATACACCCCACTTGGGCAAGAAAGCTAAAAAAAAGTATTATCCAGCGGTACATATTTCTACCAGTGTATTTAGCCTTCGCTCAGCAGCTGCAACAAACGGATTTTTTTTGTCCCATGCATAGCCAGCTAAGATTGAGCAAATCATGCTCTTTATTTCTTTCTGATCAGTCTGGTAAAAAATCACATCCTGAAAACGGCCGTCATACCAGGCCTTTACGTAAGTTTTAAAAACTTCCACACCGAGTTTCAAAGGCTCAACAAACTCTTTATCCCAATCAACCGTCTCACCAGAGAGCTGTCGATGCAGACATTCAGTAGCCAGCTCTGAGGATTTCATTGCAATGGTAACGCCCGATGAAAATACCGGATCCAGGAACTCTCCAGCATTTCCTAAAAGAGCAAAGCCTGGACCGGCCAGCTTAGTAACATCGCTTGAATATCCACGAATACGTTGAATGTTGGTATCAAATTTTGCATTACATAAAGTTTTTTCTAATGCCGGCGCAGAAGCAATGGCGCCTTTCAAGACCTGTTCCGGCTCCTCTCCCCAAACCGCGATCTTTTCTTTCTCACCTACAACACCTATAGAAGCTCGGCCATCGGTAAAAGGAATCAACCAGTACCAAATATCTCGCTCGCTAGGATGCACCGTGATAAGGATTTTATCCCGATCAAAATTACTATCGACGATATTGTCTTCAACATGTGTAAACACTGACTCCCGTAAAGGGAATTCAGAAGGGCGATTAAGGTCAAGTAATCTGGGAAGGACTCTTCCAAAACCACTCGCATCCAATACAAAACGAGCATGGAAGGCTAGGTTTTCACCCTTGTGTTCTACAATCAATTTTACATCATTTTCACTAAGATCAGCTGACACAATAGAATGGCGATAGTAAACCTTTACGCCTTGTCGCTCGGCTTCATCGGCCAGAATTTTGTCAAACTTTGCCCGCGGTACCTGGAAAGCAGTACCACACCCTGGAGTAAATTTCTCACGAAAATCAAATGCAGTGCGAGCACCATCCCATTCAAACGCAGCGCCATTTTTAAATTGGAAACCTGCAGATTTTACGGCTTCCAGCATATCTGCTTTCTCTAGAGATTCCATACATTGTGCCAGTAGGCTCTCGCCGATAGAGAAGCGGGGAAATTCCTCTCGCTCAACAATTGAAACTCTCCAACCTTTTTTAGCCAACAATGCACCAGCGACTGCTCCGGCAGGTCCAGCACCAATAATGACAACATCTGATTTGACTTCCTTCATTGGCTAATACCCTTTACCCCGTGTACAAAAAAATAAAAATGCCAACAATAAAGTTAATATTGTACCTACAGCCAAAACTAACCCAAAATTTGCAATGGCCGGTGTGGCCGATAACGCTAGTAGCCCAAAACCTAGAAGGGTTGTTAGCCCTGCCATAGCAATGGCTATCAAAGTATAATGTTGCTCTTCTTTCTGGCTTGTATGGCTGAATATCGCATAATCAATGCCTATACCAAATACAAGTAAAAGGGCAGCAACATGAAATAAATTGATAGCTGCCCCCTGTAAAATAATTATTGCTAGAGTGCCCAACACTGCACCGGAAGGAAGTGCAACAATACTAACTGCCCGTTTTATTCCTACTTTTATCAAAGTCACAAAAAAAACAACAATAAATATCAATGGCAACAACTGTAATAACTGGTCACGCTGTTGCGCCATAATTTTAGAAAAACGTTTGCTCGTATCAACATAGATAACGCCAGGCATTAATTCCAGTTTCGATATATCTTTCTTTATACCGTAAACACGAACTACAGAGTAACAGTTGTTATTTTCACAACCTAACCATAGTCCCCGGTACTGTCGCCCGGCGACAGATAACCAGTCGGAGAATTTCAGAGTATAAAATGGTTGATTTTTTGAAGCCAGCAACTGATCTATTTCCTTTGCTGAATAGCCTAGTTGCTGATAAAAAGATCGGGCGAGCTCTCCCGCATAAAAATTTGATAATAGATTCCAGTCAGACATCTGAACTTCTTTTGGAGGTACTCTGTTGGTTACGCCTTGGAAGCCACTTATAGACTGGCGCTCTACCAAATTAATCAGTTTACTTCGCAAGTGCCATTCACGAGTAAGCACCTGTTGTTCGTCTTCTCCAAAAACTAGGAAGTAGCGTGAGTCGGGTCGTGATTTTATCAACGCATTGAGCTGTTTTTCATCTTGCTCAAGAAATTCAGGTGGTTGGTAAAAAAGTTTCAGATCATCGTTAAATTGTATCTTCAGGAGGGCTGTAGCTCCCAAAAGAAACAATCCCACCAATAAAATAAAATAATACCTGATATCAATATTTGGTAGTCGAGTAAAATAAGATAAAGCTCTAGGAGTTACTCTTATCCATTGAGGAAAGAGTAGGATTACGGTCAACCAAGCACCGATCAATCCACAACCAACAAAAACACCTATCTGTTGTAGTAGTGGAAAAGGGGTTAACGCAAGTGAGAAAAAAGCCAAACAACTTGATATTAGACCTAATAAAAGGCCTGGCATTATATCCTTATCTTTTGGTTTCCCTGCCCTTAACCTATTACAGATAAAGTGAAAGGCATAGTCGATTGCCAGCCCAGAAACCGTTGTGCCAAATACAAAAGCCAGTATATGAATCTGTCCAAGAATTATAATAGCGCCAGAGACTCCACTGACTACACCACAGAAAATTGCAAATGATGATGCAATAAGGGGTTTTAGTGATCGGAATACCAAAATACACAAAAGGCAGATGGCAACAACTGAAAGTGAACCAATCAGGCGTATTTCCTTCTGTGCTAAAGCTGCGGCATATTCCGTGTGTAAGGGAGCTCCGGCTACAAACAATGAATATCCATTTTGTTTTGCCCAAAGTTTTAATTCTTGCTGTAAAGAATGAAGTGAAGTCTCGCTATTCCCTGCCAAATTCACCGGAGCAGCAACAGCATACAGCAAGGTAAAAGCTCGTTTTTCCTCTGTATGAACTGGAATACCATCAAAAACTTGCGGAGTAACCTCTAAATCAGACGTAAAATAATTGCTAAAGGTTGAAAAAGGATCATTCGTCAGATTTATACCCGCACCATCAGGGCCGTATAACCGACTCAACTGGCGCTGTAGGATTTCTTCTGGCCAATGGTATAAAAGCTTCCTATCACCGGGACTGAGCAGCTGCTGACGCAGAGGAAAAAGCAGTTCCCACTCTTCTTTATACTTGTCAGAATTCGCCCAGCGGTATTCAACTGAAACCAAGGCTTTACTGGCACTTAGTTTATTTGCCAGTTCTTGGGTGTATCTGGCAAGACTTTGTTCTTTACTCTTATCGGAAACCAAAATCCAAATTATGCTGCTTTGTAATTGCTGGCTGACTTTCTTTTGAATATTCGCACTACTCACCGAATCGCTGCCACTTTCAGCTAACAGTAAAATATCTGTTTGAAGCCAGCCTGGCTGATAGCGCAATACGGTAAGAACCATAAGTGCACTAACAAAGAAAAACCAAATAGTTACTCTAAGTGACATATAACTATTTCTGCTTATCTTCAGCGAATTCATTCAATAATTGTCTGTTATCTGGGTTAACCGGCTGCAAATCGACAATATCAATTTCAGTTAAAGACATATTGGCTTCAGACAGTATTATTTTTCGAATTTTTTGATCGCCCGCAATTTCTATTGATTCAATTATACGCCTAAAAGAATTTTGTTTAGGTGTAAGCTTAATTCGCCATTGCTCTTGTTCGAAATATGGACTCAAAATATAAGTCCGTCCCAATTTAGAAAAATCACCATTTATAATCTGTAGAAGTGAATCAGCAATCAAGTTCTCGATAATACCATTTGACGAGCGATGTTCCGACTCACTATTATCAATTTTGAATATTCGGTGTGATTCTATAGGGCTCTCAATTCTCCAACTCAATCCTAGGCTTTCGGAAATAGCTAAAACACCTGAAGAAACCAGTGGCCTGGGCAATTGTGACAGTGTTTTCTTTTGAGAGAAGGTACCGAGCATTTGCGGCGATGAAATCACGTCTTTTTCTATCTCTTCAATAACTTTCTGTTGCTCCGAAGTCAAAGGAAAGGCTACTGTGGAAGATAGAAAAGCGATGATGGATATAATTAAACGATAGACTGCTTGCACTATTTCACTCCCAGCTTTTCCAAAAGAATTGGAGGGGACGCAAATAGCATCTCGGTATTTATTATTTCAACAGCCACCTGCACGGTGTAGCCTTTTGTCAAGCGCACACCGGTATCTCTATCCGTTATTGTATAATTGATCTTGAATCGATTTTCGTATTCAGAAACTTCCGCACGAACAATAATCCACTGCTGAAACTGCAGAGGCTTCGCATAACGCACGCGCAAATCAATCACTGGCCAAGCATAACCTGAATCTTTCATCTGCGAATAGTTGTAGTCCAGCTGGTCTAGCAAAGCACATCTGGCTATTTCAAAGTACTTTGTATAATGGCCATGCCAAGCCACCTCCATCATATCCACATCATGAAATGGAATTTGTAATTGAACTTGCGCCGACCAATTTTCGGGACGTACAGATTTATTAGGTTTCATACAAGCGCCAGTGTCTTTGTTGAATCAGGGAAACGAATTTTCTTAGAGACTGTTCAAGCTCTCTATCTTCTTTTAGGAAAGAAAATTCATCGGCTATCTGCGTAATCGTGGTATTAAGGCCCGTGGACAGTTTTTCCAAATCCAGGGCGCTGACACGGACCCGTAGTTGTATGCCCTGCCACGCCACCAGCAGAGCTGCCGCGGTTGTCTGTTCCGTTAACTGCAATACCCTTATACAGTCTCTAGCAGCGATAGTGCCCATGCTAACCTTGTCCTGATTGTGGCACTCAGTAGATCTGGAAAAGACACTCGCAGGCATGGTTTGCTTCAATGCTTCAGCAGTCCAAGCACTCGCACCAATTTGAACGGCCTTAAAGCCATGGTTGATCGGCCGGCGAGAGTCCACAGCACCTGATAAATTAGCCGGTAGTCCATTATTAAATTTTATGTCGACTAGTTGGGCTATTTGTCGGTCAAGCAGATCAGAAAGGTTTGCTACAGCATTCTTCAAGCTATCCATGGCGAAAGCAATATGTCCACCATAGAAATGCCCACCGTGAAGTACTCGCTCATTTTCACCATCAATAATCGGGTTATCATTGGCACTGTTTAATTCATTGTGAATAAACTGCCGTAACCATGGTAATGAATCCTGTAACACACCGACCACATGGGGGGCACATCGTAACGAATACCGGTCCTGTAAGCGGCTATTTTGTCTTGGAGCCGCCCCTACATTCAGGTCATCATGGATCCACTTTGCAACTTGGTTTTGACCTGGATGAGGCTTCACAGCAAAAAGAGTGCTATCAAAATGGTAGGCATTACCATCTAAGGCAACACTCATCATGGCGGTAATACGGGCACTTAACTTGGCCAGATATTCAGCTCGCTTATAGGCTAAGCACGCCAATCCAGTCATTGCGGCGGTGCCATTCATTATCGCTAAGCCTTCTTTAGGGCGTAGCTTTAACGGCTCAATCTGTAATTGATCAAATACTTCAGCAACATCTCTCTGGTCGCCACGATACCAGACTTTACGTTCACCACATAAAACCGCTGCAACATAGGATAGTGGGGTCAAATCACCACTGGCACCAACTGAGCCCTCCTGTGGAATCACAGGAATAACATCTTTTTGAAGTAACAGAACCAGTTGCTGTAATAATCGATAACGAACGCCTGAATTGCCTCTCGCAAGACTGGCAATCCTGGCTGCGACAATCGCCCTACTCTGCTCAAGAGTAAAGACCTCTCCCATTCCACATCCATGGAAAGTGAATAAATGGTGAGGTAGCTCTTCCACCAGATCCACAGGAATACTTTCGGTACAGGAGTCGCCATATCCGGTCGTTACTCCATAGATCACACCTTCCTGTTGCCAAAGGCTATCTAGAAACTCAGCACCCCGATTTATCCTCGCAACAAAACTCTCTTCATCTGATAAAGAGATATCGCCACGACCAGCTGCAATGGTGTTTACCTGATCAATGGATAAATCTGTCCCATCAAAGACTATTTGGGTGCGTTGTAGTACTGCTGAATTCATTTTTGCTGATCCCAGAACGGGTAAAAGTTATACCATTGCAGAGGTGCTATATGACAATAGCGTTCCAACCTTCTCGAAAACTCTTCTATGAGAGAACGGATATGCCCTTCTCTATCGCCACGTTTCATAACAACGCGATCACAAAGTTTTTCCATATAGATATCGTAACCGGAGAAGCTGCGCAGACAGAAAAGTGTATAAACCGGACACTTGAGTAGAGCGGCAAGAATATAGGGCCCCTGCGGAAAAGGTGCCTTGCGTCCCAAAAATTCTGCTTCACAGGTACGTCCTAGCGAATTAATCGGCGTTCTATCCCCGACAATAACGATAAGTTCCCCCGCCTCAACCGCTTTGGAAAGTTGCATGGCCAATGCCGGAGATACTTCAGTCACCTGTATTAGCCTTATCTGGCTCAGTGGATTGAGCATCTTCATCATGCGGTTAAATTTCACGGCGTGTTTTGTATGCACCAATACATTCACTCGCACTTTTGTCATGCTGCCTAGTGCCCGACAAACCTCCAAATTTCCAAGGTGCGATCCAATAATTACTCCCCCCTGGCCACTCGCAGCCAACTGGTGGAGACCCGACCTTTTTGGAAAATTAACCTGGCTATCGGGAATGCCCACAAACCAGGCTTCCAGTTTTTCCCTGGCACTATTTGCAAAATTAAGAAAAATTCTGAATCCAGTCTTCCAGTTCGGTTCTATACCACTATTCGGATAACGCCTAGAGAACAACTGCAGATACTCTTTAATTGAGTTCCTTCCACTGTGATTCTTTAGGTAGTAACACAGCACAACCGGATATACTGCGAGTTTAAAGGCAATTGGTCCCAGCCTATGATGTAACCAAAATAAAAACCGTATGCCCAGGAAGAATCCCTGTTCCCGATATTTGGACCAATGTAAGTTACTCACGCTTTAGGTCCCATTCTCGAGATGCGTAAGGCACGAGCTACCATGCCAAAAAATAAACGTGTGTGCATCGCGGATATCAGCAAGTTGTCCTCGAACCCCCGAAAATGGGAAATACCATCTTTCGGATAACTCACTTTAACCGGCACTTGATGAAATTCCCCTTTATTCCAATACCAACGCACAATGACCTCTGGATCAAAATCCATTCGATCACCGGTATACTCTTTATCTAGTAGGTCAACGGTTCGGGATAACGGATAGCAACGCAATCCGCACATGGAATCTTTAATATCCAAAGAAAGAGTATTAATCCATATCCAAACATGGGTTAGGTAACGCCCCCACAGACGTATTCTGGGCACAGATTTGTCATATAGAGGATATCCACTAATCAGAGCCTTAGGAAATTGTCTACTCCGATCGAGAAATTGCGGTATATCAGCCGGACTATGCTGACCATCGGCATCGACTTGTATTGCATGGCTATATCCAAGTTTTCTCGCAACTCGTAAACCGTGCTTCACAGCTGCGCCTTTTCCTCCGTTATCATTGCGTATCTCCAGGTGAACTTGGGGTCTGTAGCTTTGCTCAAGGCGTTGTAATTCCTTGCGGCAGGGCTCATCACAGCCATCATCAATCAATATGTATGGCAGATTAAATTCATCCAGAGATGCAAGAGTTTCTGCAATCGCGCCTTCGTGATTGTAAACAGGTATTACAAAACAAAATTTAGACATGGCCGAAACACAACCTACCACTGCTATATTCTATTCCGCTATCATTAACGCTTCGGAAAGAATAAGTTAATCTATTTTTTTCTTGATTGAATTCCAGGGCTAGGATGACACTGTCACCCGGCATCATTAATTGCTTAAACTTAATCACTTCCATATGGGAAAAAGCACTGCCGGCCTTTAGTAGAGGACGGCCAAAATGCATAGCCCAATCTAACTGAACTACACCCGGAACCACTGGAGAAGCATCAAAATGTCCAGTTAAGCAGGGAAGATCGCTATTAACGGTGAATTCAACCTTTCCATTACTATCTATAAACTCACTGCTAATAATCTGTGGAGCCATTGCTGCTGGCATTACATCAAAAAGTTGCATTAGCAGATCTCTTGTTATTTTCCCCTGGGTATTGGTTGGGATTTCATTCACAAAACGCCAGAAACGGGGCAAGGCAACACCATCCAGATCTCTGGAAAGACTCTCTCTCAACTGGCGGACCAGAAAAGATTTTCCTTTATTTTCCAGGATTTTATTCCCAGATTCTGTTAGTGTGGCGACTATCGCAATTGCCTTACGCTTTCGTTCTACTGTAAGGGCATGGGCTGTAACTATATAAGAATCCTTCATTAAAAGGGATTCGATTTGTGTTAGAGATATTCTTTTCTCTTCAAGTTTAACGATACGATCAGCCCGACCTTGTAGATCAAAAGAGCCATCTTCATAAATTTTTACCCTATCCTGACAAATAAATCCCCGGGGCAACCAAGGAGAAAAAACTTGGAGTAGTCCACCTCTGGCCTCAGTAACCTTTACACCTTCCAATGGATTCCATTGCTTTCCCCTTAGCTGATTTCGCCAGGCAATTCCTCCAGTTTCGGTACTACCATAAACCTCTATAGGCTCTACCCCACATAAATCATAAATAGCTTTTGCATCTGATTCCTGTAAGGGACCACCAGAAGAAAAAATTCTCGTTAAGGACTTACCGAGCTCCCAAGGCCAAGAAGAAATACGGCGACTTAATTGCGCAGGACTGGCGATCCATACGGATGGACTCCATTTGGAGGCATCTTTAAGTAACCCCACAATATCAACATAGGTCTTACTAACAAAAGGCCAGCCACTTACCACAGGCCACAGTAATTTAAACAATAGGCCATAAATATGCTGGTGACTCACCGTTGCTAATATAGTTATATTAGCTATTCGAGATGGCCATTTTTTGTCATGCGTTATTATCTCATTCAACAATTGCTGTAGAGTCTTAACAATGATTTGCGGCTCGCCACTTGTGCCAGATGTGAAGAGTTGGATTTCGGCAGTAAAGTAGTCGGGAGGTAAAATATCTTCTTCATATTCACCTGGTATATCAACACTAAATGCCGACTTATTCGCCCAATCACCTAGAAGCAGAGTTTCTTTGCCAAAACTTTGTTGCGTAAATCGTTTATTGTTCGCGGGTATAACAACACTTTGCGTACAGGATAGTGCAGCGAAAAATAACAGGCTAAATTCGTAACTGTCTTCACAGAATAGAGCAACTTTCGTAACCCCTGTTTTGACTATGGTTTTCTTTAACTCATTTGCAACAAACGCCAATTCGTATTTGAATTGTACAAAGGAAATCTTTCCACGGTCTGTATGGCTGACTATGGCCTGGTCACTTTGATAACCAAACAGCTGCTCGAACTGTACTTCGTTCACGGCTTTAACTCACACCTTACTCTGAACATGACGGCGCAGCAGCCATTCGCCGCCCATCATAATTCCTATTAATACATACGAAATCAGGCCATTAAAAATAGTCCAGATTTTTAAATTGCCGTTTAAAACAGTCGCCAGTGCGACACTTCCATTAAAAAGTAAGAACAAGCACCACGCTTTAGTTACCTTTCGAGTATAAAGCACGCCTTCGGGAGGTAAATTTGGCTCCCTCAGACGAGCTAGCCGCTCTACTATCGTTTGCGGCTGCTTTAAACTATAAAAAAATACTGAAAATAGTATTAGATTACAAAGCACTGGATACCAAAGAAGTCCGTTTGAGTCTTCTTTTAACCAGGTGATAGCGATGACTACCGCCAAGGCCAATGTCGTGAGCTTAGTGCCGATTGCTTTTTTCGCGCCGCCGAGCAATACCCTCAAAACTGCAACGACTAACAGTAATATTAAAATACTGCCTAAAGACAGATATTCGATACCAAAGTAAATCGCCAAAGGGTATAGGGTCAGAATAATGATCAATATCAACTGCGCGAATCGACTCACTGTTCTTCCATTACCTTTTGAATTGCGCTTACGACATCACCTACTGTCCTTACACTTTTAAACTCTTCGGGTGAAATTTTCTTCCCTGTAAGTTCTTTTAGACGGACAATTAGGTCGACAGCATCGATGCTATCTATATCAAGATCATCAGAGAGATGGGCATCTTCCGTTATATCTTCCTCATCAACCTCAAACATCTCAATCAGAATTTCAGTCAATTTCGGTAGAATTTCTTCTTTCTTATTTAGCATGTATACCTCTCTTACGCGCAACTACCGCTGACAAACTTGGCCAGACTATTCACATTTGCAAAATGGGACTTGGTGTTTTCATTTTCTGCATCTATGGAAATTTTATATTTCTTTTGCAATGCCAAACCCAATTCAAGTGCATCTATGGAATCAAGGCCGAGCCCCTCTCCAAAAAGTGGTTCATCTGCTACGATTTCTTCAGGAGTAATATCTTCCAAATTTAATACATCAATAATCAGGATCTTAAGTTCTTCAACTAGCTCTTTCACGCAGCACACTCCTCGGTATAAAATTCTTTTAATTTTTGGGTAACATGTCTTGCCGACAATGGACTTTCATTTTTTTCCACTGTCTTGAGTAAACCCCTAGATTCAGTAATATCAAATTCAAAGTGTGGTCTCGACAGAGGAATGCTGTACCACGGTATATTCTTCATTAGCATCGGTGGATTACAACGAATAGTAACGAGTGTCGGGTTTGTATCAGAACGAAGTGCCATATATGCGGCTCCACGCTGAAATCTGAAAGGTTTTCCTGGTATAGAACGCGTTCCTTCAGGGAAGAGCACTACAGACTCTCCTCTACCCAAAGACTTAGAGGCGAGCTTAATTATTCTCTCTGGGTCATCATTAGGAATATAACCGGCTGTCATTACTGCCCCGCGCATAAACGGATTTTGAAACAAGCTGGCTTTAACGATGCAGTTTGCATTTGGTATACGAGATATCAGAAATACAACATCAATCAACGAGGGATGGTTTGCCAATATCAACCGGCCGGGTTCCCGCAGCTTATTTTCATCACAAAAGTGATAAGTGTAGATCCCTGTTTTATGCATAAAGCCAATAAATAATCGAAACGCATAATGTATAATTAATCTTGCCTTACGCTTACGCACTTCTGCATCGGGATAAATTATTTTCAGTGGCGGAAATAAAATAAACCGAAGAATCAGCCCTCCAAGGCCAAATAAACTAAATGCCGTTGCGGTGGCCAGTAGTCTCAGCCAATAGTAGTCACTGCGTTTTGTTGATATAAATCTAGTCAGCATTAATACAAAGCTCCCAGCCCAGCCCAACCGGAACAACTCCCGATTTTTCTAACAACACACGGACTATCGGCAACTGATAGTCCGGAGCCTTAAACGCCGATTGAACTTTCGCTCCTTTTGAGGGTAGCAATGAGGCTCTCAGTCCGTAGCTTTCTTCTCCTGGCTTTGTCAGCAGTAGGGCGGTAGCGCAAATGGCCGATGGACTTTCTGAACTGGGTTGATACATTTCAGGCAAAGGCTCCTCATAAAAAAGTAGAAGTAACTGCTTTGTCCCTTCTTGTAAAATACCAACGGCTTCCATTAGGCCTGCTTGCAGTGGGAAGTCACCTCCGGCCAAAGCCAGAGCTGGTGAGCGCACTTTACCCGCAATTGATAATTGGCCCACGATGGCATTGTGGACGGATAATCCAAAAGCGGTCGGCGATAAGTCCTCCTCCTTTGCAACATCTTGCAAAAGGGCGTAGGTTCTCTTTGCCTCCCCATGTACAGAGCAACACAACATGGGAATATCCCGCTGCTGTAGGAGTGGATAGGCAGTATTAAATACCGCTTTGGACAATGGACTTAAGCGACGGCGCTGCATCGCAGGTAAAAAGGAAACATCGGCCTGGATATTTTCTTTCGGCGTTATCCCACCATTGCGCCAACTCTGCCATTCCGCCGGCTCCGAGATCCCCGAATACCATGCCCGCCACTCGGAAACTATAAATTCGATAGACAAACCACATTTATGGAGCAGTGCCCCATCCCCCAATATAAATTCTCTGTAACCGATCTAGCCCAATATTGTTTTTGGGTGACTTTTGGGCTTTCCGCGACCGACGACAGGCCGGAATGGTACACAAAGTGATCAACTGCCGCCAGTAAAAGAGCCTGAATTTCGGACCGATTGGTTCCTTGAATTACAGGTCAGTACAGGGGCTTTTCATGGGAAATTTTCTTTCGTACCATCGTTCAGGTTTGGTCTGGCCTAAAGGACCTATGAATCCTAAATATCTGTTGGCAGCCTAGATACTTTGCTGCACAGGAATTTAATTCCCTCAAAGTTGCACTTCATGGAAAATCATACGCCGAAAATCCAAAATATACTTCGCCGAGGTATCTGGCGAGCGACTTTAAGCTGCCTCTAGGGATCTAGCTTTTACCTGTCTTACCACAAGGACTGACCAACGTGTTTTTTATAATATGGGCCGAATAGGATGTAATGATTCAGTTTACTTGTTCATCGTTCATCGACTGGTCCAATGATTGGCAGTCTATCTCATCACTTTTATTAAGTAGTGCTGAACACACACGCTTGGAAAGCATTCGTCGTACCAGCCGCAAAAAACAATTTCTTGCCGGGCGTCTACTCGCTAGAACCCTTTTAGCCGAACAGTTCGGTTGTTTTCCCCAGGAACTTGAGCTTGATGCTAATCGGCCATCAGTGGCCTATCTCGCAGGCGCTCCGCTTGCAAATCTCTCGATAAGTCATACTTCAGACTACTTAGCAGTCACAGTATCTAAAGCCCCTATAGGTATTGACTGCGAAAGAAGCTATCCAGTAAGGAATTGGCTAGACATTGCCCAGAATTACTTTAGCTCCTACGAAGTGTCTTGGCTGCGACAACAGCCTGCCCACCTTCTGGAAAAGGGGTTCATGAGTATCTGGACTGCAAAAGAAGCACTTGCTAAATGCAGTGGCCACGACTTTGGCACGTTACTCGCGGTATCTTCACCTGTTGGGGAGAAGGAAAATTGGCCGGAGCCATATTCTAGTTATCGCTGTTGGCAAGGAAAAACGCAAGAGAGTACTTACCTCTGCCTGGTGGTTAAACCCAATACCAACTTCACGCCAAGTGTATTGACCGGGACATACAGAACCAGCTTTGATGATAGAGTAACTCGTGAAATACGATTAAGAGCAATGCCCAGCTCTGCAAACCCCTTGATGATCCGAAATCAGGGGGTTTACAAATAATTCTCCTAGTTTTTCTTATTTTTTATCGAACAAGTTCCCAAAGAAATCCCCTTCATACCAAGAGGGCCTTTCCTCGGCATCGGCCACTTCGCGGGCGATCAAGTAGTTCACCTCGGTAAACTGCTTGGCAGCCACATAGTCAATTCCCGCATCCGGGGCATCGCCGGGTTTGTGGTAACGCTCGCGCAGGAAAGCAACCTGCTTGGCAGTGCCATCGATTTTTGGATCCTGAGCCTCGCGCCCTGTGATCAGGTATATAGATGGGACTCCACGACGAACAAAATTGTAGTGATCGCTACGGACAAAAATGACTTCTTCCGGCATGGGGTCCGGGCTCAATTTCAGACCACTGAGGCCGGCGGCGCGCTCGGCGATCTGCCCCAGGGTGGAGTGCTCGGCACCGAAGGCAATAATGTCGCGGAAGGGGTAAAGCAGCATGGGCATATCCAGGTTGATATTGGCCACAATCGACTGCATTGGCACGGTGGGATATTCGGCAAAGTAATCCGAGCCCAGCAGCCCTTTCTCCTCTCCGGTCACAGCAACAAACAGCAGGGATCGGCGCGGGGCTCGGCCGGATTCCACAAACAGGCGTGCGGTCTCCAGCATTACGGCGATCCCCGCCGCGTTGTCCTGGGCTCCGTAGTAAATCTGACCGTCATCCTTCTTACCGATATGATCCAGATGCGCTGAAAAAACCACATATTCATCTTTCAGCTGGGGATCACTGCCGGGCAGGAGAGCCACCACATTGGGGCTGACCACTTTTTTATGGCTGGAGTGAGTACTTAGATCAACACGGTAAGGCAAGACAAAACCTTTCGGGCTCTGCTTGGCTTCCATCTCGGTAAAGATGCTCTCCAGGCTGCGCTGTGCATCGACAAACAGTTTGGCCGCGGCGGAACTGTTGAGCATCACACCGGGAAACAAGCCGGGTGTGGCGCTACCCGGCAGATTTTCCCGGTTTACCCAGTCGAAGGTGTCATCGTGGCGATGCTCCGCATAGCGAGCAAAGGGGCGGCGCTTTTCCCGCTCAGGTGTATAGAGGGTGATATAGCCCAGGGCACCATGGCGGGCGGCAGTTTCGCGCTTATTGCGGCTGGAGGCGTAGTGCGCACCGACCTCGCTGGGCAAACTCTGGGGACGACCACTCAGTATTACCGCAACCTTGCCTTCCACATCGAGGCCCGCGTAGTCATTGAGACCGTAGTCCGGGGCCTCAATACCGTAGCCGACAAAAACCAGTTCGGCCTGCAACGCGCTACGCTCACTGACCGCCGAAGGTGCGGCGATAAAGTCCTCACCAAACACAAAGGGAACATCGCCCCGGCCGCCCTTAAGCACAAAAGTAGGTTCTTTACCATTCCAGCTAGCCCGGCGGAAAGGCACTTCCTGGAAATAACCCTGCTCACCGGCCGGTGCCAAACCCATTGACTGAAACTGTTCGGCAACATACTGCGCCGCCTTGAGATAACCCGCACTGCCCGTATTTCTTCCGGCCAATTCCTCTGATGCCAGGTAATTCACGTCCCGACGAATATCGTCGATATTCGCACTGGGCGCTGTGTTTGTGCTTGTGGAAACGGCAGTGCAGGCCACTAGCAGGGTTGCCAGCAGGCCACTCAGCAGGATCTTGCTTCTCATGGGAACTCTACTTATCGAATAAAACATCGCGCACGGCTATTGCCGCGCCAAAAATTGGAGCGCAAGCTTACCATGATCTAGCTGGATCGAGCGCAGCTCAAGGTGAGTGGTTACACACTATCCGAGGACCACTTGAGCAACTAGGCCGCCCTGCTGAGGCCTGGAAACGCCCGGTTTATCGCTTCGGCCACCTTCTCATGGGCTCGATCGACACAGAATTCACCGTGGGCAGCCAGGTAGTGCAGGAATGGCAGCGCCAGCAGCCGCTCGAAATCCTCCTGTAGCCAATAGCGCAAATCCCGCCCCTCTGGCGTCATGCGTGCCCGCCAAGCCGGTGGCACCTGCATACCGGTTCGCATACCCGACAAACGCAGAAGATTGCGTCCGCACCAGCTGCATCCGCACCATTTACCCCAGTACTGCAACGCATCGCAGCCCAGTAGTAAGCCGCCATTGCAGGGCAGCCACCACAATGCCTCTGGGTAGCGGCTGTGACTGAGTTCCACAAAGCGACCTCCCGGTATTGGCGAGTCCCCTCCCTCCTTTAACAGCCGGTCAGCGCTGGGAGGGTAAAAGTCCGATCCCGCCTGACGCCAAAAGGTCAGATCGAAGTGGTCGCGATAATAGAGGTCGTCCTGGCCATGGTGGTATCCCAGGCGTACCGCGTGCGAAATCCGCCCAAGATCCAGTAATTTCTCCTCCTGGGCCGGACGCAGACGCACCGGATTCACCAGCACCAGTTCCTCGCGCCAGCGCACGATAGCCATATTGCGATTGATACTGACCGCCGGGGCCAGCTTTACCGTCCCCGGGACATAAAACAGATCAGGCAGGAGTTGGCGGATTTCTCCGTGGGGCTGTGGCTGTGGGTAGTTGATACGCACTGACCAATACTCAGGTGTAATACACCCGATTGCTCAGTCCGCGCAAAAGCTGTAGGGCCTGCTGCGCACTCTCTTCCGGAACAAAGACGTGGTCGTGACGCAGCGCATTGACCATGTTCGCGACTATACCTGCATCGGCCAGCTCCCTGGCCACAGTCGCGGTCAGGCCCACCGCACTGAGTCCGGAAAATACCTGCAGGGTGATTTGTCGGAAAGGACCACTGGAGGCGATACCGTACTGCTGCGCCAAACACTTGGGTAAAATCGCACTCATACCCTCCCCCTCGCGAAAAATACACAGACTCTGTGCTAAAACCTCTTCCAACCGAGCATCTGAAACCTGGCAAAATACGTAGGTTTCCTCCTGCAATTTGGGATACATATTCCGCAATATATTTGCGAGAGAAACTTCTGCGCTCATACCCGATTTGCCATTAATAAAACCCGCCGAGGAAAAAGCATGGTTTACAGGTTCCCAGCAAAAGCCAGCTAAGTCTTTTTCCCTTAGGAAATACCACGCGGCCCTTTGCTCAACTGTCGATCAATACCACTCTATTTCTGTGGAATTTTATTTTAATTTCGCTTGCGGCCTTTCACGCTTTTTTTTGCTGGTTTTTTTAATTCTTCACCTTCAAATTCCGGCTCCCCCGGTGCGGGAGTGGTATCCACCTCAAGTTCAGGAGAATCCTTTTGCTCCCAACGCTGCAGGACTCGGTCGATAGCTTTCTCCAGGCGCACATGGGGAAACTCCGGACAGGCGGCATTTCGTTCTGGGTCGTGCCAGGCGGACAGGGGGGCAACAAAAACCACCAGGGATTTGTGCAGGTGATTGCGTCCGATACTGACTTCCGTCCAAGTTGTTTGCCAGGCGTATTTTCCCCGCACGGAATAATCGCTCTCATAGGATTTCAACGTGAGGAAATAGGGATATATTTTTCCCCGACGGCAAATTATTCTGCGCCCGGTTTTAATATTGGCCATCTGTGTGAAAGGGTCGAAATACCAGTGGATATCGTAACCAAAGGCAAACTGCATTTTTCCATTTTGCGGTAGGAAGGCATAGGAGCGGCCGGTGCCATCGGATTTCAGGCTCCACACATGGCGGGCCTCACCGTCTCTTGAAATCAGCCAGGCACCTACCCATTGGCTGGCATCCAAACGCGATTGGGCATGCCAGCCTGTCACCCGTTGTTTTTTTTCTTTCTCTTTTTTCTGCTCTTCCTTGGCCGAAGCTGCAACACAAGTGAGCAAAAATATCAGCGCCAACACCAGGGGCCTTTGCATCACAGCTTTACTCCAATACTCGGCGAACGCCTCCCTGAGTGAATAAATCCTGCGGCCTCTCACACGGCTGGTGATAACACTCAGCTGGCAATATCGGGACAATTACTGCCAGCTTTGGGCGTACTCCAGCTACTGAGTCGACGCTGGAAGCTCAGCAGGCCCCCGCCAGCCTGTAGCCAGTGCCGCCCATCGATGACCGCGAACAGTAAGGTGGAACGACTCCAACCGCGAAATGCCACCGACACCACACCGCCTTTGCAACTGACCGATGCCCCCGTGCGCACTCGCACACGATCGCCATCCAGCTGCCAATTGATGGCAAAACCATGGGTCAGCCTGCCACCGGGATTAAAGCCATAAGCAAAACCGGAACCATCGGCATTGAGTTGCCACACCAACTGGTCATCGCCCTCACTAACCACCAGCCAATTGCCCGCCCATTTTTGCTGGGCCGACTCTGCGGTTGCGGCCAGAGGCAAAAGCAGGAAAAGTGCCAGGATAATCGCGTAACTTTGCAGCAGGGAGACAAAAACAGGACTCGGAGGGGAATTACGCAAAGACTTCATGCGCTGCTCTACCGTATAGGCTCCACGGCAATTACCGCGGAGTAGGGTTACTGTGAACGGCGGCTGACATCACCGCCAACGTTCCTGGCCGGTTACGGCAATAAGCCAAAAAAACCGGCGTGAAAAATCGCACAGGCGCTTTTTTTCACATCCCTTGCTTAGTAAGGCTAGACGCAAAATCCCACAGTGGCATTAGAAGCATTAAAAATATTTATTGTGGCGCCACTGTGTTGGGGGAATTAGTGGAGGGTCAGGAAGACAGAAGATAAACGCGGACAAAACTTTATTGGGAGCGGGCATCCGAGAGATTTTTATCTGCCCGCCATACACGGTACTTCAGCTGAACATCCTCGGGTAGGTACACCACCAGGGGCTGGCTACTCGTATAAGGCAGGATCAATCCATCTCCGCGCACCCGAATAAAACGGCGGGATTCAGAACCGGGCGCGCACACTTTTCGCGGGCCCTGCGTGGGCTTCAGGTCCGCCAATACAAAATAGGGGTAACCCCAGCCCGGCAGCACTTGGCGCTGTAAGGGCGCACGAAAACTACGCAGGTTACAATCGGCCACCGAGCTCTTCCCCGGAACCAGCTCAACCATAAAGCGGCTTTCATCGACCACCTTGGGAAGCTCGATCACATGCCGCCGCTTGCCATCCACTTCTGCGGGAAAAGCATCCAGGGGTTCCGCCGCCTGAAGTGGGGCCACACAACAAAGAAAAAGGGCTGACATTAGGGCTCTTGCCATGGGCAACTTCCTCACCGCTGAGTCACTGAATTGGCGCACAAACCTCTTAAAGTCTAGCCCGCTTTCTCCGGCGCAGTCCCCACCAAAGCGATAGTCCCAGCGCCAGTGCCAGCGTAAAGAGCAGGATTGCCCATAAATACTGACGCTCACCTCCCAGGGTCGGTTCGAGTTGGTCGCGAGCCCTAGCCAACAGTGTGCGCAAATTTTGCATCGAGGCGATTACCTCGGCATTGGGCGCACCGGCAAGGGCTTCCCGGCGCAGCTTCTGCCACTGCGTCTGTAACTGGCTGAGCAAAACCGCATCGTGTCTCTCAATTTGTTGCTCTAGAGGCTGGTAACCCTCGCGATAGGCGAGCATCAATTTATGGTAAGCACCGGCATTATCCCCGCCCCGGTAAGCCGTTTCCGCCAGCTGCAGCAAGCCCTCGGCTCGGGCTAGGGGGTGCTCCAGTGAGCGCACCAAATGAGGGTGCCCCCGCCACCACATCAGAGCGTTTCTGACACTGCTGGGCAACTCGATCGGCCGAGTGACCGCCATGCCCGGCAGCCCCACCAGGGCCGGGTAGCGCTCGGCGAGATCGGCGGAGGGTGGCAGCTGGTTCTTTACCGCAAAGGCGGCCACGGTCACAGCCAATGCCCAGCGTTGCCTGCTATCCAAGTCACCATCGATGCGATGACTGTGCACCGTGTCTACAGAGGGATCGAGGGTGTTATAGAAATCGTAAAGGCTGAAACTCGCCATCCGCGAAACATTTCGCAAATCAGGCACCGCACCGCCACCCTGCCCCCAGTTGCCATGGCACCTGGCGCAACGTTGGCGATAAAGAGGCATAGCCAGGCTTGCGGAGGGCAGGGAGTGCACCGGAGAGCGCTGCATTTGGTAGAGCGCGGCAAGGCGGTCGGCTATCTCATTGGCACGCCTGCGTACGGCTTCACCACTATCGCGGCGCCGAATGGCCTCTTGCAGCTCGCCTATGCCACTCTCCAGGGTTGCGCGGCCCGGCTTATCCGGCAGTTCCCGCACCAGCTCCAGAGCCTGAACCGCATGGTGTTGTTGGAGTCGATAGAGGTCGGTATCGAGAAGTTGGCCATTATCGACACTCTCTCCGTAATCCACCGCAATATAGGAAAGTAAATTACTCGCGCGCGCGGCCAACCTGTCGTTCTCCGTCGCCTGCTGCGCCCACAGGGGTTGGAACGAGAGGACCAGCAAGCACAAACAGATCCATGGATATCGCAAAAGTGACTTCCTGTGACCAGCAGCTGCAGGGAATAGCGGGATTATTTCAGTGTGGCAAAGATGCAGGCATAAAAAACCCCGCACTAGGCGGGGTTTTACTCGGCAGGGGCATTAGCCGCGGTCGGCGCGCTCCTTGGCAATCAGGTAATCCGCTACCTGTAACATCAGTTCCTGACCATTGCTCTTGCCTTTATAGCCTGGCAGCGAGGAGCTAATGCGGTACTTACCGGCAACAACCACTTCGGGCGTACCAGTCATTTTGTAAGCGCGCTGATTGGCCACACCCTGCTTGACCTTGCTGTTGATAGCAAAGGAGTTCATCAGCTTGGCAGCCTTGGCACCATCGGCACCGTGCTTGTTAAACAGGGCTTCAATGGCCGCGAGGTCTGGCTTAAAGTCTCGACCTTCACGAATTGCCAGCATTTGGCGCTGGTTGTAGATGGTGTTGAACAGCGGGGTGTGCATCTTGTCGAGAACGCCCATGGCATCGGCCACGTAGAACAGGCGGGCGTGAACATCCATCACCGGTTGCCAGATCGCGGGCAGCTTGTGCAGGGCCACATCGCTGGGCATTTTTTCTTTCCAGCGATCCAGAGTGGACTCAAAGTGGTAGCAGTGGGCGCAGCCGTACCAGAACATCTCGGTCACTTCGATCTTGTTGGGATCTTTCTGCGCTACCGTCTGTGGCAGCACTTGGTAATATTGACCAGCCTTAAATTCACCGCTTTCCTGGGCGCAGGCGACAAGGCTGAACAACACAGCCAAAACCATCGTTATCGGGGCGAGCACTGCTCTCATAAGTCTTCTCCAGCTTGTACATTCGTGGTTCGAGCGCCTGTTATGCGGCGTACTGTCTGGCCACTGAGGACACAATAGACAGCGCAGATTATTTAAGTTCCCACCGCCAGGCGCAAGGAAAGGTCGCAAAAGTGGCCATACTGTACCCAATTCCTACCCCTGTGAGCGAGCGCTAGGCATAAAAAAGGCCGGTGTGTGACCGGCCTCTCGTTGTTGTAGTTAACCGGTTTAGTCGGTCAGACCAGCGATATAGTTGGAGACAGCCTTGATCTCCGCATCGGAGAGCTGTTTGGCCACGGTGCGCATGGTGCGAACCTCGCCATCATTGGCACGGGTACCCGCACGGAACGCTTTCAACTGCGCTTCAATATACTCTGGATATTGTCCGGACAGACGCGGATAGCCCGCCGGGGCATTACCCTGGCCCGTGGGGGAGTGACAACCCATGCAGGCCGGCACGCCGGTTTCTTTGTTGCCGCCGCGGTATAGCTTGCGGCCGAAAGCCAGGCCATCGACATTGTCGCCGTTATTCAGCATCACGGAGATGGCTTCGGAGCCAGTGAGCTGCATCGGCTGTGAGGCGAAATAAGCGGCGAGGTCCTGCAGATCCTGCTCGGTGAAATTGTCCAGCTGACCAATCATCTGCGGTACATCGCGAGTCTTGCTCTTTATGTCCTGGAGCTGCTTGTACAGGTACTTTTCACCGAGTCCGGCGATTTTTGGGAAAGCCGGTGACAGACTGTTGCCATCAGCACCGTGGCAGGCGGCGCACTGGGCGGCCTTCGCCTTGCCCGCAGCAGCATCGCCCGAGGCCATTGCAAAAGGTACGGCTCCCAAGCCGAATACCAAACCGAGTGCCAGAGCAGTGTTTTTAAGAATGCTGTTCATACGTCGTCCCGTTGCGCGCTGAGATATGGCGTTTCGTGTCGCCCCCAATTGTCCTGCGACGCGAAAACCGCGGCATTATATACTTGCGCGCCAAGCGAGTGTACCGGATCAGCAGACTTAAACCATGTCAATTACCGAATTTGAAGCCCAACCCCAAAAACTGGACTACCGTGCCATACAATTTCTCATTAGCGCTCCGACTCTGGCAGAGTGCCCGGAGGATATCGGCGCCGAGGTAGCCTTTGCTGGCCGCTCCAATGCGGGCAAGTCCAGCGCCATCAATGCCCTTACCAGCAACAACAAGCTGGCGCGCACCTCCAAAACCCCGGGGCGTACCCAGTTAATCAATTTTTTCAGCCTGTCTGAACAACAGCGCCTGGTGGACCTGCCGGGCTACGGCTATGCCAAGGTCGCACGTGCCATGAAGGACGAGTGGCAGCGCCATCTGGCCGAATACCTGGAGCAGCGCACTTGCCTGCGCGGCCTGGTACTGCTGATGGATATACGCCAGCCACTCAAAGAGTTCGATCTGCACATGCTGACCTGGGCAGTGGAGGCGGGCCTACCCGTGCATATCCTGCTGACCAAAGCGGACAAAATGAAAAACGGCCCAGCCAACAATATTCTCTTCGCCGTAGAAAAAGCCCTTAAGGAGAAGGGGCTCAATCGCGGAGTAACCCTGCAAACCTTCTCCTCCACTAAAAAGACTGGCCTCGATAAACTGGAGCGCAAACTGAATGCCTGGCTCGCGCCTCGCGCAGAGTCAGCCGAACCCACCGGGGAGCTCCGCTAGGAACCCCAACCGATCGAGACACAACCCGAGCGCGCCCGTGTTACAGCTGGCGCAATTTTTTACTCTCCGCTCTCGAACAGGGGCGGTCGAGGAGGTCGGGGACTCCGAGACCGCTAATCAGAAGGTGCTCACTGACGACCGACCTCCAGCCGGTATCAGGGCGCGCAGCAACAATTTTCTCAGGCGCCTGCGCACCTGGGGGGTTGCGCAATGCAGCTCCTCGGCACTGAGGTGGCGCTTTGCCAAAAGGGCAACCAGGGCTTCCTCGGAGATCGCAACGGTCAGCAGGCGTGGAGGTTCTCTGGATTCTAAGGTCACCGGCTCAGTGCAGGGACAGGCCTGCCTCTTTATGCAGCCTTGGGCCTCCCCCGTTGTGCGGGGGTGCGGATTCACCATCGGCGTAGAGCGCGCTGATACAGTCAGCGGCAAGCCCCTGTTTATCCCGATCACCCAATTGACGCGCGAGGACTGAACTGGCTCCAACGAGGAGGTATTGGAGGTGTTTTTCATCACCCAGCTTCCGGTAAGCTGCCATCAGCTGGGCAGCACTCTCACTAAAGCGCGTTGCCGATATGGTGTAGCTGGGCGACTGTTGCGTGAGCAACATACCCGCCACATCAAATGCGCAGCCCAAATAGGGAATCGCCTCTCTATAGTTCCCCTCCTCGCAAAGTATCCTGCCGCGTTCTATCCAATCCAACCACGCCTGTTCCGCTCGACCGGTATTGTCGATCAACCACTGACGGTGGTTTGCGCATAGGTAACGTAAATTCACGGTAACCCCCCTGTTTAATTTAAACTGAAGATAATGAGAATCGTTATCATTTGCAAGCGCATTTGTATTTATGGCGCGAGATACGGGATTTGAATCACGAAGGGCAAAAAAACAGAAAAAAAAAGCCGGCAGATGGGGGCTGCCGGCTAGGGGTCAGTGCCCTTGGGGTGGGGCACTTGCCAGACGCACCCAGGGGGACGGGTACGCCTGAGGGTTCCTCTACCATGCAAACTGATTGCATATTGGTAGGTTAGGCTGGCTTCGATGGATTTCCCAGCCCGTAAACACCACGATCAGAGGTGCGCGGATACTATCCCTTTTAAAACCTTATTTTTGGACTTAGATTCCAAAACTATGAATATAAAAGGAACGGTTCGCATTTTTCGTTACAAATATCCGCTCTAGCCCCAGCCCTCTTTGCCCAGACAAAAAAAACCCCGGGTTTGGGGATTTCCGGGGTGAAAAAGCTTAACGCTTTGGGGTTAGGGAGCAACAATGATCTGTATTCTTCGATACAAACTCTCCCCTATTGGTTCCAACGGCTTGAGTAAATAAATGTAAACGTTTCTTACTTAAAGGAAGGTTTTTGCGGATTAAAGAGCATTAAGGAAATACCGACGACAGGCCGAAGTCTACCCACGCCCGCAAACCCGCCTATATACGCCAGATGATTCCTCTGTGTTTAGCGCTAACGCGAGCCTTTAAAGCGTGAGCTCACTCACCGGACCGCTGTCGTGCAGGCGCCGAATCGCCTCCGCCAGCAATGGCGCACAGTCGAGCAGCTGAAAATGCTCGGGGAGGTCGAGCTGGGGAAGAGAATTGGTTATCGCCACGACCTCCAAAGGTAGATGCGCCAAGTTTGTATAAGCGTCAGCACTAAACTGACCGTGGCTGGCAAGGGCCAGCAGGCTCTGCGCACCCGCCTTCTGCGCGGCTTCTCCCGCCCGATAGAGCGTGGTGCCACTGGCGATAAGATCATCCACAATCAATACCACCGCCCCGCGCACCTCACCCACCAAGGTGCCACCAGTGAGCCGCTCCCCATCCCGATGCTTCTCCACAAAGGCCGTAGTGACTGGGCGCCCCAGGCGCTCACTGAGAGCTTGGCGCAGTTTTTCCACTCGCTTGATACCGCCCTCATCCGGAGATAACACCACCACCGAGCGCTGCTCCGAGGCCAACCGCCTTATTGCAAATTCCAGCAACAGGGGCTCTGCCAGCAGATGTAGGGTGCGACAGCGAAAGGCATTTTCGAAGGCCGCCTGGTTGTGGGCATCCAGGGTCACCACCACCTGGGTCCCCATCGCTTCAAAAAGGCTGGCCAAGTAGCGGGTGGGCAGAGGATCGCGCAGTTTGGTGCGTCGGTCCTTTCGCCCGTAACACAGGTAGGGTATCACCGCGGTGATACGCGCGGCCCCGGCATCGCGCAGCGCGCCAATAAAGAACAGGCAGCGCAGTAATTTTTCATCGACACTGCTGCAGCGGTCCCGATACAGTGATTGCACCAGGAAGACATCTGCGCCCTCGACATCGTCCAATGGGCGCACTTTGTGCTCCCCGTCAGCAAAACAGCGCTCCTCATGCCGGGCCAGGGGTTCCCCGAGGGCCGCTGCCACGCGTCCGGCAAAATCGGCGCCGGTATCCAGGCTAAATAATTTCAATCGACTCATAACAGGCTCGCGCGAAACCAGCGCACCGTCATCCGCACCACTTCATCCATTGCACCCGGCTCCTCAAATAAATGACTGGCGTGGGGGACCAGATGCAAACGGGGTTCATTGACCATATGGCCCAGCGCCTCCTTATTCAGTTCCAGCACCTCCTTGTCGTCCCCGCCCACCAGCAGCAATGTGGGCGCCTTAACCAGGGGCAAATCCGCCCCCGCCAAGTCCGGTCGACCGCCCCGTGAGACAACCGCACCCACCAGTGAGGGCCGTTCGGCGGCCGCAACCAGCGCCGCCGCCGCCCCGGTGCTGGACCCGAATAATCCTATGTGAAGATTCCGGGTATTTTCCCCCTTTGCCACCCAGTCAATCACCTCCACCAAACGGCGGGCACTCAGGTCGATATCAAACCGGTATTCGCAGGTGGCCACGTCGACGCGGTTCTCATCCGAGCTGAGCAAGTCAAATAACAAGGTGCCGAATCCGGCATCATTCAGGCGGTTGGCCACAGCGGTATTGCGCGGACTGGTGCGGTTACTACCGCTACCGTGGGCAAAGACCACCAGCGCGCGCGCCTGCAGGGGAAGCGTGAGTGACGCCTGCAGGGTTTTGTGCTCCGCGGCCAGCGCTATGGCTCGGCTCTGCATCAATGGCTCTCCCGGCAGCCACTGGACAGGGGCCATCAATACACCTGGCCACCAATCCAGCCCCGGACAAACCCTCCTGCGAGAGCGTCCGATCTTTGTGACAAACGAATGAATACTCTGTAGTGCTCAGACTAGACCAGGAGAGCATCAGTAGGACTCGACGGCGTGGCTATGTTGTTAAATCTAGGAAAAGTGGAAATTTAGGGCACACGAAAGATGTTAAGAGGAAATAAGGCGGGGGCAAAAAAAATGCCCCGGACTTGGGGGGGGTCCGGGGCAAACATCTGACTTCCTTGGGGGATGATGACGCATTCCAACGATCTTGCCTTTTTAGAGGAACTGTCGTCGGAACAGTTCCACGCTTTTTCGCAAAGAATGTAAAAACGCCGACTAAAACACGATTTTTGGCGTCTATTTCACCATTTAAGTGCTGTTTAGTCTCTCTTTAACCGCACCGTGCGGCCCGGGCCTTCACTGATATCATCATCTTGTCGCTCAAGTCTTTTTGCTGATAGACCTCAGTGGGCCTCATCCCAATCCTTGCCGCGCCCCAGGTCGACAATCAGGGGAACATGCAACTGTGCAGCGCTCTGCATAATCTCCATGACTTTGCTGGCCACGATTTCAACCTCCGGTTGGGGCACTTCCAGAACCAATTCATCATGGACCTGCATAATCAACTTCGTAGACAGCTTCTGCTCCGTGAGCCAAGCGTCCACGGCAATCATGGCGCGCTTGATGATATCTGCGGCGGAGCCCTGCATCGGTGCATTGATCGCAGTGCGCTCGGCAGCCTGACGCTGCATGCCATTGCGCGAGTTGATCTCCGGCAGATACAGGCGGCGGCCAAACAAGGTCTCCACGTAGCCTTTATCCGCGGCCTGCTTGCGAGTGTCTTCCATATAGCGCAACACGCCGGGGTAGCGTTCAAAGTAACGGTCGATATAGGTTTGCGCATCGGCACGCGGAATATCCAGCTGCTTGGCCAGGCCAAACGCGGACATGCCGTATATCAGACCGAAGTTAATCGCCTTGGCGCGGCGGCGCTGTTCATCGCTGACCGCATCCAAAGCCACGTCAAAAACCTCGGCCGCAGTGGCCCGGTGAATATCGGCACCCTGGGCGAAAGCGTCCACCAGCCCCTTGTCCCCCGACAAATGCGCCATGATGCGCAGTTCGATCTGAGAGTAGTCCGCGGCGATGATCTCACTGCCGCCATTGATGCGAGGGTCCGCGGTAAAGGCGCGGCGGATTCGGCGCCCCTCCTCGGTGCGAATAGGAATATTCTGCAGGTTGGGATCGCTGGAAGAGAGGCGCCCGGTCGCCGCCACCGCCTGGTGATAGGAGGTGTGCACCCGACCGCTGGCGGGATCGATCATTTTTGGCAGCTTATCGGTATAAGTGTTTTTCAGTTTGGCCAAGCCGCGATACTGCATGATCAGCGCGGGCAGCTCGTGGTTATGAGCCAGTTCCTGTAGGACCGCTTCGGCGGTGGAAGGCGCGCCCTTGGGGGTTTTCTTGATCACTGGGATCTGCAGTTTCTCAAACAGGATCACGCCCAGCTGCTTGGTGGAACCCAGGTTGAACTCTTCCCCGGCCACCTCGTAGGACTGTTGCTCCAAGTCGCGCATTTTCTGCTCCAACTCGGCGCTCTGCACCGCAAGCATTTTTGCATCGATATAGGCGCCATTGCGCTCCATACGCGCGAGCACTGGCAAGAGCGGCATCTCGATATCATCGAGTACCTTCTCCAGAGTTGGTTCGAGCTGCAAACGCCCACTCAGCGCGTTGTGCAGACGCAAAGTGATATCCGCATCCTCAGCGGCATAAGGACCGGCTTTGTCCAGTTCGATCTGATTGAAAGTGAGCTGTTTTACGCCCTTGCCAGCAATATCCTCGAAGTGCACCGTGTGCTCACCCAAGTATTTGAGTGCCAAACTGTCCATATCGTGGCGGCTGCCAGTACTGTCGAGCACATAGGATTCCAGCATGGTATCCCGTGCGATACCGCGCAATACGATGTCGTAGTTGGCCAGGATATGGCTGTCGTACTTGAGATTCTGCCCCACTTTCTTTTGCTGATCGTCTTCCAGCAGAGGCTTCAGCTTGGCCATAACCTCATCGAAAGGTAGCTGCTCGGGAGCACCCATATAGTCGTGGGCCAGGGGTACATATGCCGCGCGGTAGGGTTCCACGGCAAAAGACACCCCCACCAGTTTTGCCTGCATGTAGCTGAGGCTGGTAGTTTCAGTATCAAAAGCAAAGATATCGGCGTCTTTGAGCTGCTGCAGCCAGGCATCAAATTCCGCCATTTCGGTAACAATGACATAGTCCCGTTCAACCGCTTCAGCCATGGCCTCCTCGGTCTCTTCACTGGTCAGCTCTTCCAACCATCCGCGGAATTCACTTTGTGTAAACAGTGCGATTAACGCTTCTGTGTCGGGCTCTGCATTGCGCAGATCCTGGGGGTGATAGGGCATTTCCACATCGGTTTTGATGGTAGCCAGCTTGTAGGAGAGCTCGGCCGCTTCGCGGTGCTCCGCCATTTTTTTACCGAGGGTCTTGGCGCCGCGAAAACCCAGGGGCGCAATGGCATCCAGGTCTGCGTAGATATTCTCCAAACTGCCGAGGTTTTGCAGAAGGGCCAGCGCGGTCTTCTCCCCTACACCGGGAACGCCGGGAATATTGTCGGACTTATCCCCCATCAGGGCGAGAAAATCGATGATCAGCTCCGGCCCAACACCAAACTTCTTCTCCACCCCTGCGCTGTCCATCTCGGTATTGGACATGGTATTGACCAGAGTGACACCGGGGCGTACCAGCTGTGCCATATCTTTATCGCCGGTGGAAATTATCACCTCCTGCCCCCGACGCTGGGCCTCGAGGGCCAGAGTGCCGATGACGTCATCCGCCTCGACGCCGTCCACGACCAGGCGCGGCAGACCCATGGCGTCGATAATGTCGTGGATCGGCTGAATCTGCTCGCGCAGATCATCGGGCATCGGTGGGCGATGAGATTTGTACTCGGCAAACATCTCATCGCGGAACGTTTTTCCCTTCGCATCAAACACCACCACCACAGGGCTGTCTGGATGTTCCTTCAGGTGGCGCCGCAACATGCTGATGACACCGCGAACCGCACCGGTGGGCTGGCCCTGACTGGTAGTCAATGGCGGCAGGGCGTGAAAAGCGCGGTACAGGTAGGAAGAGCCATCCACAAGGATCAGCGGGGCGGCAGAGGTGCTTTGTTTACTCATAAATCTTGGGATTCTGTTATTGGGCCTGTCGGGCGCTCGGGGCGCTAGATTGGGCGATAGGATACCCCCCTTTACACAGTTTTTCCGCCCGCTGCAGCCAGCTAAATACTTTTACCGCCGCCGTTGTGCCCTGCGGCAAAGCCAACTCGTCTCGACGCGCCGGTGACAACTATCGACGCAGTAACCACACCAAATCCTCAGGCTTGTCTAGTCTTGCCGGTAGCGACTTTTACAAATCGTTACCCCCCTGGACATAAAGGCTACTCGCTGCCCTGAGGCGGCTCAGGCTTTTTTATTCCGCGGAAATGTTACCCATCAGATGTTTAAGGAAGGACTCTAATTATGAGAGGAGTGATGTACGCCACTCTGCTGTTTGCCGCCCCTATCCTGGCCATGCCAGCAGCGGCGGTGTCTGCCTGCCAGACAGAAAAGACACAGGGAGTCGCCTCCACCTCAGGCGCATACCCACAGCCACCGAATCACGAACTTATGCTTGAAGAAGCCACTCGGGAGCAAACCGAAGCTCTGTTTCAGCGCCAGATGCGCCAGCTGGAAAAATTGCGCCGCAAAGCTGAGCGGGATTCAGTGCGCCTAGAAAAACTACAGCGTTTAAAGAGTGACTCCGACAACGCCGGTTAACCTTGCCCTGGCCCGGTGATTCAACTGCCGGGCCATCTCTTCAGCCTTTCAGGCACCTATTACAGACTGCACCCAGTTATTGAACAGCTTTCTCGTTAACGGCATCCGGTATTTCGCTGAGACAACCGCGTGCCTGGGTCAATAGGGATTCAATCAGGTCGCGATAATGGGCCTCGGGTCCCAGCTGCTCACCAAGAAGGTCCAGCGCGGCATACTCCAGTCCCATGTGATCCGCCAGCTGTTGGTCGCGCTCATTCTTCGGTGCTTCACCGAATAGGCAGCCCCGCCCCACCTGACTTAAATTGAGCATCGCGCGGGCACCGTGACCGCCGCCGCTGCCATTCCCCAGGGCGCGGGTTTTCACTCCGGCGGAACCAAAGAAGTGCCCATAAGCATCGTGGGTAACCACGATGGGCACATCGCGGTATCCCCATAAGGAGCGATCCAGCACCTTCTGTAAACTGGCCATGGACTCGGAAAAATCCCGCGCGCGGCTGCGATACAGCTCCGCCTGCTGAGGCTGCAGCTGTGCCAACCGCTCGGCAATTTGGGCACCCACCAGCGCTGCATTGCGCGGGCGCAACCACAGATGGGGATCAGCTGCACTGGCCCCTTGATACTCATACTCAGCTGCGCCCAATAGTTGCAGCTGTCGATCGTCGGGCAGGGAACGCGCCTGCCCAGCGAGTACCCCTTCCATCTGCGGACCCAACCAAACCAACAACAGAGCCCGCTCCAGTTGTGCCCGTTCGGAGACACTGGGTGCATAGTGGTGGGGATCGGCTCCTTGGATAAGTACCCGCACAGGTAGGTTATCACCGGCAATTTCCCTGGCAATCAGTGCCAATGGGCGCACACTCACCACAAGCTCGGTGCGTTCGACAGGCGCCTGTTTAGCGCAGGCCAACAGGCCAAAGCTGAGCAGGATCAGAATGGAAAAGGGTAAAACACGTGAATAGGGAGACATTAGAAACATTTGGCGACGTAAAACTGCGATATAATCACAACCGGCTTCAAGCCGCCAGCCCGACTGGCTAGAGGTTCTCCCGTGGGATCTTCATCTGAAAGCCATAAACTACGATACGGTTTTCCCTGCCAGTCCTGGAGATTTTGCTCTGAGCCCTTCCCCGCCGTTAATAACCGCCGACAGCGTCGCTCTGCAACTCTCCGGCCGGCAACTCCTCCGGGATATCTCCCTGGAGTTGATGCAGGGGGAAATTGTCACCCTAATCGGCCCTAATGGCGCCGGCAAAACTACCTTGCTGCGGCTGCTGCTGGGTCTGACAAAGCCCACCACTGGCGCCATCTGGCGCCGCCCTGATTTACGTATCGGTTATATGCCGCAGCGCCTGCATATCGACAGTTCCATGCCTATGTCGGTGCAGAGATTCCTACAACTGGGCCAACCGGGCATAAAGGCCGCTCAGGCGCAGACAGCCCTGGACAGAGTCGGCGCCGGGCAGCTGCTCCAAGCCAGCCTGGCCAACCTCTCCGGCGGAGAAATGCAGAGGGTCCTACTCGCCCGAGCCGCCTCCCGCAAGCCGCAATTACTGGTATTGGATGAACCCACACAGGGCGTCGATGTGGGTGGGCAGAGTGAGCTTTACCAGTTGATTGCCACTCTGCGCGATGAACTCAATTGTGGGGTGCTGCTGGTGTCCCACGACCTGCATTTGGTGATGGCCGCCACCGATAGAGTGCTGTGCCTCAACCAACATATCTGCTGCCACGGACATCCAGAGCAAGTGAGTCGCGACCCGGCCTACCTGGAATTGTTCGGCGATAAGGTCGCGCCCTATACCCACCAGCACAACCACCAGCACAAGCTGAGTGGTGATATCGCGGGGGAATGTACCAACAACCACTGTGGCGCAAAGTCCGGCGGCAAGAATAGAGAGCAACACTAAGTGGTCGAATTCGGCGAGTTACTACATAGCCAATTTCTCTGGTATGCCCTGGGCGCCGGCCTCCTGGTCGCTTTAGCCAGCGGCCCGCTGGGGTGTTTTGCGGTGTGGCGACGCATGGCGTATTTCGGCGATACGCTGGCCCACTCCGCCCTGCTCGGCGTCACTCTGGGCTTTGTCCTGCACATTATGCCCACCCTGGCTGTCGGTGCCACTTGCTGCCTACTGGCAATACTGCTCGTCTATCTGCAGCGCCGTCAGAAGCTGGCGGTGGATACCCTCTTGGGCATTCTCTCACACTCGATGCTGGCCCTCGGCATCGTGACTGTGAGCCTATTCGAGATAAAAGTGGATCTGCTTTCCCTCTTACTCGGCGACCTGCTCGCCGTCGGCGCCCGGGATTTGGCTCTGATGTCCATTACCGTGTTGGGCATCTTGGGCCTGCTCTATTGGCTGTGGGAAAAATTGCTGGCTTTTACCCTTCACGAGGAGCTGGCCTCAGTAGAGGGTATTCCTGTGGAAAGGGTACGCATGGCCCTGATGTTGATGCTGGCTCTATTAATCGCCATCGCCATGAAGGTAGTTGGCGTTTTGCTGATCACTGCACTTCTGATCATTCCCGCTGCGACAGCGCGCAGGCTCTCGCGCACACCGGAACAGATGGCTCTGCTGGCCTCCCTGATTGGCTGCCTGGCTGTGGTCTTCGGCCTGCTGGCCTCAATTTTATGGGACACTCCTGCGGGACCTTCAATCGTTCTCGCTGCCGCCGTTTTTTTTCTCAGCAGTCAGCTCCGGCCAGTAACAGCCAAGTAGCACCACCGATGTAAGTCCTCTCATTACCAAGCAACTGGCCCCCCCTGCTTGATGTCGTCCATTTCACCATAAAAAGGCGACCTACCTCACCCATTTCTCCACCGGCCCCACGGCCAGCCTCCAGGCAATTGTTTCAGTTTTCCGCCGTTGCTAGTGTTGCTCGACGACCAGCCAATTTGGGCCAGTCACGGACTATGACAATAAAAAAGTTGAGCAAAAACATGGAAAAATTCACTCTCCGTCGCAATGTATTGGCCAGCGCCATATTGGCTGCAGCCGCCACAACAACCCCACAAGCCCTCTTCGCTGCAGAAGAAGGCGCTATTGAAGAGATCACTGTTGTCGGCTCGCGCATCAGCCGCAACTCCGAATTTGAGAATGCCACTCCAGTCCAGGTAATGGATCGCGAGAGCATCGAAAAATCCGGTTATACCAATCTTCAGCAACTGTTTGAGAAGCACCCCGCCGCCGGTAATGGCACCTTCTCCACCCGCGGTAACAACCAGGATTCCACCGCCAATGGTGCTGCTGCGGTGAGTTTGCGCGGTATGGGCGCCGATGCAACTCTGGTCTTGATCAATGGCAAGCGCGTGGCTATTAGTGCCTTCGCCGAGAGCATCAGCACTAATTTCGTAGATATCAACAGCATCCCCCTGGCAGCGGTTGAACGAGTGGAAATCCTGAAAGACGGTGCCTCAGCTATCTATGGCTCTGACGCCGTTGCCGGTGTGGTCAACCTGGTATTGCGCAAGGACTTTGAAGGAACAGAAGTCTCAATGGACTTTGGTAGTGCAGAGGACTATTCCGAGCGATCCTTCAGTGCGGTTTGGGGAATCAATGGGGAAAACTCTAATTTCACTGTCATCTTGGACCATAGTGCAAATAGCCGCCTTACCAGCTCAGAACGTGGTCTGGACACCCCAAATTTAAAAAGTCGCGGAGGAAATGACAACCGATCATCCCGTGGCTTTCCTGGCAGCTTTACCCTAAGTGATGGGACCACTGTTGCTGATCCAAGCTGTCCAGAAGAGCGGGTTGATGGCGGGGTCTGCCTCTATAACTATGGCCCCTGGAACCTTCTCACCCCAGAATCTGAGCGTACCGGTCTACTGATGCTCGGCCGTTCGCAACTGAATGAAAGCATCGAGTTTTTTAGTGAAATTGGCATCCAACATAACACCTCTGTCGCTCAGGGAGCACCAACGCCTCTTGATGAAAAGGCTGGACTCTATGTACTGGCAGACCACCCGAACAACCCCTTCGGTGAAGATGTAGATATCTACCGTTTCCGTACGGTAGATGCCGGCGCGCGCCAATGGGATATAGAAACCGATAATCTGCGTGGTGTCTTCGGTCTGCGCGGCAGTATCGCTGAATGGGACTGGGAGGCTTCTGTACAACGCTCTCGCAGCGAATCCAAACAAACCGGAAATCAATCTCAGGGGTGGGTGCGCACTGACCTTCTCCAACAGGAGATCAATGCCGGGCGATATAATCCCTTTGGTGGAGTACAAAACCCAGATTCAATTATCGATGCAATTACTACCAATCTGGTGCGCCAGGGCAAGTCCGAATTTACAGGTTACGACTTTACGATTAGTGGGGATCTAGTTGATACCAGAAACGGTACCATCGCGATGGCTACAGGCATCGAATACCGAGAGGAAAAGGTATCCGATAAACCCGATGATCAGTTCCTGCGCGGCTTGATTTTTGGTACTGAATCCGTTTTTGCAAAAGCTAGCCGTGATATTACCTCTGCCTATGTTGAATTTGCATTTCCTCTGCCCGCCAACTTCGAGCTGAGCCTGGCCGGGCGTTACGATGATTACAGTGATTTTGGCGACACGACTAATCCTATGGCGAGTTTACTTTGGACTGCTAACGATATGCTCTCCCTGCGCGCATCCTGGGGCACAGGGTTCCGTGCTCCATCACTGGCTCAGGTTGGTCTAGGACCATCGCAAAAATCATTATTTATAGAAGATACCTATGGTTGCGCCGACAATATAACTTTCTGCAGCAGCACAGACTATACGGTTGTCTTCACAGGCAACGCCGACCTTGAGCCTGAGGAGTCGGAGTCATTTAATATCGGTGCAGTTTTTGAACCGTTAGAGGGGCTGCAATTGTCTCTGGACTACTGGAACATTGTTCAGGAAAACAAGATTGAAGCAGAACCCGCCAAATATCTTTATGACAAATACTGTGGTAGCCAGGAAAGTGTGATTTGTGATCGCGCAGATCCTTTGAAACCAGAGCATAGCTTAGGCCCTATTCAGGATATCTATGGAACGTATCTTAATATCGGTGAGCAAGATGTTTCTGGCATCGACTTAACTGCTGTTTATAGCGGATTATCTTTAGCCGGCGGTGAATTGGGTTTACGCCTGGATTATTCCTATCTTGCCGAGTTTGAGCGGGTTGGGCTGGGCTCCACAGAAGACCCTATTACAGAGGACTTGGCAGGAGAATATGAATACCCTCAGCACCGCTGGACAGCAACCGCTGACTGGTCTCTAAATAACTTTGGTTTTAGTGCGGGTGTTAATTACATCGGTGAGTTTGAAGATATTCCAGATTTAGGCGTTTCGCGTACAGATCGTACCGTGAACTCCTTTATGACAGTCAACTTCCAGGCCAGATATACTGGCTTTAATAATATGATTGTCAGTCTCGGTGCGGAAAATCTATTTGATGAAGATCCAGCCTTCGCAATAGGTGATGGCGAAAACGATCTTTACGGCTATGTACAATCACAACACGATCCACGCGGCCGCTTTGTCTACGGTAAAATGACCTATAACTTTTAAATAGAAACAGTATTAAATCAACTAGGGAAGCCTCTGGCTTCCCTTTTTTAGTATATATATCACCCAATTCTGCTTAAACTTCTCGGCAATTTACAACTTTACCTGTTAACGGATTATTTTTTCCTGGATTTATTTCTTACTGGCTCGTAGCCAGCTTTATGAAACTCATACACGGTCAAAATAACACCAAGTAACATACATATTGAAACACCAATTCCGGTGAATAAAATAAATGAATCGATCACACCTATCCCCGGCGAGCTAGTAAAGCAGAAACTTTAAAATAAATACCGAAAGTAAGAATACTCGGCACCCATATCGCGGTAAAAACACCCTGTTCTTTATAACCGTTAAACCACAAATATCCGGACAAACAAAAAGAAATCAAAACCGCCAACAAAATAAATAAATCGGACGCTTTTAGCATATTTCTATCCGCTTATTTCTAGTCATAATCCCAAAATCCAATAGCAGCTATCAGCAGACCAAAAATTGTAATACCTGCAGGTATACGCAAGCCTGGAAGACCAAAAACCTTGAGCATTGAAGGGACAATCCCTAGCAAACCAGCCATACCCCACAAGATAAATGGCGCAGTAATTAATAAACCAATCCAACCAATCAACAATCGAACTTTTTTGGTTTCATTAAATAGATTAATCACTTTTTTCAAGAGAAATTTATATCCCTTTATAGCTTACTGAAAGAATAGTGCACAAATAGCTTAGAGCCAGCGCTACTGCCCCTGTAAATCGGCATATTCTTCATTTTCCTGCCAAACCCGTAGTAGGTTTCCTGCCAGGATCTTTTTTATGTCAGTCATGCTATATCCACGCTTTAAAAGTCCATGCACAAGATTGGGGTATTCTGAGACGTCTTTTAAACCAACTGGCAAGCTATCACCTACTCCATCGAAATAAGAGCCTATACCAATATGCTCGACACCCACCAGATTTCGAATATGATCGAAGTGATCAAGAACATCATCCAGATCAGCATACACAAACCTCTCTTTACGCAGTGATTCGGCAAACGCTTCAACTTCACGACTGTCTTTTGAAAGATTATTTTCCTGTATAAATTCTTCAACTGAAGCACTAATCGACCCAAATGAATCGCGTGATTTAGCACTAATAAACGTTGAGCCAAAGTTGATCATAATTATCCCGCCTTGGTCAGCGAGCGCCTTGATCATTGCGTCACTCATATTTCGCTCAAACCCAGGGGTGAAATGTCGGGCGGAGGAATGTGAAGCAATAACAGGCACACTGGAAATCTCTAAAACCTGCCAAAAAGCTTTATCAGAAACATGGGATACATCAACCATAATTCCTAACTTATTCATTTCCATAACTAATTGGCTACCAAAGTCGCTCAATCCACCCCATGGACGAGACTCATCATAGGAGGAGTCTGAAATATGATTGCTCTTTGAGTGAGTCAGAGTGATATAACGAACGCCACGACGTTGAAAATGCCGAAGCGTTTCAATACTTCCATTGATAGCCGCACCATTTTCCATTCCTAACGGCAGAGAAATCTTTCCCTGCTCAACTTGATTATTTAACTGCTGCAGAGTATTAGGAATGGCGAATATATTTGGATGGGCAGTTACCAGATCTTCAATACGATCGATCAATTGGTTTGCATATTCAGTAGCAGTACCATCGACTTCTTTTTCTGCCGGGATATAAATTGACATAAAGGGAGCATTCAAACCACCAGCTTTAGCCCTGGGAACATCAAAATCACCAACACTAGTAGAAAGGCTAACATCCGTATTTTCTTTTGAAAGCCTATAAGGCAAATCGATATGCCCATCGATAAGAATATTTTGATTAACTAGCTGCTGGGCAAGAGCATATTGATCATTTTGTGAAGTCTTATTGCATCCCCCTAGGACTAAAATAATGACAAAAATCATTTTTCTCATAGCAAATCTTCCAAAATTTTAAATATTTATCAGTGGGTATTTTGATGGAGGTTCCGGATTTTCTACACGTTGAATCCAGAATAAAGAAAGAAAAACACTTAAAGTTTGGGAAATGTTGTAGATATATATTTCCCGTATTTGGTATCCTATCCCGGTAGAGGATATGGCAAGACCAATATATGAAATATATTCACCCCCCAGTGCGCCAATACACAAAGCCAAAAATTTCTCCGTAGATACCAGAGTAAAGCGTAACAAAATGAAGCTACTCCCAGTAATAAAATAGCTACCAAATTACTGGACCAACCTATATGAAGCAAGGCAAAGATAACTGCGACAATGGGCACAGATAACCATCGCCAACCATCCATACTCTCTTCTATACCTCTTTGCAATATCCAACGGAAAAAGCCTTCTTCACTGATACAAACCACTAATAAATTGAGTAGGATGGCGGTAATAATTGTGGTGGATATTTTAAAGTAAGGTTCATATAGAATTAGAGCAATAATCAATGGAATTACAATCGCCACAAATAAATAGGGTAAATCATAAATTTGTATCGACTGCTGTAAACGCATCATAAAAGCAATAATTGTAACCGATATTATCGCCTTACCACTATTAAAGCTTGCATATATCAGGTTTCCTGTATTATCTGAATAAGGCTGTAAAACCTGTATACTCGCACTTCCGGGAATTACATTTAAGCCAGCAATAAGCATTAAAGCTGCACAGATTAAGAAAAGGGCAGCTCGCTTCCAGCCTCTATTGAATTCCAAAGCAATTAGAGAAACCCAGGTAAGTGGAGCTAGTAAACCTGTCCAACCATAAGGAATAATACACAAGGTTAATAGAATTGGGGCTCCCCAAGGTACCCCAGATGTATTGATTGATTTTTTTGAGCTGGCAACCTCAGATGACATCAACGTTCACTAATACACAGTTAATAATCTTCAGAAGATGAAAGAATATATCTGGACAAATTAAATTACCCATTAAATGTTGCACGAATTGATCGATAGGTCAGTTTCATCTTTACAGGATCAAGAGGTGCCTTAAAAAAAGCGTGGTAATGTCCGAGAGGATTAATAAGTACTACTTGTGAACCATGATCCACCGTGTAATTTCCACCTTCCAGAGTCACTTTATTAAAAGGTATATTGAGTTGCGTAGCAAAACGCTTTATATCAAAAAAATCACCAGTGACGCCCTGAAATTCATTATTAAAGTAACGTACATAATCACGCAGGACTTTAGGTTTATCTCGAGTTGGGTCGACCGAAACCAGTATGATTTTTGTATCCCTCTGAATGTCACCATCAAGCATCTGATAAAACTTACTCAATTCAGAAAGTGTTGTGGGGCATATGTCTGGGCAATGGGTAAATCCAAAAAATAATAATGTCCAATGCCCTTTCAAATTTTTTGTTTCGAATCTAACTCCAGAATCTGAAAGTAATTCAAAATTATCAATGATTCGGGCACGCTGTAATTTAACCGCTCCGTTCAAACGCAGTTCCGAATCCGTTATGACTCTTGGTTGACTTAGCTTATGCACAAAGCCCATCAATACCAAGATGATGAATACAAGCAGAACAGTAATCGTGATTCGAACTCCACGCTTCTGCTGTTGTTCTAGAGAGAAATCAGAATTATTTAATAGATTCTTTATCATCGTATTACACCGCAATCAAATAGTGATCTAATAACATAATGCAAAACAATGCCATCAAATAAATAATTGAATATCTAAAGGTCTCTATACCCGCATTCGGGTCACGACCGCGCAACATTACTAAGCTCCAATATATAAAGCCCAGTCCGAGAACGACTGCCCCCAGAAGGTAAAGCCAACCCAACATAGCTGTAGCAAATGGAAGTAGACTTACCGCAAATAAAATTAATGTATAGAGTAAAATATGCAGATTGGTGTAGGGGATACCATGGGTAACGGGAAGCATTGGTACGTTAGCTCTGGCATAATCATCTTTCCTATGCACAGCAAGCGCCCAAAAATGGGGGGGAGTCCAAGCGAATATAATCAAGACGAGCAACAGTGCATGTGCATGAATCTCGCCAGTAACAGCCGTCCACCCTAATAATGGCGGGGCAGCACCAGCTAAGCCACCGATAACAATATTTTGGGGCGTTGCATGCTTCAAAAACATAGTATAAATAACCGCATACCCCAGCAATGAAATAAGTGTTAGCCATGCTGTTAGGGCATTCACAAACACCATAAGCACTGTCATACCCAGCACCGCTAATAAAAGTGCGAATACTATGGCCTTATAAGGTTCAACTCGACCCTTAGCAACTGGACGATTGCTGGTGCGCGCCATCTTTGTATCTATATAGCGGTCAACCAGGTGATTAACAGCCGCAGCACTTCCTGCACAGAGAGCAATACCTAGATTCCCCAAAATCAGAGTATTCAAAGGCACCATGCCGGGAACGGCCAATAACATACCAATTAAGGAGGTCAGAATCATCAACATGACTACTCTTGGCTTGGTGAGCTCGTAGTAGTCACGCCAGTTGGTTGAAGCCAATTCAGCTGTTTTTATAAACATAATATTATCTCTGAATATTCCCTAATAAGTACCGAGTATTTACAAGTTACTAACAAGCACCGATTCACTCGAATTCGTTAAATTCTTTAAACTTCTTTCTCTAGCTTTCATCTTTTTAGCGACATGAATCCTATAACAAAAAGTGATAATTCCAAGTAATAACAGAGCCGCACCTGCATTGTGTGCCACTGCTATAGGCAAAGGTAAAAACATAACAACATTTGCAATTCCCAGACCTACTTGTAGTAATAACAAGCTACTGAGCAACAGCGCCCATCGACGCGCCCCGGCTCTCCAGGTATAAAATACAAGGATCAACATCAATATTGTCACAAGTACTGCACCAAAACGATGGGTTAAATGAATTGCCGTTCGCGCATCGTTTTCCAAAGCACCCCCTAAATAGTTCGGTCCTATTTGTTGGCTAATATTAAATCCGGTATCGAAATTAGCTTGAGGAAACCACTGACCATGACAAGTAGGAAAATCCGGACAGGCCAAAGCAGCATAATTAGAACTGGTCCATCCACCTAGGGCAATTTGTACAATAATCACAAGTGCTGTTAGAAAAGCAAGGGGACGTAAGTTACTTAGGGCAAGGTATTTATTTAAATAACGGCGAGATCCCTCATATCTCATACGTTCTACGAGTAACCAAAGCATAGACAGTGTTGCCATCCCCCCAAGTAGATGCGCGGTAACTACCTGAGGCCAAAGCTTTAAAGTGACCGTCCACATCCCGAAAGCCGCTTGCAGAATAATTAATGCTAATAAGAAATGTATATGCTTGAAGGTAGGCTGCTTGGTCCAGGACCAGGACAAAAAGGCCAGTGCAGCGACCAATAACAGCAGGACTCCGGCAAAATATCGATGTACCATCTCAGGCCAGGTTTTATTGGCATCTACAGGTGCATCAGGAAAGGCTTTATTAGCTGTTTGAATTTCATGAATCTCATTTGGCCAAGTTAGATGCCCATAACAACCTGGCCAGTCAGGGCAACCTAAGCCAGCATCTACCAGCCTAGTAAATGCACCTAGTACAACTACAACGACAGCCAGAGCACAACCGCTCAGAGCTAACCTGTATCGCCAGCCATAGCGAAAATTTATTTTCTGCAAAGAATTCATTTTCATCAAACTCCCCTTAATTTTCGTAGGAGTATTTCAGTAAACGCTTAATATCTTTTAGGAGTTGATTACCGCTATGATGATTGTCATAGGCCATCATAGCGAAGCCTTCCTGATCAATTAGTAACGCCTTTACTTCATCTACACTTGAGTGAGCGGTCAACTCCTGTAAATGATGTAAACTACTGTCATTCATCTGTAGTACTTTCAAGCGTGGGTGTTCTTTTTTTAATTTTTCTTGCTCGTCTAAAGACAGGGTTTCACTAATGACAAGGAGTCGCTCAACACGACTTGCTTTTTCACCTAAGCGAATATGAACCTGGCGACTGGTATACAAGAGTTTTTCACATTCTTGTTCACAAGCCGAGCCACTTAAGATCAGATAACGCCACTTGGGCGAACTACCTTTTAAAAGTGGAATTTCTTCTTCATTACGGGTTACTGTCAAATCTGAAATTTTTATAGGTGGTTGAATTAACTCCCCCTGATTGATCGTTTCAGAGGGAATACCTAAGCCTGTATAAAATACCACATAGGCTGCAGCTATCGGTAAAAGTACAGATGCTACAATAGACAACCCCTGTACTTTTCTAGATCTAAAAACACCTTTATTTTCAAGATTGCTTTTATAAATGGAAGAATTTTCTTTTGTATCCATTGTTATATTCCTCAACGATTTATCATTATTATCTTTCTAGAGAGCCTAACAATCTCAGTAGCAGAAAACATCCAAAGGATTATTAAAGCTATCGCCATGCTAAACCATTGCACTGCATATGCCCTATGACGTTCTGGGCCACTATTAGTGAATTTCCACCCAGTTACAAACGCGGAAATGGAATCAGAACTGATCCTTATAATCCAATTATTTTCACTTACCTGTAAATGCCTAGTGAGATTTTTATCTATGGACTGTACTCTTCGGATATTGTCCTTTTCCTTTTCCTTTTCCTTTTCCTTTTCATCTACCGAATTAGAATTTGAGACTGGAGAAATATAACCTATAATTTTTATTGTATTTCTCGGATAGCTAATTTCAGGTAAAATTTGTCGACTCTCCGTTTGCGGTACCCATCCTCGATTAATCAGCCAGCGTCGATTATTTGAAATAAATAGCTGCAACACTTCATAGCCAGCGCGCCCTTGACGAGTACGGTTATCAAGAAAATAATATTCCTCGGTGTAGTGACCAGTTAAGACCACGGGTATAAATCGCTCTAACTCTACGCCTGTATCCGGGTTAATAGGTTGAGATGACAATTTTTCATCGAGTTCTTTTTTTATAATTTCCTTGTATTCAGCCCTCTGCAACTGCCAACTTCCAAGAGCAATTAAAATAGGCAAAATCCCTGCAGAGAAGAGGGTTATAGGCCAGTTGCAAATCAGTGGTACACTGTTTTTTTTCTCAGAAACTGATGGTATCTCTAGTGTCATGAGTTACTACATTAAATAGTGGAAAATAAATATATGTGGTTAAAAATTGTTATTGTAGTTCTATTTCTTGCGGTGTTAGTCAGCCTTTCTAGTGCTCTATTTTTTCTTTTGCGGGATATGGGAGCATCGCATTCCAAGCGTACCCTCTATGCTCTTGGAATTAGAGTTACCCTGGCCGCCTTGCTTTTATTGGCCATCTGGTATGGATTTGAAAGTGGCATACTGGCAAAAAGTGCACCTTGGGCTAATAAATACTAATTTTTCCACCCCTGTGGCTTCTTCCAGGGGCGGATCAGTATTTCTTGAAGGTTATGCACCTAGAACGTACACAAAAATAAATAAACCAACCCAAACAACATCTACGAAATGCCAATACCAACTTGCTGCCTCAAAACCAAAGTGATCATCAGGCTTAAAATGCTGTGCTATGACAGACCGTAACAACATAATCAGTAACATGATGGTTCCAAGTGTCACATGAGCACCATGAAAGCCTGTCAGCATGAAAAAAGTTGTACCATAAACGCCTGATTCCAAAGTAAGTCCTAAGTGTTGATAGGCCTCATAGTACTCTTGAGCTTGCAGATAAATAAATACGCCGCCAAGTATGACTGTACCGCCTAGCCACATATTAAATTTTCCACGCTCGCCTTTCTTTAGAAAAACATGTGCAAAATGCACAGTGACACTGGAAGTTAAAAGAATAATCGTATTCCACAGCGGAAGATGCCATGGATCAATAACATCTTTTGGCCCAACAAACTTTGCCGTATCTCCATGGGCGGCAGCATCTGGAGTTACATAGAGTGGCCAAGAATTTTCAAACCCTTCCCACAGCATATTTGAAATTCCATTATCACCCTCTCCAGCTAACCAAGGGACTGAGAAATTCCTGATGTAATATAGGGCACCAAAAAAAGCGGCAAAGAACATGACCTCGGAAAAAATAAACCATCCCATACCCCAAACATATGAGCGTTTCAATTGCTCACTGTTGAGACCCGCCATATTTTCCTTAATGACAGCGGCAAACCAAAACCACAAAACAGATGCCAGAAAGAGTGCGCCCGTAAAGAAAATATAAGAACTACCACCATTGATCCAATTCGCAGCACCAAAGGCCATCAAAAATAAACCGATAGTAGCAAATATCGGCAGCTTAGATTGTTCAGGAACGTAATAACTGCTTTCACTGGCCATAATGTTTATCCCTCTCGCGCAGATTCGGTATTATTTTTATCGATATTTTTAGAAATTCTTCCCGTAACATCGAACAGCGTGTAGGAAAGGGTTATAGTATTCACATTTTCCGGAATATCTGGATCTACGATAAATCGGAGTGCTAATTTCGCTTCTTCCCCAGCTTTTAAGACTTGTTGATTGAAACAAAAACACTCAGTTTTGTGAAAAAATTCGGCCGCTTTGAAAGGAACCAAGCTGGGAATAGCCTGACCAATCATATCTTTTTTTGTCGGATTAAAAGCGTGGAATACTGTATCTGCCGCTTCACCGGGATGTACATCTACGGACCTTACACTCGGTGAGAATTTCCACGGCATGTTGTCATTATTACTTGCAACGAACTGAACCGTAATGGTTCTACTCTCATCTATGGCTGCCGGTACTGCCACATAGCGCCCCCCAGTTTTTCCATTTAGACCAGTAATTTCACAAAAAGCATCATACAGCGGCGGCATTACAAATATAGCGAAAACCAGCATACTGGCGGCTAGCGCCAGTAACTTCACTGTTATTTTGGTATTTTTGCTAAATTTCATTAGTTATCCAACTCTTAACGAAGAATTGGAGGGCTGCTGAAAGTGTGGTATGGAGCGGGTGATGGTACGGTCCACTCTAATCCCTGTGGATTCTCCCAGACCTGTTCGGAAGCCTTTTTTCCACCCATAACTGTACGAACTACATTAAACAAAAATACCACCTGTGCAGCACCGAATAAAAAAGCCCCCATACTGGCCATCTGATTAAAGTCGGCAAACTGCAAGGCATAGTCGGGTATTCTTCTCGGCATTCCGGCTAACCCAACAAAATGCATCGGGAAAAAAGTAAGATTTAAGCCAACAAATGCCATCCAGAAGTGAACCTTACCCATTGTTTCGTTGTACATATTTCCAGTCCACTTGGGAAGCCAGTAATAGACTCCCGCAGTAATTGAAAATATGGCGCCGGGAACCAGTACATAGTGAAAGTGCGCAACGACAAAATAGGTATCGTGGTATTGGAAGTCCGCTGGAGCTATTGCCAACATCAGACCTGAGAAACCGCCTATGGCAAATAGTATGATGAAAGCTATTGCAAATAGCATCGGAGTTTCAAAGGTCATGGACCCTTTAAACATCGTCGAAACCCAGTTAAAGATTTTTACTCCAGTGGGGACAGAGATCAACATGGTCGCATACATAAAGAACAGTTCACCAGCGATTGGCATTCCAACGGTAAACATATGATGCGCCCATACGATCAAACTCAAAAAAGCAATAGCGGCTGTGGCATAGACCATAGAGCTATAACCAAATAAAGGCTTTCTCGCAAAGGTGGGTATGATCGCAGAGATAATCCCAAAAGCCGGCAGGATCATAATGTACACTTCTGGATGACCAAAGAACCAGAAAACATGCTGAAATAGAACCGGATCACCACCACCTGCGGCACTAAAGAAGCTGGTGCCAAAATGGATATCCATCAACATCATAGTTACCACACCGGCCAACACCGGCATCACTGCAATCAAAAGATAAGCAGTAATTAGCCAAGTCCAAACAAACAATGGCATTTTCATCAATGTCATGCCGGGGGCACGCATATTCAGGATGGTTGCAATAATATTAATCGCACCCATAATCGATGAAGCACCCAGAATATGCACAGAAAATATAAAAAAAGTGACGCTTGGAGGTGCATACTCTGTAGAGAGTGGAGCATAGAAAGTCCAACCGAAATTTGGTGCACCTCCCTCCATAAAGAGCGTGGAGGCCAGCATCGCGAAACCAAAAGGTAGTATCCAGAAGCTCCAATTATTCATTCGCGGTAGTGCCATATCAGGTGCACCGATCATCATCGGTATCATCCAATTGGCCAGTCCTACAAATGCTGGCATTACTGCGCCAAAAACCATGATCAGACCATGCATGGTTGTCATTTGATTAAAAAATTCCGGCTGTACTATCTGTAATCCTGGTTCAAAAAGTTCCGCGCGTATAATCAACGCCATACAACCGCCCAGGAAAAACATTGCGAAACTAAACCATAGGTAAAGAGTTCCTATATCTTTATGATTTGTGGTGTATAACCAGCGTTTTAAGCCAGGTTGAGGTCCATGTGCCATGTTAAAATCCCCCTCGCTACTGCTTATTCTTGAAATTAAGGATATCAACGGGCTGAACCGTATCGCCCATCTCGTTGCCGAATGCATTGCGCTGATAGGTGATCACCGCAGCAATATCCACTTCGGATAACTGCTCCCCAAATGCTTGCATGGCTGGATTAACCTGCGACCCATCTATTACCATATCGAGGTGAGTATTCAGAGGGCCGGTTGCAATTTTTGATCCCGCAATCGCCGGAAATACGCCGGGAACACCCTTACCATTTGGCTGGTGACAGGCCGCACACATGCTCGTGTAAACTTTTTCACCCTGAACAAAAAGTTCGTCAAAAGTAAACGTCTTACCTGTGAGTTCACGCATTTTTACGGCCGAGGCTACCCGACCATCAAGCCAAGCTTTGTATTCATTTTGAGGAACTGCCTTTACTACAATGGGCATGAATCCATGATCTTTACCACAGAGCTCTGCACATTGACCGCGATAAATTCCCGGCTCTTCAATACGTGTCCAAGATTCATTGATAAATCCAGGTATCGCATCTTTTTTTACAGCGAGATCCGGAACCCACCACGCATGAATAACATCATTGGCGGTAATCAAAAAACGAATCTTTTTCTTAATCGGAACCACTAGTGGCTCATCTACCTCCAACAAATAGTTAGGATTTTTTGGCTGTTGATTATTGATTTGTGTACGAGGGGTAGAAAGATTCGAAAAAAATGAAATATCTGAGCCAATGTAGTCGTATTTCCACTTCCATTGATATCCCGTAATCATGATATCTAAATCTGCTTTATCGGTATCATAAATATCGTAAAGCGTCTTAGTTGCGGGAATAGCCATGAGGATCAGAATTACAGTGGGAATGATTGTCCACACAAGCTCCACTGCGGTGCTCTCATGAAATTGTGCAGCCTTATATCCCTTACTCTTGCGGTGCCGCCACATACTGTAAAACATGACGCCAAATACAAGGACACCAATGACAACACAAATCCAAAAAATCAGCATGTGTAATTCATAGGTGGTCTGGGCAACTTCAGTCACCCCCTTGGGCATATTAACCCCCCAGCGCTCAACAGCCTGCTCTTCCGCCAGTACAGATTGGGCGGATAGCGAAGCAGCCAGCAAGGCGAATAGCCGGTCAAAGCCTTTCAACATCGCCTACAGATCTCCGTGGTTGCGGGTTTCCTTGGGAATCCCGTAATTTTATTTTGGCCGCCGGCCTTCACGGATAGCTGAAATAGCCCTGTGTATATCCTCTACAGGGTTAATTCCACGTAAAGTTTGTGGACATACTGTTGTATTACAAGACTTCTTACACTGCGCGGGAAGACATTCCCGCAATACTGCTGTCAGCGCAACTTGTTATTTTTTTACCTCAGATGTCGTCGCCCGGAAGGTACAACCAACAACCTGTGTTTCTATATTTGTCGCAACTACTGCAGGTACAACAGGAACATATTGACAATGGAAAGTCAATCAGCACTTATAGCGATTAATTATGATGGTTGAGCCCCACTTGATAAAAATTTTCAAATATATTTAACCATTCCTTAAGAAAGATTGATCAGACCTCACGCAAAAGTACGTATTTTGTCTCGATACGATTTTTTTATGTGAACCAGATCATTAATAAAGCCCCTCCTAGGGAGAAATTTTTCCTCTGGTACCACTTTATTTCTTGATTGCAGACTGGATAAACATTACTCCTTTTGGAATAGGTTAAGGATCTATACGAAATAGCTTGCCAAAGCTGACAATAAGGTATAATCGTTAGCTTAGTGACAAATGATTTTCACGCCATAAAATTTCTTTACCCACACATCTCATTCAGACCTGATCGTTAACTGGCAATGTGGTAATTGGGACTTTTATATTTCAGCGATTGCGCATTGATAGCCATTGTCATTATCCCTAGCTGAATGCTAATCCATCTGAGCAGTAACTATTTAGTGACCTCTATGCAGTATCCCCAAATCGATAATAAGAACCTGGGACGGGTTTGGAACCTTGCCTGGCCAATGATCCTGAGTAATATTTCTGTTCCACTTTTAGGGGCTGTTGATACTGCAATTCTTGGCCATCTTTCCTCTCCAGAGTACCTATCGGGAGTTGCCATCGGTGCAAGTGTTATGTCTATGTTGCTATGGGCCTTTGGCTTCCTTCGCATGGGAACTACAGGCCTTGTAGCCCGTAGCCAAACAGGTGGCGTGGAGTGGTTACTACGTGCGCTGTTATTGGCTTTGGTTTTGGGCGTATTATTAATCCTTTTAGCTTATCCGCTACTCGAGCATATCATTATCTGGATGAATGCCAGCAGTGAAGCTAGCCCTCATGCACTGGCCTATTTACAAATTCGCCTAATCAGCGCTCCGGTGGCATTGGCTAATTTCGCCATTCTTGGCTTTTTTATTGGCAGACGGGATAGCCGTGCGCCGTTGTATATTTTGCTTACAGCCAATCTATTAAATATTGGCATGGACTTCCTTCTTATTGTCGGCTTTGGATTAGGGGCTAAAGGGGCTGCCATTGCCACCGTGTGCGCTGATGTTTTTGCCTTTCTGATGGGGTTAACATTATTGATCCGGGTAAATAAAAATATCTGGCAAGCTATTTTATCTTATTTACACAATCGTCAGATTTTACCCTGGATTGAATGGGGACCATGGCTAGAATTGGTACATATCAATACCGATTTATTTGTGCGTACCTGCCTACTATTATTAACTCTCACTTTCTTTACAGCCCAGGGGGCAGCACAGGGAGACTCTGTATTGGCAGCGAATGCTATTTTATTACAGTTGTTGATGATTACTTCTTACGCATTAGATGGTTTTGCCCACGCGACAGAAGCGTTGGTTGGAGAATCCATTGGGAAAAAGTCCAACAAATTATTTCATGAAACGGTATCTGCGGCAGGTATCTGGGCTTTAGGTAGTGCTTTATCCCTGACCGTGCTACTGATACTGGGTAAGCCTTTTATCATTGCGCTGTTTACAGATATAGATTCTGTTATTGAGCAGATAAATTCTGCCTATTGGTGGTTGTGTGCCCTTCCACTACTGGCAGTCTGGAGTTATCAGCTCGATGGTGTATTTATTGGCGCCGCCAAGAGTCGGCAAATGCGTGACACCATGTTGATTGCCACGATCTTTATTTTTTTCCCCTGTTGGTGGCTAACTCAAAGCTGGGGTAATCATGGTATCTGGTTTAGCCTATTTTTATGGATGAGCGCACGATCTATTGGCCTTATTTTTTATTATCACTACTACACTGTAACCAAATCCTGGGTGTGCGAATAATTAGCTGATTGGCCGTATTATCAGCCTTATTCCTTTACCTCTGCAGAAAATAAAAAATGGTGTCACGGTGATATTGAGTAGATACTAAAACACAACAGTGTCTGCAGTATTATCATACAACTAAACACTTGACATTTAGCTTTCAACTATTTTAGATAAAAATCAGTATTACTCTCAAGTTGGTAAATAATGAGCGGGCGAAATAATAATTCACACCCGCTCACCATTTTTTATAAATCTGGATTCTGTATCTGCTTTTTCATCAAAATCTGAGTGAAGTTCGCAAAAAATGTAGTTTCTCCCTGCAAAATTATACGATTCAATCCTTCTACTTTACTTCTCAAATTCCGATCATAGAAATATAAGCTACCGCTGCGTACTGTATAGGCTTTAGGGTTCTCCGCCATTAATTGATAAAAACTTGAGAGTCTTTCAAGATATACGTTAGCGTTTTCCAGTGAAAATTTACCGTGCTGATAGTAATCCAGAACTTCTTTATTTATCTGTTGTAGTAAAAATTCTTTTTCGTCCCCAGAGAACGGTTGGGCTTGTATCTGGGTATTAATATCGCTTCGTAAATCTTTCAAGTATCTATCGGCCGCTTGCGCGGACTCTCTAAGAGCACCAATAGTTTTCTTGCGCTTTCTTAGTGATTTACGGCTTTTAAACGTTGTAGCATCTGACATTTCAGATGAGGCAAGATCGGCCAATGGCCTAAATATAGTGACATGCTGTAGATTGCTATTAACCGTCAACTTATCACAAACTTTTAACGCAAAACTCCATTTTTTGAACGATCTTCCATCTAGAATTTTTTGTGGTAAATCCTCTATATTCGCATTGAGTATACGCTGCTGCTGTAAATAATAATCCGGCCTTAAATTCCAGTCATTTGCCTGTAAACGGAACAGACTTAGTATTCCCTGATTGACGCAACTGGCCAACAGGTGAGAAGCCTGCTCTAATTGTTTCTTTTGCGTTTGTTGATAATTATTTAGGCCGTACAGTGCCGCAGCAATCACGATAATAAGCACGACGAAAAGTATGATTATTTTTTTCACTTTTTATTTTTATTTTGTGGCTGGATAAATTTAACAGGCTCTTCATTCACCTCTTTTTTCTTCGCTGTACTCACTCGAGTAATTAATTCAGAGGGGGCGGATTGCAAACGAATTTCATCCTTGAAACCACAGGACACACATTCCCGATAGTTTTTCCCTTCCTCCTGATAATTCACTATTCTGTCCATTTCGCTGCAGCGCGGACAAACCGCGCCGGCGATAAAGCGCTTTTTGGAAGATTTTTTTGGCTTTCCAGGATTATTTTGATCGATCATGATTACTGCTCAACATGTCATGATGTGATGGCCCTTTCAGACCGGACTAATATTCAACTCAAGCTGCTCTATACCCGAGTGACGTAATAGGGCATCAATATCGGGTTCTCTCCCACGAAACTCCACAAAAAGATCCAAGGCATCTCGACTGCCACCCTGTTCAAGAACTGAATGTAGAAAGTGCTCTCCTGTGGCCCTGTCAAAAATACCCTTCTCTTCAAACAGGGAAAACGCATCGGCCGAAAGTACTTCCGCCCACTTATAGCTGTAATACCCTGCGGCATAACCCCCCGCAAAAATATGGCTGAATCCGTGCTGAAAACGATTCTCTTCGGCAACGGGGACGACAGCCACCTCTGAGCGTACTTCGGTTAATAGCTGCTGAATTTTTTCAGCATTCATTGTCTCTTCACTGGCGTGCAGGCGGAAATCAAACAGGGCGAACTCGAGTTGGCGCACTGTAAACATAGCCGACTGGAAATTCTTTGCCTCCAACATTTTATTCAGTAGCTGCGGCGGTAGTGATTCCCCTGTTTTGAAATGTGAGGAGATCATTTCAATTGCCTGCGGTTGCCAGCACCAATTCTCCAAAAACTGGCTGGGCATTTCCACCGCATCCCAGGCTACACCATTAATTCCCGACACTGCCGCTACATCCATTTGTGTCAGCATGTGATGCAAGCCATGACCAAACTCGTGAAACAATGTCGTGACTTCATAGTGTGTTAACAGAGAGGGCATAGCGCCCGCTGCGGGACTAAAGTTGCACACCAGATAAGCGATGGGTAACTGCAAGCCATTCGCACTGTCGCGACGTGTAGCGACAGTATCCATCCAAGCCCCACCGCGCTTTTTCTCCCTGGCAAAGGCATCCAGATAAAAACCTGCGATACGCTCGCCTTCTCTGTACAGCCAGAAGAACTGTACATCTTTATGCCAGGTTGCCACAGACCTGTCCTCCTGAACGGAAATGGCAAAAAGTTTTTCCACTACGGTAAATAGGCCCTCAACCACTTTTGCATAGGGAAAATAGGGGCGCAGCTCTTCCTGGCTTATGGCATAACGTTGTTGCTTGAGCTTCTCTGCTACCCAAGCAATATCCCAGGGCTGGAGTTCATTGAGGTTGTACTCTGCTTCGGCAAATACGCGTAGCTCCGCCATCTCGCGCTCGGCCGCGGGTTTTGCTCTCTGTGCTAGGTCGTTGAGAAACTCCAGTACGCGCGGTGTATCGGGGGCCATCTTACTGGCCAGTGACAATTCGGCGTAATTAGACATACCCAGCAGCTGGGCCTGCTCTGCCCGCAACGCCAGAATAGCCTCCATCACCTCTGAATTGTCATACTCACCGGCATTGGGGCCAACCTCTGAAGCGCGACTGACAAAAGCGGTGTGTACCCGCTTACGCAGCTCGCGATTGTCCGCATGAGTCATTACCGACAGATAGCTAGGCCCGTCGAGGGTAATTAACCACCCCTCCTTGTCCTTGTTCTGTGCGGCACTGCGCGCTGCAGCCACAGCGGTCTGCGGTAATCCGTTTAATTCTGACTCCTCCGAGGTATGCCAGGACCAGGCATTCGTAGTATCCAATACATTATTGGCAAATCGACTGGAGAGTTCTGCCAAGCGCTTGCTGTTCGCGGCAAATTGCTCTCGCGCCTCCCCCTGCAGACCAACTCCGCTCAACTCAAAATCCCGCAATCCCAGCTCGACAGATTTCTTGTGTGGCTGTGACCAGTTTTGAAAAGCCGGCGATGCCGCCAGCTGTTGATAAACCTGATACAGCTCGCGATTTTGGCCCTGTTCCGTCCAGTAAGCGGTGACTTGCGCGAGCGCCGCTTCATAGGGAGCACGCCACTCGCCACTCAGCACACTGTTGAGGTGACTGATCGGCGAAAATGCGCGATTCAGCTGGTCCTGGGCCTCTTCGAGCGGTACCAGGGTGGTCTCCCAGCCCGGGGTTTCTAATCCCCGTAGTAATTGCTGCTTACAGTTCTCGATCAACTGTGCAATCGCGGGCTCCACCTGTTGGGGCTGCAGTTGGTTAAACGGGGGGAGTAGGGGGATATTCAACAGTGGATTGGACATACGGGACCCTGTGCTCAAATTAGGATACAGCTATGATAGAGGATTCATTGTACAGGAGCTCCTTTATGTCCCCACTGCGCAGCCTCAATGACTCTGTCAGCGAGAAATCCCCACAACTCGGCAATCGCGTTTTTATTGATCCGCAGTCGGCTGTGATTGGTGATGTCACCCTTGGAGAGGATTGCTCCGTGTGGCCCATGGCGGTGGTGCGCGGCGATATGCACCACATCCAAATAGGCGCGCGCACCAGTGTACAGGATGGTGCGGTATTACATATTACCCATGCCGGGCCTTTCAACGCCGATGGTTGGCCACTGACCATTGGTGAAGATGTCACTATCGGCCACAAGGCCTGTCTACATGGTTGTACCATTGGCAACCGCGTTTTGATCGGTATCGGTGCAATTGTACTGGATGGTGCCGTCATAGAGGACGAGGTCGTATTAGCCGCGGGGGCATTGGTGCCGCCGGGGAAAACCCTGGAGAGCGGTTACCTCTATGTAGGCGCGCCCTGCCGCAGAGCGCGCCCCCTGTCCGAAAAGGAGATGGCTTTTTTCCGCTATTCAGCGCAAAACTATGTGAAGCTGAAAGATCAATACCTACAACAAAGCCGCGATTAATCCATTGCATATCAATCGAAGAGCATGCTCACTCTGAACACTGACCAGCTACATACTTTTGTGCGCGCCTGCGAACTGGACTCCTTTTCCGCCGTCGCCCGAGAGTTGGGGCGCGCGCAATCCTCGATAAGTGCCAACATCCAGAATCTGGAGTTAGACCTGGGGCTTGAGCTTTTCGATCGCAGCGGAAAATACCCCCGCCCCACGGCGGCCGCCCAGGCCCTGTTGCCGCTGGCCCGCCAGGCCCTCGGCCAACTGCAGCGTTTCCAGCAGGCCGCAGATTCTTACCAGCGCGGCGAAGAGCCGCTGCTGCGCATTCTGTTTGAGGAGCTGGTGATGCCGGACCGCCTCAACGATGTGCTTGCCACTTTCAGTCATCGATTTCCCCACACCCAGTTACAACTGAGCAGTGCCAGCAGCGAGCAAGCCGTGGCGTGTGTAAGCCGTGGAGAGGCCGATTTCGCTTTTGTAACAACCAGAGATAATTATCCGAGCGCGCTGGATTTCAATACCCTCGGGCGACAACAAATTCTCTGTCTGGCGCCTCCCGATCACCCATTGGCTCAACAACAGCCTGCTTCGCTCAGCGAAGCGGCCCGCCACCGGCAAATAATTGTTGCAGGGGTGAACAGCCAGCACCGTTGGCAACTCTCGGCACAAACTTGGATCTGTGATTCTCTGTTACAGGCCTTGGATCTGGCCTGTAAGGGGATCGGTTGGGTCAATGCGCCCTATGAGCTGGCCCGCCCTTTCCTGAAAAGCGGTAAATTGGTGGAGTTGAAACTGACTAGCGCACTGAGCACTTGGAGTCTGGATGTCGACCTACTGTGGTCTGCAAAAAGCGCCCAGGGGCAGGCTGGGCTTTGGTTCGCCAGGGAGGCCCGGCGCTTATATGGCAACTATTACAGCCCACCTATCGCGTTTTCCGATAGAACCTAATTTCTCTACAAAAAAATTTCCGATAACACTTGGCTACAGGGCCCGCAGGCCCGATTCCGTAAAACTGGCAATCAGGAGCCAACACGATGAATGAACAGCAGCGGCTAGAAGAAATGGACGCCTTCTCCCAGAGATACCGCTACGACATGGATTATCTTCGGGAGTTTTTACGCAGCTCTCCTGAGGGTTTTGAAAAGTTTGCCAATTTCCAGCCTTTATCCATGCACCGGGAGTTTTTGCCTCTGGAGGTATTTTGGGTCAGTAAACTGGCGGCCATGCAGGTTGCAGACTGCGGCGCCTGTCTGCAGCTAAATGTGCGTATGGCTCTTGAAGCCGATGTAGAGCCACACCTGGTCAGAGCCTGTATTCAGGGCGGGAGTAATTTGCCCGAGCCGCTCAAGGATATTTTTGACTTTGCCACGGCGTTGGCCAGCTACAAAAACATCGATCCGGTTCTGGACCAGCGTATCGGCACTCAGCTGGATCAAAGGCAACGCATCGAGTTGGGCGTCAGTGTCGCTACCGCCTCTGTGTATCCCACCATAAAACGGGCCATGGGCCACACTCAGAGCTGTAGCCTGATCGAAATCGAATTTGAAGCCTAATCACACAAGCCGCCGCAAAAAATGTGCGGCGGCGTCTTCATTTACCCTGCAGTCGCAGCAACGCAGAAGCGGCAATGCCGCCGATGGCACAGGCGAGAATAATCACTAGCGGAGTCATAGCCCCCAATGCAAAAGCGCCGTAGTCATAACCCCGTTGCGGTAACAGGTAGAGCAGCAGCACACCGGCCGGTAGCAGTGATAACAGGGCTCCACGCAATAGCCAGGCATTGCGCAAAGGCAACAGAAATAACAATCCACAGAGCCCCCCCCAGACAATGCGCTGGTAGAGATAGGTATTACTCAGGTGTGGAGCCAGGTCTACCCCCAGCCACCGAGTGAATCCGTAGCTCCCCATGGCCCACAAACCCAGCGCATAGCAGAGGCCGCCGAAACACCCCACCGCAAAGCATATAGAGAGATTACGCAACCAGTCGCGCACAGCCTATTTCCTCGTCATTGTTGTTATTGGTTGATCCGGCAAGCTAATGCCGCCAGCGAACGGAACCGGTCCGTGCGGTAGTAATGGGTTGATCTATCTGCAGCGTTTTATTGTCCGCTTAGCAGTGCCCGACGCAATTGCGCCTGTACCGGCTCAACCAAGGGCGCCACACCTCGCCACAGGAAGAAAGCTTCCGCCGCCTGCCCAACCAGCATGCCAAGTCCATCTGCCGCCTCAACTCCCTGCTCGCGGGCCCAGTGTACAAAAGGCGTCGGCGTGGCACCGTAAACCATGTCATAGGCTCGACCACTGCTTGTAAAAAGATACTTAGGCAGAGGTGGCAATTGATTATCCAGGCTCGCCGAGCTCGCGTTGATTACCAGATCAAAGCCGCTACACAACGGCTCTAAACCCCCGCCGCTTAAGGCGCCATAGTGGGAAAATTCATCGGCGAGCTGGCAGGCTTTGGCTGCGGTGCGATTGGCAATATGTAACTGTGCGGGACGTTCAGCTAATAGTGGCAGAAGGGCGCCACGGGCGGCGCCACCCGCGCCCAGGAGCAAGACCCGCTGATCCTGAATTGCCCAGTTCAGATTATCGCGGATATCCGCTACCAGCCCTGCGCCATCGGTATTATCACCGAGCAAGCGCCCATCTTGATCGCGCATCAGGGTATTCACCGCACCGGCGGCGGCGGCGCGTTCGGTAAGCGCATCGGCCAGCTCACAGGCTTGCAATTTGAACGGCACGGTGACATTCAGGCCGCGGCCGCCCTCGGCAAAAAACGCGGATACCGTTTTGACAAAACCATCCAGCGGGGCGAGCAGCTTCTCGTAGACAAGATCCTCTCCCGTCTGCTCGGCAAAGGCGATGTGAATTTGCGGGGACAGGGAGTGCTCGATGGGATTGCCTACAACGCCATAGCGGTCGCTCACGACGGCCCCCTCTTACGCGCCCTGACCGCCTCACGAATCTTGGCGCTCTCATCAACGATCACCAGACCGTCGATCCTGAGTCCCTGCTCGGTATCGGTGAGCAGGTAACGGGTATAAGAACTGTACAGTTCGATAGCCTTACCGCCCTCTTCCTGGCGGTGCAGAAAGGTCCAGCGCAAACTGGCAAGGCTCATAAATGCATTCAGCTCGATAACCTCCGTCACGGTGCCGAGGATCTGGCACACTTCGAGGCGCCGATAGGCGTTGAGCAGCTTCTCGACCTGTTGGACAAAGGCACCGCGATCCACGGCCAACTTGGCCCCGTCCTCTCGGTAGTAATGCAGGGGAAAGCGGTAATAATCCGCTATCTGCTCGGCATCGCCGGTTTCGAAATGGCGCCTGTAATCCAGGAAGAGAGAATTGATATTTTCCAGTCGCGTTTGTTGCACAGCGAACCTCCATAGTGCCCGATCCAGGCCTATACCCAATCCCGATGCGGCAGAAAATCCGTGTAAAGCTTTTCCTCTGGGGAGCCCGACTCGGGGTGCCAGTCATACTTCCAACTGACCATGGAAGGCAGTGACATCAGGATGGACTCGGTACGTCCGCCGCTCTGCAGGCCAAACAAGGTGCCCCGATCAAACACCAGATTGAACTCCACATAGCGACCGCGGCGGTACAGTTGGAAATCCCGCTCGCGCTCACTGTAAGGGGTATCTTTGCGTTTCTGTAAGATGGGCAGATAGGCATCCAGATAACTGTCACCCACAGCGCGGGTCAGTGCGAAGGCGTTTTCAAAGCCGCCCTCATTGAAATCATCAAAGAAAAGACCGCCCACTCCGCGGGCCTCATCCCGGTGCTTCAGGTAGAAATACTTGTCGCACCACTGCTTGAAACGCGGGTAAATCTCTTCACCGAAAGGCGCGCAGGCACTCTTTGCGGTACTGTGCCAGTGCACCACATCCTCTTTAAAACCATAGTAAGGCGTGAGGTCATAGCCCCCACCAAACCACCAGATGGGTTCGGCACCGGGCTTTTTAGCGACAAACAGTCGCACGTTGGCGTGGCTGGTAGGCACATAGGGATTGCGCGGGTGGATCACCAGGGAGACACCCATGGCCTCAAAAGAGCGGCCGGCCAGTTCAGGACGGCTGGCCGTTGCTGAGGGCGGCAAACCATTCCCATAGACGTGGGAGAAGTTGACCCCACCCTTTTCGATCAGGTTTCCCTCCTCCAGTACGCGGGTTCTCCCACCGCCACCGCCGGGTCGCTCCCAGGTATCCTCGTGAAACGCTCGGCCATCCTCGCCACCCAGGGCGTTGCAGATACGATCCTGTAGATCCAGCAGATAGCCCTTAACTTCCTTGGTATCAATATCACTCATGGGGAAACACTAACTCGCTTTAAAGAAATCAACCGCCCGCGCGCAATTGCTCCCCACTGAGGAGGTCGCGGATTTCACTGGGTGCGCTGCGCCCCCCAGTGGAACCGCCACCGACATAGTCGAGGGCATCGCCGAAATAACGGAGTACCTGGTATTTATGTCGAGCGGGTTGGCAACCCGCCGGATTGGCCGAGGTGGATACAATAGCACCGCCAAAAGCCCGTGTTAACGCAGCGGTGAATGAATGGTCAGTATGACGCAGGGCCACTGCGGGATGGGCGCCGCACACCCAGTAGGGGATACGATCCCGGTGGGGCACCAGCCAGGTCACCGGTCCCGGCCAGGTTTTGCGCAGTTGCTCGCGCTGTTCAACACTGAGCGGATCGAGCAAGGTGCTAAAACTCGCCTCCTCACCGGAAACCAGGATCAAGCCCTTTTCCAGCGGACGAGTCTTCAGGCGCAGTAAGCGCCTTACCGCCTGCAAGTTATTCGGGTCGCAGGCGAGACCCCACACAGACTCGGTGGGGTGGGCAATAACGCCGCCCGCTGCCAGGGCGCGGGCGGCCTGCTTTACAGCGAGCGGAGAATACCTCATAGCAGCGTCGCTGTTATTTGGCTTTGCGCTGCTGCAGGTCTTTTTGCAGCTGGGCATCCTTGGCGATAATCGCCTCGGCATTGGCGCGGCGCTCATCTACCAGCTTCTGGTGCATCTCCGCATCGGAGGAACCGATAATCTGTGCGGCCAGGTAAGCAGCGTTCTTGGCGCCGGCTTTACCGATGGCCACAGTGGCCACAGGAATACCACCGGGCATCTGTACGGTGGACAGCAGCGCATCCAGACCATCGAGAGAAGCATTGATCGGCACACCAATCACCGGCTTCAGGGTAGTCGCAGATACCGCACCGGCCAGGTGTGCAGCCATGCCGGCGGCACAAATAAACGCGGCACAACCGCGCTTGTCGGCATCCGTGACATAGCTGTGCGTCGCCTCGGGGGTACGGTGGGCGGAGGTGACTTTCACTTCAAAGGGAATGTCGAACTTCTCCAGTACGCCGAAGGCGGCTTCCATTACTGGCAGGTCGGAGTCAGAACCCATTAGGATCGCTACAAAAGGCTTGCTCATTTCAACTCTCTTAACTGTCAAAGCGGGGGAAGCGCGGCAATCTAGCGGATTGCGCAGCCGGGCACAAGATGTTGCCATTCACAGCCCTTCAGCGCAGCGGATTCTGCACATTGGCTCTTGCCGGTGACCGCCAGCGACACAAGGTCCCACTTAAAGAGCCGATTTAACGCCAGCTGCATAATCTGGATGTACCTTGTGAAATTCTGCCAGCTGCCGCTGTATTATTCTATCCGGCACTCCCGCCATCGCCCTGGCAATATTGCCAAACAGCCGCTGTTTTTGCGCATCATCGAAAAGGTCGAAGAGCGCTCGCACCTGGCTGTAGTCGTCATTACCCTCTCGGTGGTCGTAGCGATCCGCAGCACCCGTTAGCGCCAGGGGTGGCTCTTTCACACTGGGGTCCTCCTGCGGGCCGCCGAAGCTGTTGGGCTCGTAGTAGGCGTCGGGGTTACCGGTGCGAATCCCCGTGGAGTTCATCTCGCCATCGCGGTAGTAGTTGTGCACGGGACAGTGCGGTGTGTTTACCGGCAGGTTCTCATAGTGGGTGCCCAGGCGATGGCGGTGGGCATCGGCGTAAGAAAAAACTCGCGCCTGCAGCATCTTGTCTGGGGAGAAGCCGATACCCGCCACAGTATTCGAGGGAGAAAAAGCAGCCTGCTCCAACTCGGCGAAGTAATCGTCTGGGTTGCGATTCAGCTCCATCTCGCCAACCTCAATTAACGGGTAGTCTCCGTGGGGCCACACTTTGGTCAGATCGAAAGGGTTGTAGGGTGTCTTGGCGGCATCGGCTTCGGGCATCACCTGTAATTGCAGGCTCCACTTAGGGTATTCGCCTTTCTCAATGGCTCCGAACATCGCCTCCTGGTAGCTCTCTCGAGTGCGGCCAACCACCGCTTCCGCTTCCGCATCGGTATAAAACTTGTGCCCCTGGCGGGTCTTGAAATGAAACTTCACCCAGAAGCGCTCACCGGCGCTATTCCACAGGGAGTAAGTGTGGGAGCCATAGCCATTCATGTGCACTGGTGAGATCGGCAGACCGCGATCAGAAAACAGAATCGTGACCTGGTGCAGGCTCTCCGGCGACAGCGACCAGAAATCCCACATAGCGGTGGCAGAACGCAGGTGGCTGCGCGGGTGACGCTTTTGGGTGTGGATAAAATCGGGAAATTTATACGGGTCGCGCACAAAAAAGACCGGGGTGTTATTACCAACCAGATCCCAGTTGCCCTCTTCGCTGTAAAACTTCAACGCAAAACCGCGCACATCACGCTCGGCATCTGCCGCCCCCCGCTCTCCCGCAACAGTGGAAAAACGTGCCAGCATGGGAGTTTCCACCCCCACCTGTAACACCTTGGCACAGGTGTATTTGGCGATATCCCCGGTAATACGCAGGGTGCCATAGGCCCCCCAGCCCTTGGCGTGTACTGTGCGCTCGGCAATGCGCTCGCGGTTCTGATGCGCAAGCTTTTCCAGCAACTGGTAGTCCTGGATTAATAGTGGTCCGCGGGGGCCGGCACTCAGGCTGTTCTGATTGTCCGCGATGGGTGCGCCACCATCGGTGGTGAGTTTTGGTTTATCCGCCATGACCTGCCTCCTGTATTCGAGTTCACTGAGTATTAACGCAGTGTCTGGACTTGGCGAATCTGTCGGCGGCTGGAACCTCTGCCGCCCCTTCAGCTAGCCACGCCCTCCCCCTCGCAACAACAGGCCGCGCCCCGGACGGTCAACTGATAGCCACCGGGTAATTGCTCCAGCAAGCCCTCCAGTTCCATTTGCAACAACAGCGCCATTAGCTCACCTGGACCCTCCCCGGTCTCCCCAGCCAACTGCTCGATACTGCGCGGACCTCCCTGCATAGCGAGTAACAGACGCCGCTGGCGATCGTCCAACAGAATGGCCGGCGCAGGCTCAGTCGCACTCGGCTCAGCCAGCAGACCGCCAAGCTGGCCGACGACATCGCCACTGGTCTCCACCAGCGTCGCTCCCTCTCGGATCAGGTGGTGGCAACCCCGGGCCATGGGGTTGTGAATAGAGCCGGGTATGGCAAACACCTCGCGATTTTGCTCCAGAGCCAGACGCGCGGTAATCAGGGAGCCCGAGCGCAGCGCCGCCTCGACCAACAGTACCCCCATAGAGAGCCCACTGATAATGCGGTTGCGGCGGGGAAAGTTCTTGGCCTCGGCGCCGCTCTCCAGAGGTAACTCGCTGAGGATAGCGCCTCCCGCAGCGAGGATTTCATCGGCCAGCGCGCGATTTTGGCGTGGATAAATACAGTCCACCCCGCTGCCCAACACGGCAATCGTGGCCCCCGTACCCCGCAGGGCGCCTCGATGAGCCGCCGCATCCACACCCAGCGCGAGCCCCGAAGTAATGGCAAAGCCGGAGCGAGCGAGTTCCATGGCAAAGCTGCGGGCGTTATCCAGGCCCGCGCTGGTCGCGCGGCGCGCACCCACAATAGCGATCTGTGGTAGAGCCAAAATTGCACGGGGTCCGCGCAAATAAAGCAGAGGCGGCGGCCGCGAGATTTCCATGAGCAGGGGTGGATAGTCGCTATCGCTGTGGCACACGAGCTGCACACCGCGCTGTACACAGCGGGCGCGCTCACCCTGCACCCATTCGAGCAACTCGCTCTGCGCGCCTAGACGACAGAATTCACGCCACTGGGATTGGGCGCGAACCGGCAGTTTGCTCAACATGGCTTGGGGGAGTTGCAGGAGGGCCCGATCCGGGCTGCCGAAGTGATCCAGTAATTGCCAGTAGCGCGCGGGGCCCAAGCCTTCGAGGCGTAGTAGGGCCATGCTGGCGGTCAACGCATCCATGCGGCTCACCGTTTGTCTGTTTGAGAAGAGGGGGGTTGTGTCCAACGGGGCGACGCTCCAAACAGCAAGAGCGCCGCATTCAATTCCAATCGCTAGGGATTACGCACCAAGTCCATCACCTCCAGGGGGCGATCGGCTTCGAGAATCAGGGCCAGGCTCATTTTCTCAAAGGTACGGAACACCATCATCTCGCCGGCGCGCTCATCGGGCAGTTTTACACTGTCGCCGGCAATACGATCGCGCACCAGGGAGCCGCGCTTGTACACCGCCATCATATTGCCCGGCACTATGCCATCGCGATCGCCCAGGTTGAGGATGACCACATCGAATTTACCGATTTGGGTCACCCCCTCATCCACACCGACAATCAGACCGTCCACCGTGACTGCCGGAGCGCTGGGGTGGAACAACGCATCAATGGAGCGCTCCTCCACCGGCATCAGGCGATCCTCGAGGCGAATCTCGCGGGCGGTACTGGCCACCCCCAGGGTCGCGACGGAAAAGCCCGGCAGGTTATCCGGGTCCAGCTGTAACAGGTCAACTTCACCCACACCCAGAGCCTGGCGCCCCAGGGTCTCATTGCTCACAGGGTCAACGTACACAGGGCCCGGCCGATAGAGGCCATAGGATGCCAGGGGTACTTCAAATTCACCGCGGGCGTAGATAGTGTCGCCCGCGCCCATAAGGATATGATTATCGGAGCCGGACACAATATAGGGGGTGCCCTCGAAAGCACCGGGCTCGACAATGCGCGTGCGCGACAGGAAGGCATTGATCGCATCCAGGGGAATCGCCGGAATCGCATCCTCCACCGCTTCGCGGCGGATCTGCGGCGTCAGGCGATTGCCGTTGGCACCGGGAGACAGCTGATAAGCGCGGGGGCCGCGCTGCAGCTGCAATTGCGGCTGGCCATCTACATATACCAGGCGCAGGCTGTCGCCCGGAAAGATCAAATGCGGATTTTCCACCTGTGGGTTCACCTGCCAAATCTCCGGCCAATACCAGGGCTGGATCAGGAATTCACTGGAGATATCCCAGAGGGTATCGCCCTTTTGCACCACATAGGCATCCGGATGGCTGGGGTTCAGACGCACCTGATCCTGCGCTTGGGTGCCAAGGGCGACCGCCAACATCGAGACGGCGGCCAGGATTATTTTTTTCATGGAAGCATTCCTATGCTCTTTATCGCTATAATTCTCAGCGCCGGGACACCCTCCTTAAGGGGAAGTGGCCGGCCCCGGGCGCGAGGCGCCAGCGAAAATCGGGGTCCACTCGGTAAATATTGAGCGCGATCATAATGTTATCAGCGCACGTTCAACGAATACTAGAAGTTTGTCACAGGTGTTATGGCTAAACTCGAGATACTGGAATTTCCCGATCCGCGCCTGCGCGAGGTCGCTAAACCCGTCACAGAAGTGACCGACACTCACCGTCAGCTGCTCGACGACATGTTCGAAACCATGTACGCAGCACCTGGCATAGGTCTCGCTGCCACCCAGGTTAATGTGCACGAGCGCATCGTGGTGGTGGATATCTCCGAAGACAACAGTGAGCCCTACGGATTTATCAATCCCGAGATCGAAGTACTGGATCCGGAGATCCATCAGTACGACGAGGGCTGCCTGTCGGTACCCGGTTTCTACGAGACCGTGGAACGCCCGCGCAGGGTGCGAGTCAAGGCTCTGGATCGCGACGGCGAACCCTTTGCCCTCGAGGTGGAAGGTCTGCTAGCCGTGTGTATTCAGCATGAAGTTGACCACCTGGACGGCAAGCTGTTCGTCGACTACATCTCCCCGCTCAAGCGCAACCGCATTCGCTCCAAGCTGGAAAAATCCCAGCGTCGGCGCGCCTGAGTCAGAAATTGGCCGCCGGCACGCCCGGCGCCACCGCCATCCCCGATCTGAGAACCAGCCAGTGAATATCATCTTTGCCGGCACGCCGGACTTTGCCGCCGTGCATCTGCAGGCGCTGCTCGACAGCGAGCACAATGTCATCGCCGTTTACACCCAGCCAGACAGGCCTGCGGGACGCGGCAAGAAATTACTGGCAAGCCCGGTGAAGCAGCTGGCGCAAGCGCAACAAATCCCGGTGTATCAACCCCAGAGCCTGCGCGATGAAAATGCCCAGGCAGAACTGGCCGCATTGGGAGCGGACATTATGGTGGTTGTAGCCTACGGCCTAATCCTGCCCCAAGCGGTACTGGACACCCCGCGATTGGGGTGTATCAACGTGCACGCCTCCCTTCTACCGCGCTGGCGCGGCGCGGCGCCCATCCAGCGTGCAGTCGAGGCTGGCGACAGCGAGAGCGGTGTGGCCATCATGCAAATGGAGGCCGGCCTGGATACCGGCCCGGTATTGGTGGAACGACGCTGTCCGATTGCGGTGACCGAAACCGGTGGCAGCCTGCACGATAAGCTGGCGGAGCTGGGCGGCCCCGCCCTGATCCAAGCCCTGGCGCAACTGGCCGCAGACTCGGCTAAACCTGAGAGCCAGGATAACGCCCAGGCCAACTACGCCAACAAAATCACGAAAGAAGAGGCCCGAATCGATTGGCAGCGTCCGGCACAAGAGCTGCACCGCCAGATCCGCGCCTTTAACCCCTTCCCGGTAAGTTGGAGCACCTACCCGGATAAGAAAGGCGAACAGCGCCTGCGCATATACAGCGCCACCCTGGAAAACGGCTGTCACAGCGACAACCCCGGCACTATTCTCGCCTGCGACGACGAGGGCATTCTCGTCGCCTGTGGCCGCGAGGCCCTGCGCCTGCAGTTAATTCAGCTGCCCGGAAAGAAAGCGCTGCCCGCCGCAGAAATTTTAAAAGGTTACCGGGCGCTATTCGCGCCCGGCACACAACTGGGATAAGCATGAGTAGAGATGTACGCGCCGAGGCGGCCAGGGTGGTCGCCAGCCTGTTGAATGGACGGGGATCACTGTCGAGACTGCTGCCCCAGGCAGAAGAGAAAGTCGAAGAGCGCGACCGCGCCCTGCTGCGCGAGCTTTGCTACGGCTGTGCCCGCACCGCCCCGCGCCTGCAGCTAACCGCGGCCAAACTACTGCGCAAAGCCCCCGGCGACACTCAGGTCAGCGCGCTGATCCTGCTCGGCTTATACCAGCTGGAATACACCCGCATTCCCGATCACGCGGCGATCTCCGCCACGGTCAACGCCGCCCGCAGTCTTAAACTGGACCGCACCACTGGCCTGATCAACGGCGTGCTGCGCAACGCCCTGCGCGACAGCGAGCGCCTGCAGCGCAAGCTCTCAGGTAACCCTCAATTCAGTTCCATGCACCCGGCGTGGCTACAACAGAAAATCAAGGCCGCCTGGCCAACCCAGGCGGGGGACATCTTCCGCGCCAACAACACCAACCCGCCCATGACCCTGAGGGTGAATAGCGCGAAGATTTCCCGTGACGACTACCTGCAGCAGCTCGATGAGACTGGCCTGTCGGCCGAGCCCTGTACCCTCTCACCGGTGGGCGTTACCTTACTTGAAGCGGTCCCTGTCGGTATTCTGCCCGGTTTTACCGATGGCTTGGTCAGTGTGCAGGACGAGTCGGCCCAACTGGCGGCAATATTGCTCGCAGCGGAAAGTGGCGATCGGGTACTCGATGCCTGCGCCGCGCCGGGGGGCAAGAGCTGCCACCTGCTGGAACAACAGTCTTCGATCGAATTGAGTGCCCTCGATATTGAAGAACTACGTCTCGACCGGGTGCAGGAAAATCTCGAGCGGTGCGGTCTCTCCGCGCAATTGATCTGCGCCGACGCAGCCACACCGGATGCCTGGTGGGATGGACAACAATACGAGCGCATCCTGCTCGACGCGCCCTGCTCCGCGACCGGAGTGATCCGCCGCAACCCAGATATCAAATTGCTGCGCCGCGCCGAAGATATCACCGAGCTGGCGAAACTACAGGGGAAACTATTGCGTACCCTCTGGCCACTGCTCAAACCCGGTGGCAGTCTCCTTTATGCCACTTGTTCGGTGCTCCCGGCTGAAAATAACGAAGTCGTTGCGGCCTTCATTGCGGAGACCGAGGATGCGAGCGACAATACACCCGAACTGCTGCACGGAAAGCCCTGGGGCGAGAAACAGGCTGCGGGTATGCAACTATTGCCCCAGAGTCTTGGCGGTGACGGTTTCTACTACGCTCTGCTCAGCAAAGCCGAATAAATAACAGCAGCGCTAGCCGCGAGTCTCATCCGATATGAAAATTGTCATTCTCGGCGCCGGCCAGGTGGGCGGCTCACTGGCGGAGGCTCTGGCCTCCGAGCGCAATGATATTGTCCTGGTGGACAGCGACGAAAAAACCCTGCGTGAATTGCGCGATCGCATCGATATCGGCGTGGTCAACGGACACGCCTCTCACCCCGATGTGCTGATGGATGCCGGCATCGAAGATGCCGATATCCTGGTGGCAGTGACCAATAACGATGAAACCAACATGGCGGCCTGCCAGATTGCGCACTCCCTGTTTCGCGTTCCCACCAAGATTGCGCGCGTGCGCGCCGCTTCTTATCTGCAATACCCGCAGTTGTTTGACAACCAGGCCATACCCATCGATGTATTGATCAGTCCCGAGCAGCTGGTCTCCGAATATATCGCGCGTCTGATGGAGCATCCGGGTGCCCTACAGGTACTGGATTTTGCCTCCGGCCGGGTGCAGCTGGTCACCGTGCTGGCGGTACAAGGCGGCCCGCTCGTGGGACACCAGCTGCGCTATTTGCGCGAACACATGCCCAAGGTGGATACCCGTGTGGCGGCCATCTACCGTCGCAATCGCCCGATTATTCCCCAGGGAGATACCGTGATCGAGGCCGGTGATGAGGTTTTCTTCATCGCCGCACGCGCCGATATCCGCGCGGTGATGAGCGAATTGCGCCGCCTGGAACACGGCTACAAACGCGTGATCATCGCCGGCGGTGGCAATATTGGCCTGCGTCTGGCCACCAAGCTGGAGAACCGTTACTCGGTCAAAATTATCGAGCAGAGCCACGAGCGCTGTGTGTTTTTATCCGAGGAACTGTCGCACACCATCATCCTGCACGGCAGTGCCTCGGACCAGGAGCTGTTACTCGAGGAGAATATCGAGGACACCGATGTATTCCTCGCCCTTACCAACGACGATGAAGCTAATATCATGTCATCGCTGCTGGCCAAGCGCCTCGGCGCTCGCAAAGTGATGACCCTGATCAATAACCGCGCCTACGTGGATTTGGTACAGGGCGGTGAGATCGATATCGCCATTTCTCCCCAACAAAATACCATCGGCAGCCTGCTCACCCACGTGCGTCGCGGCGATATGGTCAATGTACACTCCCTGCGCCGCGGCGCAGCCGAGGCCATTGAGGTGGTCGCCCACGGCGATGAGCGCACTTCCAAAGTGGTCGGGCGCAAGATCGAAGATATCGATCTGCCCGAGGGTGCCTCTATCGGTGCCATCGTGCGCGAGACCGTAAACGGCAGTGAAGTTTTAATGGCACACGACGATGTCATTGTACAGAGCGACGATCACGTGATTGTATTCCTAGTGGATCGCCGCCAGACCCGCCACGTGGAACAATTGTTCCAGGTTGGCTTCGGCTTTTTTTAGTGTCGAAGTTTTATTGAGTCATCCGGCGATCACTACCTCCGCCGTCCATATAAAGTAACAACAGATAACAGGCTGACAGGCGTCAATGCGAATTGCGGTAATTGCGCGAGTTTTTGGAATTCTCCTCACGGTGTTCAGCCTGACACTGCTGCCGCCGATCGGCGTGTCCCTGTGGTATGAAGACAATACCCACAGCGCCTTTGTTATCGCTTTTGTCATTACCTTGGTGACCGGCTTGTTTATGTGGTTGCCGGTGCACGACCTGCGACAAGATCTACGCACCCGTGACGGTTTTGTGGTGACCTCACTGTTCTGGCTAATTCTCGGCAGTTTTGGTGCCCTGCCTTTTATTATCAGCCCGCTGCCGGACCTGAGTATTACCGATTCTATTTTTGAATCTATTTCCGGACTGACCACCACTGGCGCCACGGTGATTACCGGCCTGGACACCCTCCCCCCGGCCATTCTCTACTACCGACAGCAGTTGCAGTGGTTTGGTGGCATCGGCGTAATTGTGATCGCCCTGGCGATCCTGCCCATGCTCGGTATTGGTGGTATGCAGCTGTACAAGGCGGAAATTCCCGGCCCAGTCAAAGACACCAAATTAACTCCGCGTATCACCGAGACAGCACGCGCACTGATCGTGATCTACGTGATTCTCACCATACTGTGCGGCATCGGCTATTGGTGGGCGGGCATGACGGTTTTCGACGCTGTGGGCCACGCCTTTTCCACCGTGGCCAATGGCGGCTTTTCCACCCACGATGCCAGTATGGGCTTCTATGCCCACAACCGCGCCATTATGGTGATCTGTATCATTTTTATGTTCACCGCGGCAATCAACTTTGGCCTGCATTTTTACGCCTTCCGCAACAAAACTCTCAAGCATTACTGGCGCGATTCGGAATTTCGTTTTTATGTGATGTTGATTCTTGGGGCCGGGCTGTTAATCAGCTGTTACCTTTGGATCTTAAATATTTTCTCCCCGGGCAATAGCCTGCTACACGGCTTTTTTCAGGTGGTTTCTATCAGCACCACCGCCGGTTTCGCCTCCGAAAATTTTTCCGCCTGGCCGGTTTTTCTGCCCTATGTTTTATTGCTGCTGGGTATCCTCGGTGCCTGTGCCGGTTCTACGTCCGGAGGAATCAAGGCCGTACGCGGAATGTTGATTATGAAATCCGGTATGCGCGAACTAAATCGCCTGGTGCATGCCAACGCAGTAATTCCTATCAAGCTCAACCGCAAGATAGTGCCAGACCGAGTTACCGATGCGGTGTGGGGCTTTTTCGCTGTCTATGTTCTGTCGTTTTTTATCCTCTCCATTATCGTCATCGCCACCGGCGAAGATTTTGTCACCTCCGTTACCACGGTGGCTTCGTGCCTGAGTAACATCGGCCCGGCCCTCGGCGACGCCGCCTCACACTACGGCTCGGTCAATGAAGTGGCCAAGTGGTTTCTCATCCTCGCCATGCTGATGGGGCGCCTGGAAATTTTCACCTTGCTGGTGTTGCTGACCCCGGCTTTTTGGCGCCACTAAACAAGCGGCGCCGGATGAAGTGATATCGAATAGCAATATTGTTAGTTTCTGCCACAGTTGTTCTTTATAGGAAATAAACAGGCCCTTATAAGAATGTGGCTGTATGAGCAGAAACACCAGTGAGCTGCTCGGTCAGTTAAAAATTGACCGGGATACGGCGCCCGATACACCTTCATCGACCCGAAAAATCCTGTTGGCAACTTCTGCCGGCGCCCTCGCTGGCCTGCTTGTGGGGTTTTTTGGCGCCTCCCTATTGGCCGATGATCAACCCGCTATCGTGCCCACAGCCGCTCATGCCCACAATGCCGTGCCCGCCACCGCCTCTACACGAACGCGTTCGAATCGGGAGACGGTACTAAATGCGTCCGGTTATATCACCGCACGGCGTATGGCCACGGTGTCTGCCGAAGTGATGGGGCTGATCAGCAGTGTGGATGTTGAGGAGGGCATGCAGGTACACGAAGGTCAGGTTTTAGCCCGCCTCGATGACGCCAAGGCTAAGGTCAGCCTCGACTTCGCCCTCGCGCAGATTCACGTATTGCAAGCCCAACAAGCCAGCATCAGCGCAAAGCTGAAAGAGGCCGAGCGACAGTACCGGCGATTTGCCGGGCTGCGCGATAAAAATTATTCCAGCAAAGCCCAACTGACACAGAGCGAAGCCAATGCCGAAGGGCTGCGCGCGGATTTAAACAGCGCCAAGGCGAATATCGAAGTGGCTAAACTGGAAGCCCGGCGTCAGCGTGAGCGCTTGGAAGACCACACGATTCGCGCTCCATTTGCCGGCATCGTTACTCAGAAAAATGCGCAGCCGGGGGAAATTGTCGCGCCCAGTTCCGCCGGCGGCGGTTTTACCCGCACCGGTATCTGCACCATCGTGGATATGAACTCCCTGGAAATTGAAGTGGATGTCAATGAGGCGTTTATCGGCCGCGTCTCCACCGGGCAAAGGGTAAATGCCAATCTGGACGCCTACCCACAGTGGGATATTCCAGCCACAGTAGTGGCGATTATTCCTACCGCTGATCGCGCCAAGGCCACCGTACGCGTGCGTATCGGCATCAATGAAAAAGACCCGCGCATCCTTCCGGATATGGGTGTAAAGGTTGGCTTTCTGGCCGCGGAGGAAGTGGCTCTCTAACGGCACAGGCTGCAACAAAAAGCTTTTAATTTTAAAAGAGGAAATTGCCGATGTCAGAGGATGTGTTATTTCAATTAAAGCATGTCAGTAAAGGGTTCGTTAAAGGTAAAGAAAAAATTTCAATTTTTGACGACCTGAATATGAGTATTGAACGCGGAGATTTTGTCGCCATTATGGGGCCATCCGGTTCCGGTAAAACCACCCTGCTCAATATGCTCGGCGGTGTTGACCAACCCACTGGTGGAGAAATCTGGTTTGACGGAACACGTATCGACTCCCTCAGCGAGAGCGCCCTGACCCGCTGGCGCGCTGAGAATATCGGCTTTATTTTCCAGTTTTACAACCTGATGCCAATGCTCAATGCCCAGCGCAATGTAGAACTGCCTCTACTACTCACTAAACTGTCCAAAGCGCAGCGCCGTAAAAATGTGGAAACCGCACTCGCTCTAGTGGGGCTGAGTGATCGCGCCAAACATATGTCCAGTGAAATGTCGGGAGGCCAGCAGCAGCGCGTAGCCATCGCTCGGGCTATTGTTTCCGACCCCAAGCTGATTTTGTGCGATGAACCAACCGGTGATCTGGACCGCGGCACTGCCGATGAAATCCTGGAAATGCTGCAGCTACTCAATCGCGATCACGGCAAAACTATTGTCATGGTGACCCATGATCCCGCCGCAGCCAAATATGCAAAACGCACCCTGCATCTCGACAAGGGACAATTTGTGCAAAGGGAAATTGTGGCATGAACGACCTCTATTTAATTTATAAAAATATGACGAGGAAACCTCTACGTTTATTTCTCACCTGTTTTGCGATTTTTATCGCCTTCTTGATTTTTGGGGCTGTCACCAGCTTAAAGACCGCGCTGAACTCCAGCGTGGCGTTATCGGCCGATAATCGCCTAGTGGTCTTCAATCGAATTAATTTTACTCAGTCCCTGCCCATCGCCTACTTCGAAAAAGTGGCCGCTGTCGAAGGGGTGGAGGATGTGACTCATCTAAACTGGTTCGGCGGTTATTTCCAGGAGCCGAGCCGGCAAATCGTCACACTGGCCGTAGACCCGGAATCCTACCTGCGGGTTTACCAGGAAATTGTTATTCCCGAGAATCAGAAACAGGCGTGGCTGAACAACCGTCAGGGCGCTTTGGTCGGCGAAAAGCTCGCCCAAATTTATGGCTGGAAGGTTGGCGATAGGATTCCCATTTCCTCGAATATTTTTACTCATAAAGACGGGGGCTATACCTGGGAATTTGAGGTCTCTGGAATTTTCAAAGGCGATACAGAACAGTACGATACCCGCCAAATGCTGATTCATTATAAATATTTTATGGAAACCCAAACATTTGGCGACGACTGGATCGGCTGGATGGCACTAACCACCAAGGACCCATCTCTCAATGAAAAAGTGGCAAAAACTATCGATGACAATTTTGCCAACTCACAGAGTGAAACCGATACGAGCACGGAAAAATCTTTTAATAAAGCGTTTATCGAGCAAATAGGCAATATCGGTCTGATTATTTTTTCGGTGGTTTTTACCGCTTTTTTCACCATATTAATTGTTGTCGGAAACACCATGGCCCTGGCTGTGCGCGAGCGAACCGGGGAAATTGCCGTGTTAAAAACCCTCGGGTTTTCCAGTCAGCGCATTTTTCGCATGGTGCTGTCGGAATCCCTATTAATTGCCCTGATCGGCGGCCTCTCCGGTTTAGCGGCCGCCTGGCTTTTGGTGGAAGGCGTAAAAACGTTCCTCGCCAGATTTCTACCCAACCTGATTCTCGATAGTCATATCGCGGTGCAGGCACTGCTCTATATGTTGTTACTTGGACTCATCACCGGCTTATTACCGGCCTTTAATGCACTGCGCCTAAATATTGTTTCGGCATTTAATCGTCAATAGTCAATATTCTTAGCGCCGCTCTGATTGTTGAAGAGCCGCCTATAACGCCCACGTGGAGGAAAACGAATGGGCTCTCTAATTGCACAAATTCTGTCTGTCACCCTAATGAATCTGGGCAGTCTGCGCCGACGTCTGTGGATGTCACTGGCCATGGTATTGGCCTCGGCAGTGGTGGTGGCAATATTGCTCGCCTTTCTCGCTATGGCCAAAGGCTTCGAAGAAACTATGCGTGGCGCCGGCTCCAGCCAGATCGCTATCCTGATGCGCGAGGGCTCCTCCAGTGAACTCAGTTCGGCCATCCTGCAGGATCAGGTCAATCTGATCTCCGAGTCTGCCGGTATTGCCCGCTCGGCCAATGGCCCGCTGATCTCACCGGAACTCTATGTGATTGTCGACGGCATTAAAAAATCCACTGGCACCGAGGCCAATATTCCCCTGCGTGGTCTCAATAAAACCGGTATGGCCATGCGCACCAACATGCGCTTAGTGAAAGGCCGTATGTTTACCCCCGGTACCAATGAAATGATTGTTGGCGAGGGGGTACTACGGGAGTTCAGTGGTTTCGAAATTGGCAAAGAAGTGCGCTTTGGTAAAAACCTGTGGACTGTTGTGGGGGTTTTTTCCACAGGCGGCAATATTTTTGAGAGCGAGTTGTGGGCGGATATCAAGATCATTCAGAGCCACTACAACCGCGGCAGCAGTTATCAGTCGATTAGGCTGCAACTAGACAATGACGGCGGACTCGGGTCAATCAAGGAGACCATTGCGCGGGAGCCCCGTCTGAATCTAGAGGCCCAAAGCGAGCGTGAATATTTTGCCAGCCAAGGCAAGCAATTGCAGTATATCGCCACCTTCGGCTGGGTTATCAGCGCGGTGATGGCACTCGGCGCACTCGCCGGGGCGCTCAACACCATGTACACCTCAGTAGCGGATCGCGCCAAAGAAATCGCCACCCTGCGCGCGCTCGGCTTCAGTAATTTCTCGGCCTTTTGCGGCACAATCGCCGAAGCCATGGTCCTGGCGGTAGCCGGCGGGCTGCTCGGCTCACTAGCCGCCTATCTGTTCTTCGACGGCCTCAACACCTCCACCCTCGGTGGTAGTTTTACCCAGGTGGTGTTCCGCTTTGAAATGTCGCCGGACCTGTTTCTGCAGGGCGCCATACTGGCGCTGGCCATCGGTTTTATCAGTGGTTTTTTCCCCGCCTGGCGCGCCGCGCGTATGCCGGTCATCGTGGCCTTTCGCCACGCGGCATAAGAAAACCGGGGTTAAAAACAAGCGGAGTTAAACGAGGCCGGGCCAGGGCCGCTATTCAGCGGCTCTATTTTTGTTTTCGATAAATTTTGCTTTTGCCTTCCGGCTGTTTGCGAAAGCGTTTGTATTCCCACTGATACTGCTCTGGTGCGGCGGCAATACAGGCCTCCACGCCGCGATTCATCGCCGCCAGGGAGACCTTCTGTTCCCCGCTGTAAATCGCTTTCTCCGCCGGCAGCAAAACCAACTCAAAACCACCCTCAACCCGTTTGCCAAAACCAAACACCACATGACAGTTGGTGCGCTGTAGCAGGTTGTGGGCGAGAGTCATAGTCAGTGCCGGACGGCCGAAGAAGGGGGCGAAATCCCCGCCCATATCCGGTTCCTGATCCGGCAGCACCATGGCGATATGACCGGCTTTCAAGCATTTGAGCAGGGAGCGCACACCGTGAATATTGGTGGGTACCATCTTGGCCCCGGTTTTTTCTCGGCCACTGCGGATTACCGGGTCCAGCGCGGGAATTTTCGGCGGCTGGTACAAAGCCATCGAAGGCCCTAGAGACGCCAGGTACATTCCAAACACTTCCCAGTTACCGGTATGTGGCATTAACACCAGAGTGCCGCGCCCCTGCGCCTCGCCCAGGCTCAATAACTGCTGGTTACGCACCCGCACGATCGTATTTTCAATGGTGGGCCAGCTGTGGTGCCAAATACTGGCCATCTCAAAGCCGGTCATGGCCGTACTCACCACACTGTCGCGAGCGAGCTGTTCGCGCTGCTTTTCCGCCATCGCCGGATAACACAACTGCAGATTAATTCTGCTCAGACGCAGCCCCTCTGTGCGAAACAATACAGCCAGCTTGCCAGCCAGGCGCCCGAGACGTCGCGACCACGGCAGCGGCAGCCTGCCAATCAGTTTCAGCGCACTCGCAGCCAGGTACCCCTTAATATCCAAAGCAACAACTTCCTCTACAAAATGCCGCAAATTCGCGGACCTGAGGCCAAGTATGGCGATTCAAATCGTGTGGCGCGGCCACAGCGCTTTAAGCGCGGGAGCCGCTGCCGCTATAATTGCGCCCTTTGCCCACAGCAGATACTGATCCGGAGATAGCGGTGTCCAAGCAATACGATCTCAGTACCTTCCAGGGACTTATTTTTGCCCTGCAGGATTATTGGGCGCGCCAAGGGTGCGTCATTCTACAGCCTCTGGATATGGAAGTGGGGGCCGGCACCTTTCATCCGGCGACCTTCCTCCGCGCCATAGGCCCAGAAAAGTGGAACGCGGCCTATGTGCAGCCCTGCCGCCGTCCCACCGATGGCCGCTATGGCGAGAACCCCAACCGCCTACAGCACTACTACCAATACCAGGTGGTAATGAAGCCCTCGCCGGACAATATCCAGGAATTGTACCTCGACAGCCTGCGCGCCATGGGCGTGGACCCCAGCATTCACGATATCCGCTTTGTTGAGGATAACTGGGAGTCCCCAACTCTGGGGGCCTGGGGCCTGGGCTGGGAGGTCTGGCTGAACGGTATGGAAGTCACCCAGTTCACCTATTTCCAGCAGGTGGGCGGCATCGAGTGTTATCCGGTTACCGGTGAGATCACCTATGGCCTGGAGCGCATCGCCATGTACCTGCAGGGCGTCGAGTCCATTTACGACCTGGTATGGACCCGCAACCCGGATGGCAGCCCCGTCACCTACGGCGACGTTTTCCACCAGAACGAAGTGGAGATGTCCCGCTACAACTTTGAGCACGCCGATGTGGAGTTCCTGTTCGCCACCTTCGATCACTGCGAGCGCGAAAGCACCCGCCTGATCGAGCTGGGCCTGCCGCTGCCCGCTTACGAACAGGTGATGAAAGCTTCCCACGCCTTTAACCTGCTGGATGCACGTCACGCCATCTCGGTCACCGAGCGCCAGCGCTATATCCTGCGCGTACGCACCCTGGCCCGCGCCGTGGCACAGGCCTACTACGATGCGCGCCGCGCTCTGGGCTTCCCCCTGGCGGATGAGGCACTGCGTGCAGATATTTTGGCGGAAGACATCGAGCAAGAGGAGAACCAGTAATGGCTCAGGATTTTCTGGTAGAGCTGGGCACCGAAGAGCTGCCACCCAAAGCGTTGCACAAATTGATGAGCGCGTTTGCCGATGGTATTACCCAGGGACTGAAAGGTGCCGAACTGTCCTTTGGCGAAGTCAAAGCCTACGCCGCACCCCGCCGCCTGGCGGTGGCCGTTTTTGGCCTGGCAGACAAACAGCAGGACAAACAAATTGAAAAGCTGGGCCCGGCCGTCAAAGCCGCCTTCGACAAAGAGGGCAAGCCCAGTAAAGCCGCCGAAGGCTTCGCCCGCAGCAATGGCGTAACCGTTGAACAGCTGGGACGCAAAGACACCGACAAGGGTGAACGCCTGGCCTTTATCAGCGAACAAAAAGGTGCGGAAACCGAATCCCTACTGGCTGGCATTGTCGAGAAAGCACTGGCCCAGTTGCCCATCCCCAAACGCATGCGCTGGGGCGCCCGCCGCGAGGAATTCGTGCGCCCGGTCCACTGGCTGGTCATGCTGTTTGGCAACAAAGTGGTAAATGGTGAAGTGCTCGGTTTGAAAGCCGGTAACACCAGCCGTGGCCACCGCTTCCACTGCAACCGCGAACTGGAAATCCACTCCGCCCACGACTACGCCCAGGTACTGCGCGAGCCCGGCTACGTAATGGCCGACTTTGCCGAACGCCGCGAAGTGATTCGCGCCCAAGTGATCGCCGAGGCCAACAACGTCAACGGCGAAGCGGTGATCGACGACGGCCTGCTCGACGAAGTTACCGCTCTGGTGGAATGGCCCGTTGCCCTCACCGGCCGTTTTGAGGAACGCTTTCTGGAAGTGCCCGCGGAAGCCCTGATCTCCTCCATGAAGGAGCACCAGAAGTATTTCCACGTAGTGGATGAAGACGGCCAACTGCTGCCCTTCTTTATCACCGTTTCCAATATCGAGAGTCAGGATGCCGCCCAGGTCATCCATGGCAACGAACGGGTTATTCGCCCGCGCCTGGCCGATGCCGCCTTCTTCTTCGAGACCGACAAGAAGATCAGCCTGGAATCGCGACGTGAAAAGTTACGTCAAATTGTCTTCCAACAGCATTTGGGCAGCGTCTACGACAAGACCGAGCGGGTTGCCGCCCTGGCGCGCACTATCGCCGAGAAAACGGGCCGTAACGGTGACTGGGCGGAGCGCGCTGGCCGCCTGTGCAAGTCGGATTTGGTCACCGAAATGGTGTTCGAGTTTGCCGATATGCAGGGCATCGCCGGCTACTACTATGCGGAAAACGACGGTGAGCCACTGGATGTTGCCAAAGCCATGTATGAACAGTACATGCCCAAGTTTGCCGGCGATGAACTGCCCGTCAGCGACACCGGTACTATGATCGCACTCGCAGATCGCCTGGATACTCTGGTCGGTATCTTCGGTATCGGACAACCGCCCAGCGGCTCCCGCGACCCCTTTGCCCTGCGCCGTGCCAGCCTGGGTATTATCCGTATTCTGGTCGAGAAGCGTCTCGACCTGGACCTGCGCGAACTGCTGGAACTGGCCCGCGACAACTACCCGCGCACCGCCTTAGGCGAGTACGACAAGGTGGTAGAACAGACCCTGCACTATGTACTGGAGCGCTTCCGTGCGCGCTACGAGGACCAGGGCATTGCCACAGAAGTCTTTATGGCGGTTGCGGCGCGCAAGCTGTCGCGCCCACTGGATATCGACAACCGTGTGCACGCGGTGAACGCCTTTAACCAATTGCCCGAATCCGGCGCCCTGGCTGCGGCCAACAAGCGCGTCTCCAATATTCTCGCCAAGCTGGATACCACCGTACCCAGCCGTGTCGACGAGTCTCTGTTACAGGAAGAGGCAGAGAAGGCGCTGTTCGCCGCCGTACAGGTGGCCCGCTCCGAAGTGGAGCCTCTGTACAGCGATGCGCTGTTCGCCGAAGGTCTCGCCGGTTTGGCGGGACTGCGCGAAACGGTGGATAACTTCTTCGACCACGTAATGGTGATGAGCGACGACGAGCAACTGCGCAGCAACCGCCTAGCCCTATTGGCCCAGCTGCGCGCGCTGTTCCTTGAAGTTGCCGACATTTCCCTGCTGGTACCGGCCAAGTAAATGCCGGCAGCGCCGGGGCCTATGCCCCGGCGCACCTTTCAATGGGGAGAGTTTCCTATGGCTATTATCATTCTTGGGCGCGATGGGGTAATCAACGAAAATCCCAGCGGAGGCGTTAAATCCATTGCCGACTGGCACCCCCTACCCGGTAGCATCGAGGCGATGGTGCAGCTCAGCCGCGCCGGCTACCAACTGGTCATTGCCACCAATCAGAGCGGCCTAGCGCTAGGCCAGTTCGATCTGGATGACCTGGAAGAAATTCACGCCAGAATGCGCTCCCAAGTAGAGGATGGCGGCGGCGAAATCGCCGCTATTTTCTATTGTCCCCACGGCCCGCAAGACAATTGCCGCTGCCGTAAACCCCAGGCAGGCTTGCTCGATGCTATCGAAGCGGAGTTCGATACCAGCCTACACGGCGGCTACCTGTTGGGGGACAAGTTGGCCGATCTAGAGCTGGCCCTGGTGAAAGGGTGTAAACCGGTGCTGGTCAAAACTGGCGCGGGCGAAGACACATTGCGTCAACTGGTTGAAAGCCCAAATCCGCGCCTGGCAGAAACCGCGGTATTTGATGACTTGGCCCACTTCAGTCAATTCCTGGCAGACCACTAGCTTTCACTGTCGCAGCAATGCTGCGACTGCATCCCCTCTCTCCCCCTAGCAGACATTTGTGACTTACATTTTTTTCTGAATCGCCAGTTTGCAAAAATGGCGCAATAAAATGACATTCGCGCCAATTCATTGAGTCCTGCGACACATTCCTTTAAAAGCGAATGACGGGCTGGATAGGTTTATCGCTTTGAAAGCGAGATCTGCCAAATCACGGATGGCTAGTTGGGTGTAAGTGATGATAAAAAAAGCTCACTTTACCTCCCATGTTTTCCCGCCAGTAAGAAATATAAAAATGGGATCTCTCAATGAAAAGAAAAATAATTGCCTCGCTCATTGCAGGCCTGCTCACTTCGGGCAGTAGCTTTGCAGCAGCGGTTGCGGACACCCTCGTCCCGGATATCGAAAAACGCAAAAAAGTCTTTATCGTGCAGCTCGATGGCGAGCCTCTGGCGTCCTATAGCGGCACCTTTGCGAGCCCCTCCGCTAGAAAATCTACGGTACGGCACAAGCTGGACCCGCGCAGCAGCAGCTACCGCCACTACGCGGACTTTCTGAAAACCCGCCGCGAGCGGGTACTTTCCGCGGTCCCCAGCGCGCGAAAAGTCCACGATTACAAGGCCGCCTTTAATGGCTTCGCCGCAATCATGAGTGAAAAAGAAGCCGAAGCGCTGCGCAGTCACAAGGATGTGAAAGGTGTCTGGGAGGATCAGCTGCTTAAGATGCACACCGATTCCACCGCTGATTTTCTCGGCCTGACTCATACTCCCAGCCCCTGGCTATGGGGCATCACCGGTGAGGATGTCGTGGTAGGCGTGATCGACTCCGGTATCCACCCGGAGCACCCGAGCCTTGTCGACAGGCCCACACCGCGACAAGGGAATCGCGGAGCCGATATTCCCTACGGCCCGGTGCCTGAATCTTTTATTGGAGAGGGCTGTGAATTTGGTAACACAGAATTTAATCCCGATGACATCGCCTTTACCTGTAATAACAAGCTGATCAAGGCCAAATCATTTTCCGACGCCTTCCTCACCAACAAGACCCTGGCAGATTACGAATTTTTGTCCGCACGGGATGCGGATGGACACGGCACCCACACCGCCACTACCGCTGCGGGTAATTACGGCGTGATCACCCCGGATGGTGACACCCTTACCGGCATGGCACCGCGTGCCCGTGTAGCCGCCTACAAAGTCTGCTGGGACGCCCCGGACCCGGATGACAGCGGCTGTTCCTCGGCAGATTCCATGGCGGCCATTGATGAGGCCGTGGCAGACGGTGTGGATGTGATTAACTACTCGGTCGGTGGTTCCAGCACCGTGTTCACCGGTGCCGACGAAATGGCCTTCCTCTTCGCCGCCGATGCCGGCGTATTTGTCGCCACTTCCGCCGGTAATGATGGCCCCGCCCCACAGACCATGGGAACCCCTTCCGGCGTCCCCTGGATTACCGCTGTAGCGGCGGCTGAGGACGACCAGAGTTTTGGCACCGCCCTGCAGGTGGATGCGCCGGAAGCCGTTGCCGGTACCTACCAGGGCCGCGAGGGCAACGGCCCCGTCTCCCTGGAGGACAGCGGCCTGCTGTCGGGACCGGTGGTGTTGGGCGCCCCCCTGGAAGCCTGCTCCGAACTCACCAACGCCGATGCCCTGGAGGGCAAGATCGCCCTGGTGAAGCGCGGTGGCTGTTCCTTTAGCGAAAAATACAACAACGCGGCCGCTGCCGGCGCCGTGGCTATTGTGGTGTACAACGACGGTACCGCCGTGGACCGCATGGACCCCATAGCGATGTCGGCACCAGACACCTCAATCCCAGGGATCATGATCCGCTATCTCGATGGCGCACTGCTTGCCGAGAGTAACGGTGTTAGCGGTATCCTCGATCCTGAGTTGAAAATCTCTCGCGAGGACCGCATCGCCAGCTTCTCCTCCCGCGGTCACAACGTCGGCGCACCGGATATCATCAAACCGGATGTGGCGGCGCCCGGTGTGGGAATCCTCGCGGGTACCTCCCCAGTACTCAGTGGCGGCAGCCTGTTCGGCGCCAAGAGTGGCACCTCCATGGCCAGTCCCCACGTGGCCGGCATTATGGCCCTGTTAAAACAAGCGCATCCGGACTGGAGCCCAGCAATGGCAAAATCTGCGCTGATGAGCACGGCGCGCACCGACCTGCAAAAAACATTCGGTCCGCTCAGTGCAGATCCGTTTGATATCGGCGCCGGCGCGATTGTGCCCTCCGCCGCCTTCAATCCGGGCCTGGTCTACGATGCCGAATTCAACGATTACCTGGCATTCCTCTGCGGTGCTGAAAATCAGCCGCAAATTCTCGAGGCCACCACTTGCCAGGGACTGGCTTCCGCAGGTTACTCCCTCGATTCCAGCGACCTCAACCTGCCTTCCATAGGCATCGGCGAACTGGTCGGCACGCAGACCATCAAGCGGCGCGTCACCAGTGTGGGCCGCGGTCAGAGATGGTACTGGGCCTCCGTCAATGCGCCGGCGGGTGTTGAGGTCAGTGTAAATCCCAAGACCCTGCGCCTGAGAGAGGGCGATAGTGCCGAATTCGAGGTCACCTTCACGGTTACCGACGAGGCCGCCATGAATGAGTGGGTATTCGGGGATTTAACCTGGAAAACGGTCGGTATGCGCCAGGGGGTACGGAGCCCCATCGCTCTGCGCCCGGTACCGCTATCCACATCCAAGCTAATAAATAGCAGTGGCTCCGATGGCGCTCTCGATCTCGCGGTGCAGTTTGGCTACAGCGGCGATTATCAAGTGGGAATCCAGGGCCTGGCTGAAGGCACAGCGTCCGCAGGCAGTGTGGAAGACGGTGAAAACCAATTGATTTACTTCGACATTCCAGAGGGCACAGAGCTCGCCCGTGTAGCCCTGTTTGATGCCGATGTGGGCGATGGCAACGGCGGCGATGATCTGGACCTGCAAGTCTACGGACCGGGCCCAGACTTCCCACAGGTGGGTACCAGTGGTTCCCCGACCTCCGCCGAGTCGGTCGATCTGGTCAACCCCGCTGCCGGCCAGTACGCGGTATTTGTGGTGGACTACGCCTCCGCGGAAGGTCCCACGCCATTTACCCTGTTTAACTTCAACCTGAGCGGCGACAACGGCAATGCCCTGTTGACCGCCCCTGCTCAGGCGCAGATGAACAGTACCGGCAATATCAACCTGGAATGGATGGGGCTCGCACCCAGTAGCCGCGCCCTGGGAATCCTTAGCCATGGTAACGGTGAACGGGTATTTGCCGAAACCGAGATTATGATAAACACCCAGTAGAAATTCATTCTCTACCAGTTGGTGGGGAGAATCCTGCTTTTATAAGCCGGCCAAGACGTAAAGTTTGGCCGGTTTTTTTATTCACAACCCAACGCGTTTTGCTCCTTGATGAAGGCAGCGGCAATGTCCATAGAGACACGGCCAAAATCCCAAAAAACTTTCGTTTTACGATTGATATTTACGGCCACTGACAGGCCATGATCCGGCATAACCATCAGCCAACTCTGACTGCCGCGGCTGACTCCGCCATGATTGGCATATTGCAATAGCCCTACACCTGGAATATCTTGATTACGGTAGCGCCAGCCCAATGCATAGCCCTGCATATTCACCTCACCATTAGCGAGTTTTTGTGGAGTCCAAAAAATTTCCCGAATCTCAGGAGTGAGGTAATTATCGTCGAGATAACGGGCACCGAACTTTGCCAGGTCGCTGGGCGTAGAGATAAAACCACCCCCTGGCAGGCGATGACTTAAATCCACCGGTCGCCATTCGCGTAGACGAAGTTCATCCCCAGATAAATGATTGCTCTTGTAGAATTTAGCAATATTGCGCTGCATATCTCCATTTATCGGCGAGATATCAGTACTTGTCATAGAAGCGGGAGAAAAAACCTCTTCCTTCATCAACTGCAAATAACTTTTCTGCTCGGCCCCAGCCAAAACCGCGCCAAGAAGAACTGTACCCAGGGTGCTGTAGTAAAACTCAGTACCCGGTTTAAAAAGCAATTCACTACCATCAAAAATCCCCAAGGCCTGATACATACTCTCGTAATGATTTTTTAATGCCAGGGTCTCGTATAACCCGAGCCAATCCGAGTTTTTTTTGTAGTGCGGTAAACCCGACGTATGAGAGGCTAACTGGCGCGGAGTTATCGCCGCCCATTCCGGATTGGGCAATGGATCCAGATAATTTGCTATCGACTTATCAAGCTCAATACTCCCTTTTTGTACCAGTCGCGCCAGGGCTGTTCCGGTCAATGCCTTGGAAGTACTGCCAATACGAAAGCGCGTCTCGGTGGAAACAGGGATTTTCTCCTCTAAATCCGCCCAACCGGATGCCCCAGCCCAGACAAGCTTGCCACAAGCCGAAACAGCCGCAGAAATTGCCGGAGCGCCGATCTCCTTGCGATGGTTTTCAATTGCAATCAGCGACTGCTCTGCCGCAGCCTGCCGTTCTCTATCGTAAAGCACCTGTGTCGACGGTGCTTTAGTCGATAGGACCTGCCAACCAAAGGGACTGAGCGGCAAGGCGTCTAGTGACCAGGCATAAAACTGATAAACAGGCCATAGCAAATAACCAACACCAGCCAAAAGGGTAATGCCACCGAATAAAATTTTTTTTCGAATCATGGTTTCTCTATAGAAGCTACTGAAAGTAGGTGCTTTGGAAAGGCACAGAATTTAAGTACCCCATGGAGGATACTGTCACTCATAACACAGCTCCGACGAATACTGACAAGACAGAGCCCATAACATACAGGAAAAGGCCAAAATAAATAATGACTGCCAGATCAATATTTTTTATTGCCAAAAAAGATACGCATTTCATCACTTCAAATTTGGTACTTTTAGAGTGGTTGGGAAAATGATTATCTTTTCTTGAGAAAATTGGATCTGCGGAAAATAGGATACAGTTAATTTAAAGTGAATTTTTTCAGGCGTCTTTTATGTTGGCAATTTTTAATTTTTACATCGACATTAATGAAATCGTCGACGGAACTCACTCGGCAGTATGCCTTTATGCCTGCGAAACGTACGTCGCAACTGCTCTTGGGATTGAAAGCCACATAGACAGGCCACTTTTTCCTGAGAAATATTTTGTTCGGACAGTAATTGGCAGGCCCTCTCCACACGAATACTCTCGACAAAACGCGCCGGAGTTACTCCCAACTCCTTTAAAAAGCAACGGGCAAAGTTACGCGGACTCATAGCAGACTCCTGTGCCAATTTTTCCACCGTCAGCGACTGATCCAGATTTTGATACATCCACTCCACCAACCCAGCAAAGCGGTCACTTTGCAGCTGATCCTTCAAGTGGCGGCTGTATTGCTGCTGCCCACCATCGCGCTTCAGATAAAGCACCATAATTCTGGCGATGGCCAACGCCAAACTGCGGCCGTGATCCTCTTCGACCAAAGCCAGGGCAAGATCAATCCCCGCGGTTATACCAGCGGAGGTGTACATATGCCCATCGCGCACATAAATCGCATCTGGGTCTATCTCAATATTGGTAAACTGGCGCAGCTCATCCACATTTGCCCAGTGTGTGGTCGCTCTGTGGCCATCCAATATCCCGGCATTGGCCAGGATTAAGGCTCCATTGCAAATGGAACCCATCCTCTCAGCCATCTGTTTTTGTTTGTGCAACCAGTCATTGAGGTCCGGTTTGGCGTAAAGTGCCTCATAGGTTCCCGGAGTTCCTCCACTGATCAACAGCGTGTGAATGGCGCTGGCCTCCCGATAACCGGTATCAGCGTACAATTTAATCCCCGACCCCATTTGCACTGGCCCCGGCTTTTCTGCCAATAGCCGAATGGTGTAAGCGTCCGCAATACAGCGCCCCTCCTCACGGAGTAAATGGTTTGCTATCGCGAAAACCTCGAGTGGACCAGTCACATCCAGGCTGGAGGCACCGGGATAGATGAACATAGCGATTTGCAAAGACTGATCCTGTGGGTGATTCATTTAGGGAGAGTTCCACAATGCCAATTTGGCAGAAATAACATATTGATTGGGAATTCTGCCGTTTAATGAGCGCTTTACCAAGCATGTGCACGAATTGTCTCTCTTTTTCTTAACTGTCGTGATTTCTCTTCTAACCGCAAGGTCCTTATATCTTTGCTAGTGACTGCCCACAAACCCCAAACAACCCAGATAGCAGGCTCTCAGCGCGAGCTCATAATTCATTAAAGTTATCCACAATATGATCTGGTATTACCATCTTATCCACACCGGCTCCTTTACTCTGGGAAAATCGTACTAAGTACACCCAGTGATTTTTTGTCCACAGACGATTTAAGCCCTTGACCTACTTATCGAGCCGAGCACAATTGCCCACCGAACAATCCCTGCTTACGGAGACTCCCAATTGGCGGAATTAATACTGAACCGCGGCGCTGAGCGCCGTCTAAAGCGCGGCCACCTGTGGATTTACAGTAATGAGGTGGACACCAAGCGCTCCCCGCTAAAGGGAATGGCTCCAGGCAGCCAATGCCAGATACGCGACAGTCAGGGCAAGCTTCTGGGTACCGCTTTCGTCAACCCCAGTCAACTGATCTGCGCACGCCTGCTAAGCCGCAAAGATAGCTTCACAGAAGTAGACGTTAGTGAACGTTTGCTATCCGCCTTAAAGCAGCGGCAGCGCTATTTTGATCACCCTAGCTACCGTCTGGTTTACGGTGATTCGGATGCCCTACCGGGTCTGGTGGTCGACCGCTTCGGGGATCACCTGGTTGTTCAGGTGAGCAACTGGGGCATGGATCAGTATCAACAGGTGGTTGTGGATAAGTTGATTGAGCTGGTTCAGCCCAAAGGGATTCTTCTACGCAATGACCATCAGGGCCGGGCCATTGAGGGCATGCCACTCGTCAATGAGGTTGTGTACGGAGAGGTGCCTGAACTGGTGCCCTTTGAAGAAAACGGAGTGCCCCTACTGGCCCCAGTCCACCAGGGACAGAAAACCGGCTGGTTCTACGACCATCGCGAGAACCGCCGCCAGCTTAACCGCTGGGTTCAGGAAAAGCGGGTGCTGGATCTTTTCTCCTATGCCGGTGGCTGGGGGATTCAGGCTTTGGCCAACGGCGCCTCGTCTGCAGTCTGTGTGGATGCTTCTCAACAGGCTCTGGACTGGTGCAAAGTCAATGCGGAGCACAATAACTTTTCTGACAGGCTGACCAGCGTTCAAGGCAAAGCACTGGATGTCCTTAAAGCCATGGTATCTGAGAAGGAGAGATTCGATGTCATCGTGCTGGATCCCCCCGCTTTTATCAAAAGACGCAAAGATCATAAAGCCGGTCTCGCCGCCTACCACCATATCAACGAATTGGCTATGCGCTTACTGTCGAGGGATGGCCTGTTAGTGAGTGCTTCCTGCTCCATGCACCTTCAATCTGATGAGTTGGTCGACTGTGTGCGCGGTGCGGCCCATCGATTGGGGCGCCGCGCCTCAATCCTCGCCAGCGGTGGCCAGGGAGCAGACCACCCAGTGCATCCAGCGATACCGGAAACCAATTATCTTAAGGCGCACTTTGTGCACCTGGGCTAATCGATAGCCACCTATGGGTGGGTTATTGGTAAATCCGGGGCCTTTGTCCCGGATTTACCTGTCTCAACCGGTGCTTGACTCAAGGGACCATTAAACAATGGGGATTCTTCTCTGTTCAAATTAGCAAGTATTCACTTACTTTCTATGCTGCGACTTCTAGGAGATAGCTTTCAGTTTGACTAGGATTCGCCCATCTGTTCGAGCCAGGGGCACCTATGTTCAGAGTCGCAAAATGCTCAGACCTGATCAGGATGGAACAGCTCTGGTTGCACGCTGTAGCCAACTCCCACCCCTCACTGCCCCGTCAGTTCTGGCTGAATCACCTCGATGAGTTCCGCAATGATTGTCGTCGCTCCAGTCAGTGTTTGGTGTTCACCAGCCGGCACAGTGCCGTTGCAGAGGCTTTTATCACGCTACTGGATAGGAGAAAGATCGCCCATCTGTGTGTCAGTCCCCTGTTTACTGGCCGTGGGATCGGAACACGGCTAATCGCCGGCGTCTCCAGGGGCAAACCCCAACTGCAGGCCCAGGTATTCCGTGAGAATCTGCGCACCCGCTATTTCTTACAGAGGCACGGTTTTATCGAAACCCGGCGCATTTACAATGCCGAATATGGGCAACACCAAATTCAGATGTCCTGCGACCGTGTTACACCCTAGGCAAATTTCCCTTTCTAAGAGGTCCACGGCTCTACTTATAACTTAAGCTTATTGATTCACTCCTTTTTATTGTTTCTACGTGACAAACTAACCGGGTAGCATGCCTTCCATCCTAGTTTTCGTATGTGCAGATTTTTATGGGACACAACGCCTCCAGCAACACCCTGCAGTCTCTATCCGACCGCGTATTTCATCACGGTGCCGACTTGGCAACCCTGAATCAGGATTTCGCTGGAGCCAAACCCAGTGAGATCATGCGATTCACCACGAAAAACGCCCAAAATCCCGTTGTTTTCACCAACTTCCGCCCCCTCGCGGTGGCCTTTCTGCACCTGGTCACTCGTGCTAAGCCAGATATTCCTGTGATCTGGGTGGATCATGGCTACAACACCCCGGAAACCTACCGCCATATTGAGAATGTGGTGAAGCTGCTGGAGCTGAATCTGCGTACCTACTCGCCCAAGATGTCCGCGGCCCATTACCATGCCGTCCATGGCGGAATACCCCCCCTGGATACTCCCGAGCACGATTTTTTCTCACGTACGGTAAAGTTGGAGCCCTTCAACCGCGCCATGCAGGAATTGCAGCCGGATGTCTGGCTAAACGGCATCCGCCACGACCAGAATGCGCACCGTAAGAATTTGGATATTTTTACTCAGGGCAACCACGGCACGATCCGTGTCGCACCAATGTTCCACCTGCGAGAGATCGATGTGGAGGAGTACGTGTACGAAAACGATTTGCCCGATAACGATGTGTATTTTGACCCGACCAAGGGTGAAGAGCATCGTGAGTGTGGATTGTTACTGGAAAAATAATACCGGCGATTTTTCCAGTAACAAATAGCAATCAACTAACGGCTAGCCGTTAGTTGATTGACTCTAGGCGCTAAAGGACCTGACTCGTCTCTGCGGCGCCGACAATCACTTCCTCCTCGAGATAGAGTTCGCACCGATCTTTCACCTGGTGTTGCTCTCTTTGTGCCTCACATGCCTGCAGGGCAACCTCGTTCGCTTCGGACTGGCTGGCACTATTCTCTATATAACCCACAACGTAAGCCCCCCGATAATCCATCGCTATCGCCAGTGCTTTATTCTCCGATAGGAAACGATATTCTGACAGCAGTTGCCCCAGTCCATTTTTTGCCGCGCCCTGTTCCACCTGTGGCCGGCCTGCGGGTTGGAGTTCAACCATCATAGAGCTGAGGTGTTCCCGCGATTCAAGGCTGGTAATCTGCATCAAAAGTGGCTGAGTAACCCGGATAAACATTTCCGTATCCCGGCTTAGATACAGCTCATGGGCATACCACCAGGCAATATTGATATCCCTCGGCGCACGTAAATAGGCCTGTTCAAGTATCTTTACGTATTGAGAGCGCGGATACCCCAACACTTGCATAGTAATTGCCAGCTCGTGCCAATAGGCGGGCACATCACCCTTGGTATTGACAAGAGTCACATAGGCATCCCGAATTTTTTTAAATTTCTGGACGTCATCCATTTTTCCAGCTGCGAGTGCTTCATAGAGGAAAACCATTGCAGCCGCCTCTAAATAGCTGGTTTCATCGCGATTTTTTTCTGCTATTTCGTCAAGTATCTCTCTTGCAGAGGAATAATTTTCTTGCTTTGCTTCCGCAATTGCCAATGCCGAAAGAAGAGCGGAGCTTGAAACCGCCTTCTGTTCCGCATAGGCAATAAACTCCTTAAGCGTCTCTGCCTCCTGTCCGGTTATAGCCATAAAGTGAGCAATTTCAGCTATAGCCTTATGATTTTCGAGTGCTTGAACATTGATAGATTCACTGACCTCTTTCGAGCTGAAGAGGCCTTTATAATATTGAAAGTCGGTTTTGCGCAGTTTTTGATAGAGACTTTCAAGCTCTTCAAAGGTCATCCCCAATGCCGCTGGCAGTGCTGCTACTGGGTCCGCTCCATTGTTGTATGCACTCAGATATTTATTCAATCCCTCAAGACGTTCTGCATCAAAGATTAGCCAATGACTAAGCATCCAACCACTGGCATACAGAGCTTCGGTATCGCGAGCGTTTATTGCACCGGGAACGGCCTCTAATAGCGCCCCTAATGGCAGCACCTTAGATCGGCTTAAACTGATCGCCCTATCTACTGGTATATCACCAACTCTAAAATTATTATTTTTATCAAAGGCAACGGTGGAAAATACTTCGGCAACGCCCTCACTAAACCAATAGGGGTAATTTTGTTGGCTATGACTATGAGTCAAAAAATGTGTGTACTCATGAAATAGTGTCTGACGAGCGGGATTATCCGGTAAATATTTATTCCCCTTGAGGTTTAATAGGGCAAAGCTCCCGTGGGAAGTATTTTGAAAGCGCCCTATGGTTCTGCCTGCATTTTCGACACCACTCATACCCTCAAAACTCATCCGATCGGATAGAGCATAAATAGTGAGTTTTTGTTGGTCTGGGGAAAAATGAATATAGTTTCTCGCAAATACGCGAAATTTTTCCAGGTCCACAGCTAACTTTTGGATACGCTTTGGATTGTCATTCGTGACAATCCGAAAGTGCTCGGTTTCTACTTCGTACCAATCGGAATTAATTAATTGTTCAGAGCTGGTACAACTGGTGATAACGAAAAAAACCAGTATGAAAGTAATCATTTTGCAAGCGGGTGTAGCCACTAGATGCATTATGAGGTTTCCCTAGAGCGATTTAACGATGGCTCCCGAATTAAAATAGGTGTGAATACTGTGTAAATACAACTGCACGCTGATTTTTGTATTCTTCACTCACAGGAGATCCCGATTGTTATGTGGTCTTGAGTTTAGAAAGTGAAATCTATCGTATTTTTAACCAATCATGCCCCATTTTCCTAATTCGGGTTTTACTTGGTTTTTTATTTTCCTTTCTGACACAACGATTATTCAGAAACCTCTGAATATTAAATTTATGGCTTTAGGCGGGTGTCGAGAAGGATGAATTCATCCCAGGACTGTTGAAAAGTATGCGAATGAATCCTTCATGGGAAGGTTGCGCCCTTCAATACGATATGCGGCTCTATGGTCCGCTAAGCGGTGCAGCTTTCCCATTTCGATCTCCCTCACAGGGAAAGCTGCATTTCTAGCGAATACTCACTGTGGTGATTAAACGTCCAAGTTTTCCACCGCCAGGGCATTGGTCTCGATGAATTCCCTACGCGGTTCTACATTGTCGCCCATCAACGTGGTAAAGATCTGGTCTGCAGCGATGGCATCCTCCACGGTTACCTGCAGCATACGGCGACTCTCAGGGTCCATCGTGGTATCCCAGAGCTGTTCCGGGTTCATCTCTCCCAGCCCCTTATAACGCTGTACACCGTAACCGCGGCGGCTCTCACTCATCAACCAGTCCAGTACTTCCGGGAAACTACCCACAGGCTGCTGCTTTTCACCGCGCTGGATAAAGGCCCCCTCTTCCAAGAGATCCACCATTTTCTCCCCTAAGGCGCAAATGGAATTGTACTCTGCAGAATTGAAAAACTCGTGGTTGATCAAATAGTCGCTGCCGACACCGTGGGCGACGATATGAATATGAGGCAGGAAGAGACCGCGCTCGGTATTCTCCTGTACGGTGACCTCGTGGCGACGGGTTCCACCGCTTTCCTCATCGGCCAATTTTTCCTGTAGCTGCTTACTCCAGGCGATGATTTTCTCCTGGGATTGCAGGTCTTCCTGAGAGAGGCTGGGCAGATAAATCATGCTGCGCAGCACTTCTTCCGGATAGAGACGAGATAGGCGATCAATCGTGGCCAGCACACTGCGGTACTCGCCCACCAGGCTCTCCAGAGATTGCCCTGACAAACCCGGCGCCTCCGGGTTCACGAACAGTGTGGCGCCTTCCAGAGCGGCATTAGTGAGGAACTGGGTCAGAGCCGCCTCATCCTTCAAATACTGTTCCTGCTTGCCCTTGGAAATCTTGTACAGAGGCGGCTGGGCGATATAGATATGACCCCGCTCAATCAGCTCCGGCATTTGGCGGAAGAAGAAGGTGAGCAGCAGCGTACGAATATGGGCTCCGTCCACATCCGCATCGGTCATGATAATAATGCTGTGGTAGCGCAGCTTATCCGGGTTGAACTCGCTTTTACCGATACCGCAACCCAGTGCGGTGATCAGAGTGCCAACCTCGGCGCTGGACAACATCTTATCGAAACGCGCTTTTTCCACATTGAGAATCTTGCCCTTCAAAGGCAGGATTGCCTGGGTGCGTCGGTCGCGCCCCTGTTTGGCAGATCCACCGGCCGAGTCACCCTCCACCAGGTAAATTTCTGACAGTGCGGGGTCCTTTTGCTGGCAGTCTGCCAGCTTGCCCGGCAGACCAGCGATGTCCAGAGCCCCTTTACGACGGGTCATCTCACGCGCCTTGCGCGCCGCCTCGCGCGCCTTGGCGGCATCGATCATCTTGATAACGACAGACTTGGCCTCCTGGGGATTTTCCAACAGGTAGTCGGCGAAGTGTTGGCCCATCTCCTGCTCAACAGCGGTTTTCACCTCGGAAGAAACCAGCTTGTCCTTGGTCTGGGAGGAGAACTTGGGGTCTGGCACCTTCACAGAAATAATCGCGGTGAGGCCTTCACGGGCATCGTCGCCAGTAGTGTTGACCTTGTCCTTCTTACCTAGCCCTTCGCGCTCGATATAGCTGTTCAGGCCGCGGGTCAGAGCGGCGCGGAAGCCGGCCAAGTGAGTGCCGCCATCGCGCTGGGGAATATTGTTGGTGTAGCAAAAAATGCTTTCCTGAAAACTGTCATTCCATTGCAGAGCTACTTCCACCGCAGTGCCATCTTCGCGCTGACTCTGGAAGTGGAGTACCTTATTGATCGCTGTCTTGTTCTGGTTAAGGAATGCAACGAAGGCACTGAGACCGCCCTCGTATTCGTAAACTTCCTCTTTTCCGCTGCGCTCATCTTTCAACACGATACGCACGCCGGAATTCAAAAAGGACAACTCGCGCAGGCGCTTGGCCAATATATCGAAGTGGAACTCGATATTGTTGAAGGTTTCTGCAGAGGGCTTGAAATGTACCGTAGTGCCGGTGGTATCGCTTTCGCCCACAATCTCCAGGGGGGCCTGAGGCACACCGTGATGATAGGTCTGCTCGTGAATCTTGCCGGCACGGCGGATAGTAAGCTTCAGCTCTCTGGACAGGGCATTCACCACCGAGACGCCCACGCCGTGCAGACCGCCGGATACCTTGTAGGTATTGTCATCAAACTTACCGCCGGCGTGCAGCACAGTCATAATCACTTCTGCGGCGGATACCCCCTCCTCTGAGTGGATTTCCGTGGGAATACCGCGGCCATTATCAGAGACAGATATCGACTCATCCGGATGGATAATCACACGGATCTCATCGCAATGCCCCGCCAACGCTTCGTCGATGGAGTTATCGACCACCTCGAATACCATGTGGTGCAGGCCTGTGCCATCGTCGGTATCGCCGATATACATTCCGGGGCGCTTGCGCACCGCATCCAGGCCTTTGAGTACCTTGATACTGCTCGAGTCATAGCTTTGCTGCTCTGACATTTATTCGCTCCATTCAACTTATTGTGCGGCCGATGCTTCGGCGCTGATATTCCCATGTTCCACGTGGAACACTTTCGGGCAATTCCAAGGGGCCTCGAGCTGCCGCCAGGGGCGGCTCGTGGCACCCTCCTCAATTCCGGTGACAAGCACTTGGCTGGCGCAACGGCCAACCCAGTGGGCAAATACTTGCTGGTTGTGTTCATCCAGCTCCGCCGGCAGGTCATCTACCAGAAATACCGGTTTCTCCCTGTGGCGACAAACCAATTGCGCCATAGCGGTGCGCACGGCACAGACCAACATCTTCTGCTGGCCGCGCGACAAAACATTATGTGCAGGCTCTCCCGCAACGGTAAATCGGACATCGGCCCTATGCGGGCCTGTGCGGGTATGGCCCTGGCCAAGATCTCCATCTCGGGATTCGCGCAGCGCTTCGCTCAGGGTACTTTCCTTGCGCCACCCCCGCCGATAGCCCATATCTACATGATGCAGCAGACTCCGGGGTAACTCCTCCAGGAGCCCGGAAACAGCCGCGCGTAGCGCCAGGAACTGAACCCGCCGTTGAGCATCTACACGCTCACCACTTTGCGCCAGCTGCTCCTCCCAGACGCCGATCACCTGCGTATCGATTTTACCACGACGCAACAAGGCATTTCGCTGCTTCAGAGCGATTTGATAGTTTTTCCACTCCTGCGCGAAAAGATGTTCCACGTGGAACACCGTCCAATCCAACAAACGCCTGCGCACGCCGGGACCACCATCCAAAGCGGCAAAGCTGTCACTGTTAATCAGTTGTAGAGGTAGGCAGTTGGCGAGCTGAGAACTGGACTCCGCCGCAGCCTGATTGATACGCACCCGACCACCGCCGTCGGCCAAGCGTTCTACCCCCAGGCTATAGCCTGTATCCAACTGAGCAAAAACCGTGAGCCCGTGACTATCGTGGCGAATGACCGACTTATGTTGGCGAGAGCGAAAAGAGCGTCCAGTGGCAAGCATATGGGCCGCCTCTAAAAGAGAAGTCTTGCCGCTGCCATTGTCCCCACAAAACAAATTGACCCCGGCATCCAGGGTCAGGTCAGCCTGGGAGATATTGCGAAAATTGGAGAGTAAAAGACGGGTCAGCGCCACAGACACCTCCCCTTGATCAGCACAGAAGCCACAAAGTAAAAACTTTCAAAAAAATAAGGGACCGTATTGGTAAAATTCAACACGATCCCCACACCATAACGCAGCAAGAGTTTAAATGCCTTATCCTTATAGACGCATAGGCATAATTACATAGAGGGCATCACCCTCCTCAGGTTGCTGCAACAGGGCACTGCTATTGGCGTCCGCCAGGCTGATGCGAATTTGGTCGCTGTGAATAGCACCGGTAACGTCGAGCAGATAGGAGACATTGAAGCCGATTTCCATAGGTTCTCCCACGTAATCGACCATCATCTGCTCTTCCGCCTCTTCCTGCTCCGGGTTATTGGCCACAATCTGCAACATTCCCTCAGAGACCTGCAAACGTACTCCACGGTATTTTTCATTGGAGAGAATGGCGGCGCGAGAGAAAGCCTGACGCAGTCCCTGACGATCGGCATAGACCACATTGCCAGCACCGCGCGGCAATACACGGTCGTAGTCCGGGAATTTGCCATCCACCAGTTTGGAGGTGAAGGTGAACTGCCCGCTCATCACACGAATATGGTTGTTGCCCAGAACCACCTGAGCCTGCACATCGCTATCCTCAAGCAGCCGACCCAGTTCCAGTACCCCTTTGCGCGGCACAATCGCTTGGATCGGCGCGGAAACATTCAGGCCCGGCGCATCGCGGTCACACAGTGCCAGGCGGTGACCATCAGTAGCCACCGCACGCAGCTGTTGCGGGCGGCATTCCAATAACAAGCCATTCAGGTAATAGCGCACATCCTGCTGGGCCATCGCAAAGCTGGTGGCCTCTATCAAGCGGCGAATCTCGCGCTGAGAGATATCGAAACGGGTCTGTGCGGTGGCCTCTTCCTGATTGGGGAAATCCGCCGCGGGCAATGTCGATAACTGAAAACGGCTGCGACCACTGCGCAATATCAGGCGCTCGCCGTCGCGCTCGAACTTTAATTCGGCACCATCGGGAAGAGAGCGGCAGATATCCAGCAATTTTCGCGCGGGGACCGTCACCTCCCCTTCCATCTCTACACCGTCCACCGGCAGGCGGCCGACAATTTCCACCTCGAGATCCGTACCGGTCAGGGACAACTCCTGACCTTGTAATTGCATCAATACATTGGCCAGGACCGGCAAGGTCTGGCGCTTTTCAACAACACCGGCTACCAGTTGCAGGGGTTTCAGCAGGGCGTCCCGGCTCACATTGAATTTCATCGGTAGTTTCGCCTTGTTTGTCAATTATTCGATTAAGTGGTCAACGACCGTGTCAGTAACTTTACGTCCTCGCGGATATCCGCGTCGGATTCCTGCAATTCGCGAATTTTGCGGCAGGCGTGCAGAACCGTCGTGTGGTCGCGTCCGCCAAAAGCGTCGCCAATTTCCGGCAGGCTGTGATTGGTCAACTCCTTGGCCAATGACATCGCCACCTGGCGCGGACGCGCCACAGAGCGACTGCGACGCTTGGACAGTAGGTCGGCCACCTTGATCTTGTAGTACTCCGCCACCACTCGCTGAATATTATCCACACTCACCAAACGATCTTGTAAGGCGAGGAGATCCTTAAGAGCCTCGCGGACCAGGACATCGTCGATAGCGCGCCCGGTAAACTGGGAATTGGCTATCACCCGGCGCAGAGCCCCCTCCAGCTCGCGAACATTGGAGCGAATGCGCTGGGCAATAAAGAAAGCCGAATCATGTGGGAGCTCCACACCAAACTGTTCCGCCTTCTTCATTAATATGGCCACACGGGTTTCCAGCTCTGGTGGCTCCACCGCCACCGTGAGCCCCCAGCCAAAGCGAGATTTTAACCGCTCCTCAAGACCATCGATCTCCTTGGGATAGCGATCGCAGGTCAAAATAATCTGCTGACCGCCTTCGAGCAGAGCGTTAAAGGTATGGAAAAACTCTTCTTGGGAGCGCTCCTTACCAGCGAAAAACTGGATGTCGTCGATCAACAAAGCATCCACAGAGCGGTAATAGCGCTTAAAGTCACTAATGGCATTGAGCTGCAAGGCCTTCACCATATCGGCAACAAATCGCTCCGAATGCAGGTAGACCACCTTGGCATTGGGGTTGCGCACCAACAGTGCATTGCCCACGGCGTGCATAAGGTGCGTCTTACCCAGGCCAACCCCACCGTAGATAAAGAGGGGGTTATAAGCCCCGCCGGGATTGTCAGAGATCTGCTGCGCAGCAGCCAAACCCAGCTGGTTTGACTTGCCTTCGACAAAGGATTTAAAGGTGAAATTTCGATTGAGGGAGCTGCCATGTTTGATGGCACCCTCGACTTCAACCTGGCGCGCGGGCTGCTCTGGGATAGAGCACACCATATCGTTCCTGGCGGCAGGGCGGATATCCGACACCGCCTGCTCCCCCTGACTCATCGGCCTGGTGTTGATTTCTTCTTCCAGCGCCGGATGCGGGTTGTTTACTGGGCGCCCGCCGTAACTACAGCCATTAAGGGGCCTTGAAGATACAGGGGTTGATTCCGCCTGCCCCATAAAGCTTTGTGAGGTAGCCGGAGAGACCACACCCGCTGGTGTAGCGGGCATCTCTGACGACCGAGAAGAGGCCGTAGGCGCCATAGCAGCAGGTATGGATTCGGGCGCCGGCGCCGAATCCATCACTGTGTGACTGCGCTGAAACCGCGCGGGGCGGCGCGCAGTGATTTCCATGCCCACCTGAAGTGGCCGCCCAGGAGAAAACTGATGCACGAGTTCACGGATACGATGAAGGAATTTACTGCCAACCCAGTCCAGCACGAAGCGATTCGGAGCAACCAGGCGCAACTCGCCCTCCGCACACACGGGATTGACACGCAGCGGCCTGATCCAGGTATTGAACTGCTGAGATGGCAATTCGTCCTGCAAACAGCTTGCACACTGCTTCCAAACGGATTCAGTCAAGAAACCCCCCAAAACCCCAAAATGGTAAGACCACGGAGACAACGGCATGACGGGGCAGAAACGCCCAGGCCGTCAAATAAGATCGGCGCAGTATACCTTTCCATCGCCGGGTTATCCACAAGAAAGGTGAGTGCTGTTGAGAAAATTGCGCAAAAAGGTCCATGCAATCAGGTATTTGCACAACAATTAGACAGGTGCAAACGAAGAGGCGGCAATTTTATCCACAGGAGCCTGTGTATATCTTGGGGTCAATCGGTGGGCATCGCGAGATATCCCCGTCACCTCAAGGGGTTGTCAGAGAGGCGCTAAATAGAACAGGCCACCCATCGGAACACAGATTGAAATTCCCCGGCCAGCGCGTTGCTTTCGCTGCTGCGTTTCTATACAATCCGCGGCCTTCGCAGCGCATAGCTCCGTCTGCCCCGGCTAGTTGCCGGACCGGAGCCCAGGCCGCGGCCGGGGAAGGTCCCGTGAAATCTTGAACACAAAGTCTCAGGTAGCAAGACAATGAAACGCACATTTCAACCCAGCAACTTGAAGCGCAAACGCACTCACGGTTTCCGCGCTCGCATGGCAACCAAAAACGGCCGTAAGATCTTGGCCCGCCGCCGCGCTAAAGGCCGCAAAGTACTGTCTGCATAATATCTCTTTTTTTAGAGATATCTCTTATGCAGCAGGCGCGCAGCAGTTTCGGATTTGCCAAGACGCTGCGCCTGCTCAATGCAGCGCAGTACCGCAAGGTTTTCAATGAAAACCTTGTGCGCGCCGCGCACCCCAATCTGCTCATCCTCGCCCGCCCCAGTGAATTGGAGCACCCGCGCCTCGGCTTGGTAATCGCCAAGAAACATGTGCGCAATGCCTCCGACCGCAATCAAATCAAGCGTATTACCCGCGAAACGTTCCGTCTGCAGCAACACCAACTGCCGCCATTAGACGTTGTGGTATTAGCGCGGCCCGGGCTTGGCGATCTGGATAAGGCCGCTCTGGCCAAGACACTGAACAAACTCTGGCGCAAACTGGCCAAGCGTGCGCAGCAGCCGCAATCCAAGCCATGAAGTGGTTACTGATCAAGCTGATACACGTATACCGCTTCCTGGCCAGCCCCTGGGTAGGCAACCAATGTCGCTTCTACCCCACCTGCTCACGTTACTCCGAAGAGGCCATTGAAACTCACGGAGCGATAAAAGGGGCTTATTTAACCGCGCGCCGCCTTATAAAATGCCACCCCTGGCACCCTGGAGGAATGGACCCGATTCCCCCCTCCAGACACAAGAACACGCTCTAGGTATTAAAATGGATTGGCAACGCTACACGCTGCTCGGTGGAATTCTCGCAGTTCTCCTTGCACTCATTTTCCAGTGGAATGCATTTCAAGAGCTGCACACTCCTGAACTAGACCGCGAAACCATCGTGCATAGCGATGTACAGAGCGGCGGCCTAATCCCGGCGGAAACCTATGATAATAGCGGTGGTGACGTGCCCCAGCTTGAATCGCAGGCACCGGCCGAGACCGATAACGATGGCACCGAGCGCAAACTGGTCAATGTCACCACCGATGTGTTCGATCTACTGATCGATCCCCGCGGCGGAGATATTGTTAAAGTAGCCCTGCGCAAGTTCGAGGAAAAACTGGATACCCCAGACCAACCTCTAATTCTGCTTAACCAAACGCGCTACCACACCTATATCGCACAGAGTGGCCTGATTGGTAAAAATGGCACCGATAGCGCCGCCGGTCGCCCCCTGTTCAACGTTTCCAAGACCGAATATGCCCTGGTCGAGGGACAGGACCAACTAGTGGTGGACCTGACTCTGCAACAGCAAGGTGCCAATATCACCAAGCGCTACACCTTTAAGCGCGGCGACTACCTGGTTCAGGTAGCCTATCTGGTAGATAACACTAGCGCCAAGCCCTGGTCGGCAGCCATGTTTGGCCAGATCAAGCGCGATACCAGCGAACCCGTCACCGATACGGGTTTCGGCATGTCGCCCTTCCTCGGTGCGGCCCTGCACACCAATGAGGAAAATTACTTCAAACAGGATTTTGAAGAAATCGCTGAAAAGCCCACGCGCGAAACCATTGAGGGCGGCTGGGTGGCCATGGTGCAGCACTACTTCCTCAGCGCCTGGATCCCCCCCCAGGACGAGCGCAATACCTTCGAACTGAAAGAACTCTCCAACGGTCTTTTCCGCATGGGTTTTACTGCCCAACCCGTGCAGATTGCCGCGGCCACGCAAGGTGAGCTCAGCGCCTCTTTCTACGCCGGCCCCAAAGATGTCTACCGCCTGGAGGAGATTTCGCCCTACCTGGATTTGACTGTGGACTACGGCTGGCTGTGGTGGATTGCCAAGCCACTGTTCCGTGTCCTGCACTTTATCCAGGAGCACATTGTCAGCAACTGGGGTTGGGCGATTATCCTGCTCACCGTCTTTATTAAGACACTGCTGCTGCCGCTATCCGCCGCGGGAACCAAGTCCATGGCGCGTATGCGCAAGTTCGCCCCGCAAATGAAAAAGTTGCAGGAGCAGTACAAGGACAACCGGCAGAAGCTGGCGGAAGAGACGATGAAGCTCTACCGCCGCGAGAAAATCAATCCGATGGGCGGCTGTCTGCCGATCCTGTTACAGATGCCGGTCTTTATCGCACTCTACTGGATGCTCACGGAAACCGTTGAGTTGCGCCACGCGCCCTGGATCTTCTGGATTCACGACCTCTCGGCAAAAGACCCCTACTTTATTCTGCCGGTGTTTATGGGGCTCTCTATGTGGTTTATGCAAAAGCTGAACCCGGCGCCCACCGATCCGACCCAGGCCCGGATCATGCAGCTGATGCCGGTGATGATGACGGTATTCTTCCTGTGGTTCCCGGCCGGCCTGGTACTTTACTGGATTGCCAATAACTTGATCACTATCGGGCAGACCTGGTATATCAACAAGCAAGTGGATGCCGGCAAGTATTGACCCGCAGAACCCACACAGCAATAAACAAGGGCCGCATCAGCGGCCCTTTTCCGTTACGTCGAGTAAACTCAGCCGATGACACAGCAAAGCCTTAACCGCGACACCATCGCCGCCGTCGCCACCGCACCTGGGCGTGGTGGTATCGGAGTAATCCGTCTATCTGGAACCAACGCCCTGGCTATAGCCCAGCAGATCTGCGGGGAAAAGCCTCTGAAACCACGCAGCGCGCATTATCGCGACTTCACCCATGCCGACCTATTGATCGACCAGGGCCTGGCGTTGTATTTCCCCGGCCCCAATTCCTTTACCGGGGAGGATGTTGTCGAGCTCCAGGGGCACGGCGGCCCGGTGATTCTGGACCAGCTTTTAAAAGCAACCATTGCACTCGGGGCCCGCCAGGCGCGTCCCGGGGAATTTTCCGAGCGTGCCTTTCTCAACGATAAACTGGACCTGACCCAGGCCGAAGCCATCGCCGACCTGATTGATGCCGGTAGCGAGCAAGCGGCCCGCAATGCCATGCGTTCACTACAAGGCGCTTTTTCGGAAAAGATCGAAGATCTTGTGGAAAACCTCATCCACCTGCGTATCTATGTGGAGGCCGCCATCGATTTTCCCGAAGAGGAAATCGACTTTCTCGCCGATGGAAAGGTTGCCGCCGATATCCAAACCCTACTGACGCAGATGAGTGCAGTGGAGGCCCAGGCCCGCCAAGGGGCCATTATGCGCGAGGGGATGCGCGTAGCCATAGCCGGGCGCCCCAACGCCGGAAAATCCAGCCTGCTCAATGCTCTCGCCGGCCATGATGCAGCTATTGTCACCGATATCGCAGGTACCACCCGGGATATTCTGCGCGAACATATTCATATCGACGGAATGCCCCTGCAGTTCGCCGATACGGCCGGTTTGCGCGATGCGCCGGACAGAGTTGAGCAGATCGGCATAGAGCGCGCCTGGGAAGAGATTCACCAAGCCGATCGTGTCCTATTAGTTATGGATGCGGAACAACTGCATTCTCTCAACCCCGCCGAGGTCTGGCCGGAGTTTACCGACCAGCTGGTAAACCTCAGCAAGCTCACCCTGGTGCTCAATAAAATTGATCTGAGCGATTATGGCGCCGGCTTGCAGGCGCACACCGAGGGCGTTCCGGTAATCGCGATCAGTGCCAAGACCGGAGCTGGGCTGGAGGCACTGAAAGAACACCTGAAGCAAAGCATCGGATTTAGTGCTGCCGCTGAGGGCAATTTCAGCGCCCGCAGGCGTCATCTGGAGGCACTCGAGCGCGCTCGCGCCTTTATAGAACAAGGAGCCCAACAACTGCACGGTCATGGTGCGGGTGAGCTACTAGCCGAAGATCTGCGCCAGGCCCAGCAAGCCCTAGGGGAGATCACAGGGTCCGTAAGCGCCGATGATCTACTGGGTAAAATTTTTGGCAGCTTCTGTATCGGTAAGTAAGAACCGGGGCACTGCCAGCGCTCACAGAACTGAACGTTATACACTGTGGGGGCCTGCCCATCAGGGCCTCTGCTACCCCCTTCTCACTTCCTCGCCCTCAAAGCACAACTTCCACACGCCTTGTTCACAGGAAAGGCCCAAATCTATTCCCCACTCACAATACACGCCACTTTCATCCCCAGCTTTCACATTGAGTTCTCCACGCACATTCGACGTCTCGTAGTGCTTCAGTCAATTTATGCCACTCCTTCAATGAATAAAGTTATACATTTCCACGGGGATTTCCCGTGGATAACGCTATTAGCATGTATCCCACTATTAACCCACACAGATTAGGCGGGTATATGCACAGGTTTATACAAAAAATTTGATTACCCACAGGTATCCCCCATCTAACCAGTCAAAGGACCCACATGTAGTAGTCGATAAAATCCGACTGTGGGCAAAAGAGGGGATAAGCACCCGCAAAGTAGATCAATCGTATGATGATAACTTTGCCTTACTCTCTAAGTATGCAAAGTTGTCCCAAGTTGTTACCGCCTAGTACCCCGGTTGCTCCCCCTGTCGCCAAGGGTTTATAGGCAGGGTTTTACCTGTTGTAACCCTATGATTTATATAGTTTTTTTTGTTTTATACCGTTTATCGCCGCGCCTAATAAAAACAATAAATACAAATAACTCTTTATAAGAAACATATTTATTCATTAATAAAGTTATTTAAGAGCGAGAAATAAAAACTGAAATCCTGAGTGATACAAAAGCACAGAGCGACAAAGACATCGGTGGCGATTGAGAGTAAGGTTTGCTGAATGCCCTGAACGGTCCCATCAAAGTCAATTGCTGAGGTGGCCTACTGTCTATAAAATGTGCGCCCCAGTTGTAACCAGTATCAGCCACTATGGATTTCCCTAAGACCTATGATGTGATCGTGATCGGCGGAGGCCACGCAGGCACTGAAGCCGCTCTGGCAGCCGCACGAATAGGCGCCTCCACCCTGCTGCTGACGCACAATATCGAGACGCTCGGGCAGATGTCCTGCAACCCGGCCATAGGGGGTATCGGCAAAAGCCATCTGGTCAAAGAGGTCGATGCGCTGGGCGGAGCTATGGCTCAAGCGACGGACCTCGGCGGAATACAATTTCGGATACTCAACGCCCGCAAAGGCCCCGCCGTGCGGGCCACCCGCGCTCAGGCAGACCGAGCGCTGTACCGAGCGGCAATCCGATCGATACTTGAGCGCCAGGAAAACCTGGAAATTTTTCAACAGGCCGCCGACGACCTGATTGTCGAAGGTGAGCGAGTGGTCGGCGTCGTCACCAATGCGGGGGTCCGCTTTCGCGCAAAAACCGTAGTGTTGACCGCTGGTACCTTTCTCGGTGGGCGAATTCATATCGGCCTGGATAATCACGCCGGAGGGCGTGCAGGTGACCCACCCTCCATCGCGTTGGCAGATCGCCTGCGTGAATTACCATTCCGTGTCGATCGGCTGAAGACCGGTACACCGCCACGTATCGATGCCCGCTCAGTAGATTTCCGGGAGCTGGAGGAGCAGTGGGGGGATAGCCCGACGCCGCTTATGTCCTACCTCGGCAGCCCGGCCCAGCACCCGCGCCAGGTTTGCTGTTGGATTACCCACACCAATACCCGCACTCATGAAATTATCCAGGGGGGGCTCGATCGCTCCCCTATGTACTCCGGGGTCATCGAAGGCATAGGTCCGCGTTACTGCCCTTCGATCGAAGACAAGGTGCACCGCTTTGCCGATAAAGACAGCCACCAGGTGTTTATCGAGCCCGAGGGGCTGACCACCAACGAGCTCTATCCCAACGGCATTTCTACCAGTCTGCCCTTCGATGTGCAGGTGGAGTTGGTGCACTCGATCAAAGGGTTTGAAAACGCCCATATCACTCGGCCCGGCTACGCCATCGAGTATGATTTCTTTGATCCCCGCGACCTGTTGCCTTCTCTGCAAACCAAGTTTATTCAGGGGCTCTATTTTGCCGGTCAGATCAACGGAACCACCGGCTACGAAGAGGCCGCCGCGCAGGGGCTTCTAGCTGGGGCCAATGCAGCCCTGCAGGCGCAGGAGCGCGAGGCCTGGTCACCGCGCCGCGATGAAGCCTATCTGGGCGTTCTGGTGGATGACTTGATCACCAGTGGCACCAAAGAGCCCTATCGCATGTTTACCAGCCGCGCCGAGTACCGCTTGCTGCTGCGGGAAGACAACGCCGACCTGCGTCTCACCGAGAAGGGGCGCGAATTGGGTTTGGTGGGCGATGTGCGCTGGGCCGTATTCAGTGAAAAACGCGAAGCCATAGCCCTGGAGACCCAGCGTCTGCAGGACACTTGGGTTCACCCGAAAACACCGCAGGCCGCAGCGGTGGAAGAAAAGCTTCCACAGCCATTAGCGCGGGAGTACAGCCTGATGGACCTGCTGCGCCGCCCGGAGCTCGGCTACGGTGATGTGGCGGGTCTGAAAGGCGAGCCAGTAACCGATGTGCAGGTCGCAGAACAGGTAGAAATATCGGCAAAATACGCCGGTTATATCGATCGCCAGCGCGAGGAAATCGAGCGCCTGCAGGCCTACGAGGACACCCCGATTCCGGCGGATTTCGATTACAGCGATATTTCCGGTCTCTCCAATGAGGTGAAACAGAAACTCGGCGAGACGCGTCCGGACACACTGGCGCGGGCCTCCAGAATACCTGGGGTCACGCCCGCCTCGATTTCACTGCTGTTGATCCAGCTAAAAAAGCGCGGCCTGCTCAAGCGCAAAAAAGCCGTATAAATTAGTTTTCCACAGGGTGGCCCGCGAGACCCTGCGGGGGGATTTGAACTTCGCGGGATTACCGGGGGATAGACCCATTTCGCACTCAATGGAACAGTTTCGTCCGCGCCTGTCGGAGGCGGCGGCACAGATGTCGGTGGTGCTCAGTGAGCAACAGCAGAGCCAACTGCTGGAGTATTTGGCCCTGTTTGATCGCTGGAATAGCGCTTACAACCTCTCGGCGATCCGCGATCCAGAGCAGATGTTGGAGCGCCACATTATCGACAGTCTCAGTGTGGTCAATTTCTGTGGTGAGGGACCGCTGATCGATGTCGGTAGCGGTGGCGGATTGCCGGGAATTCCACTGGCTATCATGCACCCACAGCGCCCAATCACCCTGCTTGACAGCAACGGAAAGAAAACCCGCTTCCTGTTCCAGGTGGCCAGTACCCTGCCCCTACCCAATGTGACGGTTGTGAATGAGCGCGTTGAATCCTTTGTTCCGGAGCAGCCCTTCGCCGGTGTTGTATCCAGGGCCTTTGCCTCTATCGACGATATGGTCGCCGGCAGTGAACACATGTTGGCACCCGGTGGCCGCTTTTACGCCATGAAGGGCAAGCTGCCGGAGGATGAGTTGAGCGCTCTGCCAAAAGGCATTAAGGTCGAACAGGTGCACCGACTGACGGTGCCTGGCTGCGATGCGGAACGCCACCTGATACAGCTTTGCCGTGCGCAATAAACGCGTATCCGATTAAGCTCGCACCGACCCAAAGCACTTTCCCATGGGAAACCTAAAAGCCACTGGTACCAATGGGTACAGGCATCGGGATAGACCTTCCCGAAAACTACAAAGGACCAGAATCTTGAGCAAGATATTTGCTGTGGCCAACCAGAAAGGTGGTGTGGGCAAGACCACCACCTGCGTCAACCTGGCCGCATCCCTGGTGGCCAACAAGCGGCGCGTATTGCTGATCGACCTGGATCCCCAGGGCAATGCCACCATGGGCAGTGGTGTGGATAAAAGCGACCTGCAGGCGTCCGGTTACGATGTGCTCGCCGCCGAGCTGCCGCTTGATCAGGCAATTGTACCCACGGAAAGTGGTTTCGACCTGGTCCCGGGCAATGGCGACCTGTCCGCCGCCGAAGTGGAGCTTCTCAGCCTGGAGGGGCGTGAATCCCGATTGCGCAATGCGCTCGCGGCAGTATCCAGTCGCTACGACTACGTAATTATCGACTGTCCGCCATCGTTGAATATGCTCACGGTGAATGCCCTCTGCGCGGCCCACGGTGTGTTGATTCCTATGCAGTGCGAGTACTACGCACTGGAGGGCCTATCGGCGCTGGTGGATACCATCACTCAGATTCAGCAAGCGGCCAACCCGGATCTCAAGATCGAGGGCATACTGCGCACCATGTACGACCCGCGCAACAGCCTCACCAGTGAAGTGTCCGCTCAGCTGCAGGAGTATTTTGGCGAGCGCCTCTACCGCACCTGTATCCCTCGCAATGTGCGCCTGGCGGAAGCCCCCAGCTTTGGCAAGCCGGCGCTGGAGTACGACCGCCACTCCAAAGGTGCCATCGCCTACCTGGCCCTGGCCTGCGAAATCAATCGCCGCCATCCCGCCAGCCAATCTTCCAATAAGAAAAACCGCCCTGTGGCGGAAGCGGTATAAGGGGAATTTTTATGGCCGCCAAACGCAAAGGACTGGGTCGGGGTTTGTCCCACCTGATCAGTAAGAGCGCCGGTTCCGCTGTCGCCTCAGCCAGTGGTGACACAGTCAGCGAAGCCGTTGTCGACGGTGAGTTGAAAGAGCTTCCGATCGAATTTTTGCAGCGTGGGCGCTACCAGCCGCGCCGCGATTTTCCGCAGGAATCTCTTCAGGAGTTGGCCGATTCCATTTGTGCCCAAGGCATTATGCAGCCTCTTGTGGTGCGTGAAATTGGTGAACAGAGCTACGAGATTATCGCCGGTGAGCGCCGCTGGCGCGCTGCTCAGATCGCCGGGCTGGACAAAGTGCCCACCCTGCTGCGCGATGTGACCGACGAAGCCGCTATCGCCATGGCGCTCATTGAAAATATTCAGCGCGAGGACCTGAATCCGATCGAAGAGGCCGTGGCACTGAAGCGCCTGCAGGATGAATTCAAACTGACCCAGCAGGAGGTTGCCGATGCGGTGGGTAAGTCGCGCACCGCGGTGACCAATTTGCTGCGCCTACTGGGACTCAGTGAGGAGGTGCGCACCTTTCTCGAGCGCGGTGATCTGGAGCTGGGGCACGCCAAGGCTCTGCTCGGCTTATCCGGAGCCACCCAGCGCTCGGCCGCGCGCCAGGTTGTCGAGCGCAGTCTCACTGTGCGCCAGACTGAGGCGCTGGTGCGTCGCTTGCAGCAGCCGGCGGCACCTGCGCCGGAGAAGCCCAAGCCGGACCCCAATATTCGCCGTCTGAGCGAGCGCCTTGCGGAGAAAGTCGGGGTGCCTGTGTCGATCGATCACAATGACAAAGGCAGTGGCCGCCTGGTACTCAAGTACACCTCCCTGGAGGAGTTGGACGGAATCCTCGCCCATCTGGGCTACGCCGAAGATTGAGACAGTTGTACAGTGCGCGTCCAAGTGGCGTGCTCAATAACTGTTGGCAAATACTCACTGCGCAGAGTAATTCCGTGCAAAACCTCCAGAAAATCAAATAAGTTGACGACATTTGCCGGTTGAATCGGCGATGCTGTTGCTCCATAATTCGCACGCCCAAATTTTGGGCGGACAGCGCACAAAAAGTCGGCTTATCCCGTCTATGAAAAAACCTCCGGTATTGATAATTGCCGCGGTACAGCTCCTGCTGGTATCGCTGGTCGGTGCGGTAATGCACCTGAGTGGCAAACCGGTGACTGCGCTCTCCGTTTTGATCGGCGGCGCCTTGAACGCGCTGCCCAGTGCATATTTTGGCAGGCGCGCCTTCCGCGATAGCGGTGCGCGCGCGGCCCATCGCGTGGTAGGCAATTTCTATCGCGCGGAAACCGGCAAATTTATATTGACCATAGCGGGCTTTGCGGGGGTGTTTGCCTCCGTCAAGCCGCTAAACGCGGCGGCGCTTTTTATCAGCTACGGCCTCTGTGTAATCGTGCAGTGGATTTTGGTGGCGCGTATGGTCCGCTAGCCGGTGCAGAAGAAAAAAGAATTCTTACTTTTACGATTGTTGAGGAATTATGGCAGGCGAAGCTCAAACTGCGACGGGGTATATCCAACACCACCTGCAAAACATGACTTACGGCAAACTGCCGGCCGGTTACACCCGCGCCGATGGCAGTGTGCTCGGTGAGTCTACCTGGACCATGGCGCACTCCTCCCAGGAAGCCGCGGACATGGGCTTTTGGGCCCTGCACGTGGACACCTTGGGCTGGTCGATCGGCCTCGGTCTGATTTTTTGTTTCCTATTTGCCCGCGCTGCAAAAAAAGCCAGTGTGGTCAGACCCACCGGCTTTCAGAGCTTTGTGGAACTGGTGACCGAATTTATCGATAAGTTGGTGAGAGAAACCTTCCCGCACCGCAATACGATGGTGGCGCCCATGGCCCTGACCATCTTTGTGTGGGTGTTTCTTATGAACTTGATGGACCTGGTGCCGGTTGACTGGCTGCCGATGGCTGCCGCCAAGATCTCCGGTAATGATCACCTCTTCTTTAAAGTGGTGCCCACTACCGACCCCAACGCCACTCTGGGTATGGCCCTGGCTGTGTTCGCCCTGATGATTTTCTTCAGTATTCGCGAAAAAGGTGCCCTCGGTTTCCTCAAAGAGTTGACCCTGCACCCCTTCCATACCGGCAAGTGGTTCTTTGACATCCTGCTGATCCCGGTGAACTTCCTGTTGGAAGCCGTTTCCCTGATTGCCAAGCCGATTTCTCTGGGCCTGCGTCTGTTCGGAAACCTGTATGCCGGTGAAATGATCTTTATCCTGATCGCCATTGTCTTTGGCGTGGGTGTCCTCGGCTTTATCGGTGCGGGCTTACTGCATATGGGCTGGGCAATCTTCCACGTACTGGTAATTACCCTGCAGGCGTTCGTCTTTATGGTGTTGAGCACTGTGTACATGGCGATGGCACACCATCGCGATGACGAGCACGAGCACGACCAATAAGTTTTTAACAGTTAACCCTTTACTCAACCTTTACAACAACTCTTTAACTTTGATTTGGAGAACACAATGGAAGCATTAGGTCTGGTTTACATCGCAAGTGCACTGCTGATCGGTTTGGGCGCTCTGGGCACCGCTATCGGTTTCGGTACCCTGGGTGGCAAGCTGTTGGAAGGTTCTGCACGCCAGCCTGAGCAAGCGCCGGCTCTGCAGGGCAAAATGTTCCTGATGGCGGGTCTGCTCGATGCGGTTCCGATGATCGGTGTTGGTATCGCCATGTACCTGATCTTCGCCGTAGCTCCTGGTCTGGTTTAATTACGCCGTTCCAATTGCCCTTAACCCTATTTAAAGAGCAAGAGGTGTCGGTGTGAATATCAACCTGACTCTAATCGGCCAGTCGATTACTTTTCTGTTTTTCGTCTGGTTTTGCTGGAAGTTTGTATGGCCGCCGCTTTTGGGCGTGATGAAAGAGCGTGAGCAGAAGATCGCTGACGGTCTAGCTGACGCCGAGCACGCGCAGAAAGATCTGGAATTGGCCAAGCGCAAGGCTGCTGAGCAGTTGAAAGCGGCCAAAGATCAGGCGGGCGAGATTATCGATGGTGCCAACAAGCGCGCCAATCAGATTCTCGACGAAGCCAAGCAGGCGGCACAGTCTGAGGGCGATCGCCTGAAGGCTGCGGCTAAAGCTGAGATCGACCAAGAAGTGAATCGCGCTAAAGAGCAGCTGCGCAGCCGTGTGGCAGACCTGTCTGTTCTGGGTGCGGAGAAGATTCTCGCGGTCAATATCGACGCCAAGGCGCACGACGACCTGATCGATAAACTGGCAGCCGAGCTGTAAGCGAGGAATCCCCATGGCGGAACTCAGCACACTGGCCCGGCCCTACGCGAAAGCCGCATTCAGCTATGCGCAGCAAGCCTCCAATCTCAAAGGTTGGAGCGTTGCGCTGGAAACTGCGGCGGCGGTCAGCCAGAACGAAAAAGTGCGTGAGCTGCTGGATAACCCACAGCTCACCAGTGAAGAGCGCGCAGATAAATTCCTGTCGATCTGTTCAGACGAGCTCGGCGAACACGGAAAAAACTTCATCCGGTTGCTGGCGGAAAACCACCGTCTGCAGCTGCTGCCGGAAATTTCCGAGCTGTTCGAAGCGCTGAAAGCGCAGGCGGAAGCCACTCTCGAAGTGGAAGTCGTTTCTGCGCAAGCACTGAGCGATGCGCAGGCACAAGCGCTGAGCGTAAAACTCAGCAAGAAGTTTGAACGCGAAATACATCTGCACAGCTCGGTGGACGAGAGCCTGCTGGGCGGCGCGATCATCCGTGCCGGTGATACAGTCATCGACGGTACCGTACGCGGCCGTCTGGCCAAGCTCGCCGAGGCGATGAACTCCTAAATTACTCTCTCCCGTCGGCAGCTGTCGGCGGGGGACTTGAGGAACAGAGCATGCAGCAACTGAATCCCTCTGAGATCAGTGAAATCATCAAGAGCCGCATCGAAAATCTCGATGTGAGCACTGAAGCCCAAAATGAGGGCACCATTGTTTCCGTTTCCGACGGTATCATCCGCATCCACGGCCTGGCCGATGTGATGTACGGCGAGATGATCGAGTTCGAAGGCGGCGTTTACGGTATGGCGCTGAACCTGGAGCGCGACTCCGTTGGTGCTGTAATCCTGGGTGACTACAAATCTCTGGCCGAAGGCCAGAAATGTCGTTGCACCGGCCGTATTTTGGAGACTCCGGTGGGTCCGGAACTGCTCGGCCGCGTTGTAGACGCGCTGGGCAATCCGATCGACGGCAAGGGTCCACTGAACAACAAGCTGACCGACGCGGTTGAAAAGGTGGCGCCTGGCGTTATCGCCCGTCAGTCTGTTGACCAGCCTGTACAAACCGGTTTGAAAGCGGTTGATACCATGATCCCGATCGGTCGTGGCCAGCGTGAGCTGATCATCGGTGACCGTCAGATCGGTAAGACTGCGGTGGCGATCGACGCCATCATTAACCAGAAAGGCACCGGTGTTAAGTGTGTCTACGTTGCCGTGGGCCAGAAGCAGTCCTCTATTGCCAACGTAGTGCGCAAGCTCGAAGAGCACGGTGCGATGGATCACACCATCGTAGTTGCCGCTGGCGCCGCCGATCCGGCTGCGATGCAGTTTTTGGCTCCCTACGTTGGCTGTACCATGGGTGAGTACTTCCGCGACCGCGGTGAAGACGCCCTGATCGTATACGATGACCTGACCAAGCAGGCTTGGGCCTACCGTCAGATCTCCCTGCTGCTGAAGCGTCCGCCTGGACGTGAAGCTTACCCCGGTGACGTTTTCTACTTGCACTCCCGTCTGCTGGAGCGCGCCGCGCGTGTCAACGCCGACTACGTAGAGAAGTTCACCAATGGTGAAGTGAAAGGCAAGACCGGCTCTCTGACCGCCCTGCCGATCATCGAAACCCAGGCCGGTGACGTTTCCGCGTTCGTACCGACCAACGTGATTTCCATTACCGATGGCCAGATCTTCCTTGAGACCGATCTGTTCAACTCCGGTATCCGCCCTGCGATCAACCCGGGGATCTCTGTATCCCGTGTAGGTGGTGCAGCGCAGACCAAGGTGATCAAAAAGCTGTCCGGTGGTATCCGTACCGCCCTGGCCCAGTACCGCGAGTTGGCGGCATTCTCCCAGTTTGCCTCCGACCTGGACGAAGCCACTAAGGCCCAGCTGGATCACGGTGAGCGCGTAACCGAGCTGATGAAGCAGAAGCAGTATTCCCCGCTGTCTATCGCGGATATGGCTGTTTCCGTTTACGCCGCCGACAAGGGTTACCTGAAAGAAGTAGAAGTTGCCAAGGTGCTGGATTTCGAAGCCGCCCTGCTCGCGTTTATGAATAGCGAACATGCAGAGCTGATGGAGAAAGTGAACGCCACTGGTAACTACAACGATGAAATCGATGCAGCTTTCAAAGCCGCTATCGAGAAATTCGTCGCTACTAGCAGCTGGTAAGAACTCCCTGGAGAGCGCGAAAGAGCGGCTTGCCGCTCTTTCGGAATCTAACTTCCAGCGAACAAGGTAAATCACTATGGCAGGCGGAAAAGAAGTACGCACAAAAATTGCCAGCATCAAGAGCACGCAGAAAATTACTGCCGCAATGGAAATGGTTGCAGCCAGTAAAATGCGCAGAGCTCAGGATCGCATGGCACTGGGGCGTCCCTACGCCCAGCGCATACGCGCAGTGATCGGCCACGTCGCCAACGCTTCGGCCGAGTACCAGCATATTTACCTGCAGGAGCGCGAGGCCAAGCGGGTCGGTTTTATTCTGGTATCCACTGACCGCGGACTCTGTGGTGGCTTGAACGTCAATATGTTCAAGGCAGCCATTCGCGAGATGCAGGCGTGGTCCAATAAAGGCGCCGACGTCGAAGTCTGCGCAGTAGGTAACAAGGCGGCCAGTTTCTTTAACGCCATCGGCAGCAAGGTTGTCGCAGCGGTTCGCGACCTGGGCGATGCGCCCCAGGCCAACAAGCTGATTGGCTCAGTAAAAGTAATGCTGGACCGTTACGCGGAAGGCGATATCGATCGCCTGTTCCTGGTATCCAGTGAGTTTATCAACACCATGTCGCAGAAGCCGCGGGTCGAGCAATTGCTGCCGCTGCCGAAGGACGAAGATGAAAAACTCATGCACGAGTGGGACTACCTCTACGAGCCGGATCCGGTTGAATTGCTGGATGGGTTGCTGGCTCGCTATATCGAGTCCCAGGTATACCAGGCAGTAGTTGAAAACAAAGCCTGTGAGCAGGCGGCGCGTATGATCGCGATGAAGAGCGCCACCGATAATGCCGGTGAGCTGATCGATCAGTTGCAGCTTGTCTACAACAAGGCGCGTCAGGCGGCCATTACCCAGGAGCTGTCCGAAATTGTCGGCGGCGCGGCGGCGGTTTAATCCGCTGCCTCCAGCAGTTAATGGTCAGCCTAGAAAGAATTTAAAGCTGAGGATCCGGAAATGAGTAACGGGCAAATTGTGCAAGTGATCGGAGCGGTCATCGACGTGGAATTCCCACGTGATTCCGTTCCGAATGTATACGACGCACTGGTGGTTGAGGAAAAGAACCTCACCATGGAAGTGCAGCAGCAGTTGGGTGACGGCGTGGTACGCGCTATTGCCATGGGTTCATCCGAAGGTATCAGCCGCGGTCTGCCCGTGCGCAATACCGGCGCTCCGGTTTCTGTACCGGTAGGCCTGGAAACCCTCGGTCGCATCATGGACGTGCTCGGCAACCCGATTGACGAGTGTGGCCCTATCGGTGAGAAAGAGCGCTCCTCTATTCACCGCGCTGCGCCGACTTACGAAGAGCAGTCCAGCTCTACCGAACTGCTGGAAACCGGCATCAAGGTTATCGACCTGGTTTGCCCGTTCGCCAAGGGTGGTAAGGTTGGTCTGTTCGGTGGTGCCGGTGTTGGTAAAACCGTAAACATGATGGAACTGATCAACAACATCGCTACCGAGCACTCCGGTTTGTCCGTGTTCGCCGGTGTTGGTGAGCGTACCCGTGAAGGTAACGATTTTTACTACGAGATGGCCGAATCCGGTGTTGTAGACCTGGAAAATAAAGCCAACTCCAAAGTGGCAATGGTTTACGGTCAGATGAATGAGCCGCCCGGAAACCGTCTGCGTGTTGCCCTGACCGGCCTGACCATGGCGGAGAAATTCCGCGATGAAGGCAAAGACGTACTGTTGTTCGTCGACAACATCTACCGTTACACCCTGGCGGGAACCGAAGTCTCCGCACTGCTGGGCCGTATGCCTTCTGCGGTAGGTTACCAGCCAACCCTGGCGGAAGAGATGGGCGTTCTGCAGGAACGTATTACCTCCACCAAGACCGGTTCTATCACCTCCATTCAAGCGGTATACGTACCGGCGGATGACTTGACTGACCCGTCTCCGGCGACCACCTTCGCGCACTTGGACTCTACCGTAGTACTGAGCCGTGATATCGCTGCAAAAGGTATCTACCCGGCTGTTGACCCTCTGGATTCCACCTCCCGTCAGTTGGACCCGCAGGTAATCGGTCAGGAGCACTACGAAGTGGCTCGCGGCGTACAGTCCGTACTGCAGCGCTACAAAGAGCTGAAGGACATTATTGCGATCCTGGGTATGGATGAACTGTCTGAAGAAGACAAGCAGACCGTAGCCCGCGCCCGTAAGATTGAACGTTTCCTGTCCCAGCCATTCCACGTTGCGGAAATCTTCACCGGTGCACCAGGTAAATACGTTTCCCTGAAAGAAACCATCCGTGGCTTCCAGGGTATCCTGAGCGGTGAATATGACCACATGCCGGAACAGGCCTTCTACATGGTGGGAACCATCGACGAAGCTGTGGAAAAAGCCAACAAGAGCAAAGGCTAAGCCAGAGAGGCATATACTATGGCCATGACAGTACATTGTGACATTGTCAGCGCCGAGCAGTCTCTCTTCTCCGGACTGGTGCAGATGGTGATTGTGAGTGGTATCGAAGGTGAGCTGGGTCTCTCCTACGGCCACGCACAGCTGCTCACCGCCCTGAAGCCCGGTCCGGTACGCATCATCAAGCCCGGTGGTGAAGAGGAAGTACTGTTCGTCAGCGGTGGCTACGCCGAGGTGCAGCCAAACATGGTGACTATCCTCGCGGATGTTGCCGAGCGTGAAATCGATGAGGATGCCGCGCAGAAGGCCCGCGAAGAAGCGGAACACGCCCTGCACAAGGCGCCGTCTGAAGTTGACTATGCGCGTATCTCTGCCCAACTGGCTGAAGCCGAAGCGCGTCTGCGTACCCTGCAGGCGATTCGCAAGGCAGCCGGTAAGTAAGCAGTTCCTACCCTTCGGTAAGAATTGTTTACGAAAAAAAAGCAGCTTCGGCTGCTTTTTTTATTCCTTATAAAAATTTTTCCCCATCCCACCTTCTCTTCAATACCCGCACTGAAGCCTTTTCTATACTGTGTATTGGCTGGTTTAGCCAAATATTGTTTCCCTTTTCAGTGGCGTGGTTTTATGAGTTTTATTCGCTTTTCACAGGTTTCTCTTCGGAGTTTTACCTTCTTTCTGACGCTTCCCTTTTTATTTTGGCATGCATATGGTTATTCCCAACCTCATATTTATACGCCTGCAGAAGGATTGGTAGAGACAAAACCAATGGTGATTCCCGGGAATATATTTGTATCGGGAATTCTTCCTTCAAAAAACCGAGTGCCAAGTCATTTGAAGGAATTCGGTTTTTTTTTATCAGGTTTGGATGAAGAAGATATCCTGGAGGTTGCAGATTTTTCTACTTTTGTAAGTGTCCGGTATCAAGATACGGATCTTATGGAGATAGCAGAAAAATTAGGAGTTAAAATTTGGGTTTCTCTTGGGTCTGTTTTTTTTGAGGGAGATGGGAAAAAAAGCAAGCGAGAAGATTATAAGGAAAGATGGCAAAGGGCAAAACGTGGATTGTTGCCGTACAAAAATATTATTTACGCATTTGATCCTCTTGATGAACCATTTCACAAATCTCTATTGCCTGATAATGAGCTGAAAGCTTATTTGGAAGAAATTGGCTCTTTTCTTAAGTTAGATTTCCCCAAGGCAAAACGGGCAATTACATTTACAAGTTATACAGTAGAGCGTCCTCGGTTTCAGTTGGTTATCCCTGAAAACTTTAATTTGTTTGGTGTTGATCATTATGTTGGAGTTGATTTTCAGGGTGAAATCGTAAATAGATTAATAATGAAAACCGAGCATATGAATGCTAAATATTATTTAATTCCACGAGCATTTAAAACTACTAGTCATAATTACAGATACTTACAGCAGGCAGAATTGGTCTTGAGGGCTAGGCAAGCATATAATTTTGCAATTGCAAATTCAAAAATAGAATTGATTTATCCATTTCAGTGGAAAAGTTTTTTCTGGGATTCTGAACATTATTATGGTGTGGATAGTTTTCCTGAACTACGGCGTGAGTATGAAAAAATAGGAAGATCTATCTCCAAAGATAGATAATATTTTTTTGGGAGGAGATGGTGGTAAAAAATCCTGATCACGTTACTATTGCAGTAACTGATGTTAAGAGTAGTGTTAATTTTTTTAAATTATTGGGTTTTGAACTAATAAAGAATAACATAATTTCTGGGGAAGAAGTTGCCAACTATATGATGATACCGAATTTAAATGCGGATCACCTGACTATGGTTTTGAAAGAGTGTGAACCAAGATTTGAAATACAACTTTTACACTTTCAGGACCCAAAGATAAAGTCAGATCCAGGTCTGGCTAACCTGGCGCGTCCTGGATACAACCATCTTTGTTTTCGAGTTGATAATATTGAGTTATCCATAAAATACTTGAAAAAAAATGGTATTCGTATTCGCAGTAATATTCTGGAGTATCTAAATCGAAAGTTGGTCTATATTGATGGGCCAGATTATATTACTGTGGAATTGTCTGAGTGGATATAAAGTTTTAAGTTAAAAATTAATACTCCCCTTGAACTTGGTTGCTGCTTAATTAAATATTCTGGCATGTTAACCCCTCGATTAGTAATCATATTTCCTTAAACTATATGCTCCAATTTTCAGGGAGAGAATCATGTCCGATAATTTGATTTTATATACCAATCCGCAGTCTCGTGGATGCATAGTACGTTGGATGCTGGAGGAGTTGGGAGTACCGTATCGCACTGAGGTGCTCGAGTACGGCGAAGCGATGAAAGCTGCTGACTATTTATCGCTAAATCCAATGGGCAAGGTACCCACTTTGGTTCATGGAGATCGCATTATTACTGAATGTGCGGCGATTTGCGTTTATCTAGCGGAGGTATTTGCAGATTCCGATTTGGCCCCAAAAAGTGATGATGAGAGAGCAAGGTACTACCGCTGGATGTTTTTTGCAGCAGGACCGATGGAATCGGCGATAGTGAATAAAAATATCTTTGGTGAAGACGCGGGCAAAGATAAGCAAGAAATGCTGGGTTACGGGACCTACCAACTGGCACTGGATGCTCTCTCCAGCGTGATTAAATCCAGTGCTTATATTGTAGGTGACCGGTTTACTGCCGCCGATGTATACATCGGCGCTCAGCTTGGCTGGGGCTTACAGTTTGGCACGATCGAAAAGCGTGAAGAGTTCCAGGAGTATGTTTCCCGCTTGTCTCAGCGGGAGGCCTTCCAGCGTGCTCATGCCCTGGATCAAGCCCTTTTGAAAGAGGTTGATGAGGCGTAGTCGAACCTCTCTCTGACGCCATCCCAACGCCCTGTTTTACAGGGCTTTTTTATTCTTGGGGTGTACTGGAATCGAAGCAGCTATTCTGGTTGTAACGGCAAAATTGTCTTCAATTTGATGTGGATACTTCCAGTTTATTGCACTGAATGAGTAGTGATAGCGACCGACCAAAAAGCGAGTGGGCAGTCCTGCGTGAGCAAATGGATGCCAGCCTGCATGAGTATGAGCGCGAAAGCCGCTCGCTCTTGCTGTCATCGATTGCTGCGGGGCTGGAGATCGGCTTTAGCTTTTTCCTGATGATGGTGCTGTTTAGCCATTTTCATGAGTTGTTAGAAAAGTCCACCTTGCACTTGGTGCTATCGCTGAGTTATCCCATCGGATTTATCCTCGTTATTATTGGGCGTACCGATCTTTTTACCGAGCACACAACACTGGCAATTCTTCCGGTGGTCGACGGTAGACAGCGTATTCGGGACTTGGGGCGTATCTGGGGATTAATCTACCTGGGTAATATGATTGGCGCTTTTGTGTTCGCCCTAATATTGGTGAGCTATGCGTTAGTTAGTCAGAATATTGTGACGTCAGGATTTGATTATTACGGGCAGAAGTTAATTGATGATAACAATAGCGCACTATTTCTCGGCGCGGTTCTTGCCGGTTGGTTAATGGGGCTACTGGGTTGGTTGGTTTCATCGAGTACGGATACTATTGGCCGAATTACAGTCATCACCGTGGTGACGTTTGTTATTGGTTTCGGTGGTTTACCTCATTGTGTTGCCGGCGCGGTGGCAATTTTTAGTGCCTGGATCGGTGGTGATGCTGGTGTGGGGTTGCTTGAGGTGATTCGTTTTCAGGTTATTGCCACCCTGGGTAATACGATTGGAGGGGCGGTGTTCGTAGGCTTGTTAAAGTATGGATATATCACCAATAACTTGCCTTGATGGAATGGCGCTGTAGAGCGTGTTTTTTTTAGAGGACATCATCGATGCTGTATCGCTTTGGCCACCTGGTGGTTGAGCATCTTGGAAGTTGCGCCCGGCGTTAACCGCCGGGCACAAAGCTTGCTAGCTATATTGTGTAAGAGGCGCTTAGTGCACCCAGTGGTGGCGTTGCATTTTCTCTTGCACCGCTTCTGCCGTGGGTGCTGGCATTGCACTGATAGGCAGGCGTTCGTGGAAGAATGCCATTCGCTCGCCGGCACCTAACTCATTCATGGTTTCTGCTTCGAACACGCGGCCATTGATCACCGTGTAGGTGATATTTTCGGATTGGCGCAGGTTATCCAATGGATTGCCATCTACCACGATCAGGTCTGCCAGTTTGCCGGCCTCGATACTGCCGATATCACCATCCATGCCCAGGTAGCGTGCACCGTCGATGGTGCCGGCGCGGAAGGCCTCCCAGGGGGTAAAGCCGCCCTGCTCCATCATCCACATTTCCCAGTGCGCTCCCAGGCCTTCACGCTGGCCGTGGGCACCGATATGCACGGTAACGCCCTCGTCGCGTAGCTGCTTGGCCTGGCGCGCGACGTTGAAGTGGTTGTAGTGGGCATCCGGCGCCGTGGGGCGGCGGATGGAACGGGGATTGACGATAAAGTCGGGAGTAAAGCGGGTTAGGCGTTCGTTTTTCCACACTTCGGTGCGGTCATACCAGTATTCCTCACCCCAGAGACCGCCGTAGGCCACCACGAAGGTTGGGGTATAACCTACCTGGGTCTGGCTCCACAATTGCTCCACATCGCCGTAGACATTGGCGATGGGTAGGGAGTGCTCAATACCGGTGTGCCCATCCACAATCATATTCATATTGTGCTGGTACTTACCGCCACCCTCGGGCACCACCATAATACCGGCCTCGCGGGCCGCTTGTAGTACCTGTTGACGCTGATCGCGGCGGGGCTGGTTGTAGCTTTTTACCGAGATGGCACCCATTTCCTTGAGGCGATTTACGTGAAACTGGGCATCCTCCAGGGAGTTGATCTTGGCTTTGTAGCCTGGGCCCTTGGCGCCATAGAGGATGGTGCCGGTGGAGAAGATGCGCGGTCCGGTAATCAGGCCGGCTTTCTGCATTTCTGCCGCGGAGAAAATCTCACTGCTGTCATTGGAGGGGTCGTGAATCGTGGTTACCCCGAACGCCAGGCTGGAGAACAGGTTCCAGTTTTGTTGCGGGATAATTTCCTCGCGGCCTTGGGCACCGTGGGCATGGGCGTCGATCAGGCCCGGCAGCACAGTTTTTCCAGTCACGTCGATGCGTTTCGCCTCTGTGGGGATTTTTACCTCGGCAGCGGGGCCCACTGCCACAATACGGTTGCCGCGAAACAGAACCACACCGTCTTCGATAATTTCTCGGTTATTCTCAGCATCGCGCATAGTGACAACCCTGCCACCGGTCAGGGCGACCAGTCCCGCTTGGTTGTCAAACTGCTGTTCAAAACTCAGATCAACTCCTTCGGAAACCGTATCCGATAGCTCCTCGGGTGCGCCGCTGATAAAACTGAAGGCGTCTTTCAATTCGCGCTCGAATAGCTTCGGTCCATGAGCCCAGCCCAGAGCATGGCTATCCACTGACCAATGCAGGTTTTCCCCCGCGTGCTTGGATACCTGGGTGACTTTGACGGCCTTGCTGTCGGGACCTATCCCCTCGGACTTGCCGGTGTGCATAAAGGGTGCGACATAGGCTTTGAAGTCTTGGGTAAAGGCGATCCACCTGCCGTCTGGAGAGAGACGGAAAGAGGTAATTTCGGCGCCGTGCAGATGCTCGCGCTCGTCCTTGCCTTCCAGATTGGTACTCTTCAGCACACGCTTGCCGCCGTCGGCAGGCTCATATACGGAGAAATAAATACGTTCACCGGTAGCACCGAAGTGAGGCTCATAACCGGATTTCACCACCCGGCGCTGCCAGTCACCACCGGCGTCTGCCAGGTAGATACCCGGCTCCAGGGAGTACTCGGGACTGAGCAGGTAGCCGCCAGTAAAGCGACGGTAAGCCACGGTGTCGCCGCTGGGGGAGAAAGCGGGCTCCACATACAGGCCCGGTTGCTTGGTGATGTTCTTGCCGCGACCGCTGCGGGCGGAAACCACACGCACATGGCCGAGCTTTTGATCGTCCCAGGTGACATAGGTGATCTCGCGGCCATCGCGAGACCAGCTGGGATAGAACTCAAAGTGATCGTTTTGGCGGGTCAGGCGGCGGCGCTCGCCGCTGTCGATATCCTGGATATAAATCTTGCCCAGGGCCTGGAAAGCCACCTGTTGGCCGTTGGGGGACTTTTGCGCCCAGCGAATCATCCTCACGTCGAAGGTTTCCGGGGCCACTTCCACCGGGAAGCGCACCGCATCGGCCACCTGCTTCTCGACTTTCACATGGGCCGCAATTGGCGCAACGCTGTCGCCGTGAACAGAGATGCGCAGGAATTTACCGCCGGTCCAAACAACCAGAGACTCGCCATCGGGCATCCAGTCGTACTGCACATAGTTACCGTGGGGGCCGAAGATTTCCTGCAGGTCTCGCTCCAGGCCGGCATAGATTGGAGTTTCCAGACCGGTATCCAGGTCTTTCAGGAACAGGGAGGTCCGGTTGTCCTGGCGGCGGATGAAGGCCAGCTTGCTGCCATCTGGGGAGGGTACCGGTGCCACTGCGCCGCCGGGGCCGGAGATAAAGGTCTCCTCTTCGCCGTCCTGCAGGTCGTAGCGATTGATGGCAAAAATCTCCTGGGTGGAGTTTTTGTTGTACTGCCAAACCGTACCCGGGGTGGTGTCGATGGAGTAGTAAACGTAGCGACCATCGGGGGAGAAGGCCGGATCGGCGATGTTCTTCTGGGCAATATCGCCACCGATACGCTCTTTGAGCTGGCGTCCTTCGCCACCACCGTAATGGTACATCCAGATCTCGCCGGCGGGGATACTGCGCCCGGACATAAAGCCTTTGCGCGCCACCAAATACTGGCCATCTGGACTCCAATTGGGGGAGTGCAGCAGGTTTTCTTTTTCGGTGGTGAGCTGACGCAGGTTCTCCCCGTTGCTGTCCATCAGCCAGATATTGTCGGCGCCATCGCGATCGCTGATAAATACGATAGTCTCGCCGTCCGGGCTGAAGCGCGGCTGCATATTCCAGGCGATTTCATTGGTCAGGGCCACCGCCTCACCGCCGCTTACCGGCACCGTGTAGAGATCGCCGAGCATATCGAACAGAATGGTTTTACCGTCTGGGCTGATATCCAGGTTACTCCAGGTAGTCTCGCGGGTATCGAGCTGGATCGGTTTGAATTCATAGGGTGGCTTGTTGATATCCCAGGATTGCTCTTCCTTCTTCTCTTCTACAGCTTCCTGTTCCCGATTGGTTTCTGCTGCCACTGTCATAGGCAGAGACAGCACCAGGGCTGCGAGTGCCAGCAGATGGCGCCGCGGTTTTTGTTGCGCGTTTGTGTTCATAGACAATTTCCCTCCACCGCACTTTTTTGCGGTGGCTTTCACTGTTCTGTTGTTGTGGGCTGCTTATGGGTTTACAGGAGGGTAAATTACCGGGATCAGAGCCCGGCGGCAATCACAATGGGTTGGGCGACAAGCTGTTACGTTGGGTTGAGTTAGCGCAGCCTAGTGGCCACAATGTTCCCAAATTAGAGATTTTAGAGAGATTTCAAACCAATATGACTATCGACGTTGTGATTCTGGCCGCGGGCAAAGGCTCTCGCATGCGCTCCGACCTGCCCAAAGTGCTGCACCCGATTGGCGGAATTCCCATGTTGGGGCACGTGATTGATACGGCGCGGCAACTACAGGGCGTTGAAATCACCGTGGTGATTGGCCACGGCGCCGAGCAGGTGCGCGAACGCTTTGCCGATAGTGGTGTGAAATTTGTGGAGCAGACCGAACAGCTGGGTACCGGCCACGCTGTGGCCCAGGCGATTCCACAATTCCGCGAGGGCGCCACAGTGCTGGTGCTCTATGGCGATGTGCCTCTGGTCAGAGCGGGTACTCTGCAGTCCCTGCTGTCGGCGGCGGATCACGGCCCCGCCCTGCTCTCGGTGGAAATGGCCAATCCGGCTGGGTATGGGCGCATAGTGCGTGATGATACGGGCCGTGTGGAAGCCATTGTGGAAGAGAAGGATGCGGATGCCGATACGCTGGCTATCCGCGAGGTGAATACCGGCATTCTGGCGGCGCCGGCGGATCTGTTGTCGCGCTGGTTGCCGGAGTTGTCTTGTGATAACGCCCAGGGCGAATACTATCTCACCGATGTCATTGCCCGCTCGGTCCAGGAGGGGATCGCGGTGACCGGGGAGCGCGCCAGCGATACCCTGGAAGTGGCCGGCGTGAACAGCCGTGCCCAGCAGGCGCAGATGGAGCGCGCCCTACAGCATACCCGTGCCGTAGCACTGATGAATGCCGGTGTCACTTTGCTCGATCCGGCGCGCATTGACATCCGCGGTAGCCTCGAATGCGACACCGATGTCTCCATTGATATTAATTGTATCTTTGAGGGAAGTGTCATCCTGGGTAAGGGGGTGCAAATAGGTCCGAACTGTTTGCTAAAAAACTGCCGTTTGGCGGATGGCACTCGTGTGGAGGCCAACTCTGTCATTGAAGGCGCCGAGATAGGCGAAGCCTGTAGCGTGGGTCCCTTCGCACGCCTGCGCCCAGGTACCGAGCTGGCGAACGGCGCCAAGGTGGGTAATTTTGTCGAAACGAAAAATGCCAAAGTGGGGATCGGCAGTAAGATCAACCACCTTTCCTATGTCGGTGATTCAGTCCTGGGGGAATCAGTGAATATCGGTGCCGGTACTATCACCTGCAATTACGATGGTGTGAATAAATCACTTACTGAAATCGGCAACGGCGCATTTATTGGTTCCAATACCGCCCTGGTGGCACCGGTCAAAGTGGGCAGTGGCGCGACAGTGGGCGCGGGTTCCACAATTACTCGCGAAGTGGGCAGCGAGGAGCTGGCGGTAGCACGTGGCAAGCAGCGCAATATCACCGGCTGGGAGCGCCCCTTAAAGCGGAATTAATTTTCGTTTTCCCCGGACTCCGGCTGGAAAATCGAATTCCGGCGGGATATCTCTCCTCTCGCCCGGTGAGATACCCTCTTTCCATTAAACTTGCGCTTCGGGAACACAAGGAATGGCCCGATGCACAAGCCCAGAATGCAGCTGCTCGCCAGCTTCGATATCGCCTCTTTGCAGTACCTGGATGAGCGGGGACAAACCACCCAGGCTCTGCCAGATTTTGCCACTCAGGACACTCTGGAGGCCCTCTATCGGCAGATGACCCTTGCGCGCATGGTGGATGACCGTGCGGTAAAAATGCAGCGCACCGGCCAGCTGGGTACCTACCCTTCCAGTTTGGGGCAGGAAGCCATCGGTGTGGGTGTCGCTGCCGCCATGGCCAAAGAGGATGTCTATTGCCCCAACTATCGCGAGACCGGTGCTCTCCTGGAGCGCGGTGTGCGAATAGAGGAAATTTACACCATTTGGGGCGGGGACGAACGCGGGCAGAATTTTTGCCATGTCCGCGAGGACCTGCCCCTGAGCGTGCCCATCGCCACGCAGATGCTGCACGGTGCCGGCGTTGCCTTCGCGCTCAAATACAAACACGAGCAGTTGAATCAACCGATGCGCGCAGCCGTCACCAGTGGTGGGGATGGCGCTACCTCGAAGGGGGATTTCTACGAGGCGATCAATTTGGCCGGGGATTGGAAACTGCCTTTGGTGGTGGTTATCAATAACAATCAATGGGCCATCTCACTATCCCGCTCCGGCCAGACTGCATGCAGAACCCTGGCACAGAAAGCAATTGCTGCGGGCATACCAAGCCTTCAGGTGGATGGCAACGACGTGATTGCCGTTTATCAGGCGGTGACGGAGGCTTTGCAGCAGGCCCATGCCGGCGGTGGCCCCTCATTGATTGAAGCGGTGAGTTATCGCCTTTGCGATCACACCACGGCGGATGACGCCAGCCGCTACCAACCCGCGGAGGAGCTCAAAGAGGCCTGGGCTAGAGAGCCGTTGCGGCGGCTTAGAGCTTACCTGGGGACCCTCGGCGCTTGGGGAGAGGCCAGGGAAGAGGCTATGCAACGGGAGCTGAAGGAGATCCTGGAGGAATCCGTTCGCGTCTATCGGCAAACACCGCGGGATACAGCTACGGCTATTTTCGATCACCTTTATGAAACACTGCCCGAGGCCTTCGTCGAGCAATACCAGCAATTGCAGGGGGACAGCTAATGGCGCAAATCACCCTGGTGGAAGCGGTCACCCAGGCACTCGCCTTTGAGATGCAAAGAGATCCCAAAGTGGTCGTATTTGGTGAGGATGTCGGTCTGAATGGCGGTGTGTTTCGCGCTACGGATGGTCTGCAGGCGCGGTTTGGCCGGGAGCGGGTATTGGATACCCCGCTGGCGGAAAATATGATCGGCGGAATGGCTATCGGAATGGCCGCCCAGGGTTTGCGGCCAGTGGCGGAATTCCAGTTTATGGGATTTATCTATCCGGCACTGGATCAGATTCTCAGTCACGCTGGGCGCTATCGCAACAGGACCCGCGGTCGCCTGTCCTGTCCCATCGTATATCGGGCCCCCTACGGCGGTGGTATCCACGCACCGGAACACCACTCGGAGAGCACTGAGGCGCTATTTGCCCACATTCCCGGCTTGCGTCTGGTGGTGCCCTCCTCTCCGGCGCGGGCTTACGGCTTGCTGCTCGCCGCTATTAGAAATCCGGACCCGGTGATGTTCCTCGAACCCAAACGCATCTACCGCGCGGTGCGCCAGGAAGTTGTCGATAGTGGAGAAGCACTCCCCCTGGATCGCGCATTTGTTTTGCGTGAGGGCCGTGATATCACACTAGTTGCCTGGGGAGCTTCCTTGAAGGAAGCCCTACAGGTCGCTGAGCAGCTCTCTAGGGAAGGTATTGAGGCCGAGGTAATAGATCTTGCCACCCTAAAGCCCCTGGATATTCACACTATCATCGACTCCCTGGAAAAGACCCACCGCTGTGTATTGATCCATGAGGCCGCGCGCTTTTGTGGTGTGGGGGCAGAAGTTGCCTCACAGATCAATGAGTATGCCTTCGATCTGTTACTGGCGCCGGTACAGAGAGTCACGGGATTCGATACCGTAATGCCCTACTTCCAATTGGAGGATGCCTATTTACCCGGTGTGCCGCGGATTATGAAGGCGGTGCGGGAAGTTCTCGAATACGCGAATGGAGGGGTGGCATGAAAACTTTCACTCTCCCAGACCTCGGAGAGGGGCTGCCCGATGCGGTGGTGCGTGAATGGCATGTGAGCGAGGGCGATACGATTGCTGCCCACGAGAGCCTGGTTACTGTGGAGACGGCCAAGGCCTTGGTGGAAGTGCCGGCCCCCTGGGGAGGCCGGGTTGAGAAGCTATTTGCGGCGCAAGACCAAACTGTAAATGTGGGTGAGCCCCTGGTGGGCTTTGCTGCGGAGGATGCCAATCACGAGATACCGGCCACGGAGCACTCCACTACAACCATCTCTCCAGGCGATAGCGTCTCTGCAGAAGACCCCTCTGTGAAAGAAACCGCCCCACCGCAGACGCGATCGGACAGTGGTACGGTTGTGGGCAAGCTGGAGCAGGGAGAGGCTGTACTTGGGGCTGAGCAGCGAGTTGCGCCAAGTCGGCGTCGTCCCGCCACACCCAAAGTCAGGGCATTGGCGCGCCGGCTGGGAGTGGATCTGGAAAAGCTCTCCACGGATGGATCCCTGGTTACCGCGGCCCAGGTGCATGCTGCCGTGGGCTCCACACCTGTCACAGAAAAAAGCGCAGAGGAAAAAAAATCGCCACCACCAGTGCAGGGTGTGGAAAAAACCGCCGGGGTAGAGGCGGTGATGTCGCCCGCGCGACGCGCGATGGGATTATCCATGAGTCGCGCCAGGGATCAGGTTGCGCAGATTACCCTGTGTGACGATGCGGATATCTCCAGCTGGTGGGGCAGTACTCCGGCGCTGCTGCGGTTGATTCGCGCCGTGCAGTTGGCCTGTACCGCTGAGCCTACCCTGAATGCCCTTTACGAGAATGACCAGCTGAAGATTCAAGAGACGGTCAATATCGGCCTGGCGGTGGACTCCCCCCGTGGTTTATATGTCCCTGTGCTGAGGGATGTGGCCGGACACACGGATGAGGCCTTGCTGGCGCAGGTGGCCGATTACAAGCACCAGGCTCGGGAAACCGGTATTGCCCAGAGCGATTTACAGGGCGCCACGATTCTATTGTCCAACTTTGGTGCTATTGCCGGACGCTATGCCACTCCGGTTGTCCTGCCGCCAACGGTGGCAATCGTCGGTGCGGGCAGGGTCTGCCAGGGTGTAGTGGTGATCGACCGCTGGCCGGCGATGCGCCCACTTTTACCCCTTTCTATTAGTGCCGATCACCGCGCGGTAACCGGCGGTGAGCTGGCGCGTTTTCTCCGGGCGATGCTGCATGCACTCTCCACTTGAGCGCGGATTGCTCCCCCTATTTTGCACGGCAAGTTGGCGTTTGAGTGAAATTACAGTGGGAACTTATATTTCACTTTGCTATCTTTAAGTTTCGAAACGAAATTTAGAGATTTATGTCGAAACGTAATACACAACACCGCCGACACGGCATTATGAGCCTTTTGAACGAGGCGGGAGAAGCTAGTGTCGAGCAGTTGGCACGCCAGTTCGAAACTTCAGAGGTTACGATTCGAAAGGATCTCACCGCGATGGAAAACCACGGCCTGCTACTGCGTCGCCGCGGTGGTGCCATACCGGTACCGCGGGAACTGGTGGTAGAGGAAGGTCCTTCGGAGGTAAAACGCGCGATCAGTCGCGCGGCGGCGGCTTTGATCCCGGATCACCACCGCATCGTAATCGACTACGGCCGCACTACAGCGGCGATGATTCCCGAGCTGGAGCGCAAGCGTGGGTTGGTAGTGATGACCAATTCCCTAAACGTAGCCAATGCCCTGCGGGAGCTGGAAAACGAGCCGACTCTGCTGATGACCGGAGGCACCTGGGACCCCCATTTTGAGGCCTTTCAGGGCAAAGTGGCGGAACAGGTACTGCGAGATTACGACTTTGACAGGGCCTTTATCGGTGCTGACGGCATAGACCTTGAGCGCGGCACCTGTACGTTTAATGAGCAGATTGGCCTCTCCCGCGTGATGGCGGAGGTGGCCCGCGAAGTGGTGGTTTTGGCGGAGTCCAGCAAGGTCGGCAGGCGCATACCCAATCTGGAGTTGTCTTGGGCGCAAGTCGATGTGCTGGTAACGGATTCCGCACTGGATGAGAGTGCGCGCGAGCAACTGCAAGACCTAGGGGTTCGAGTTATCTGCGCCGCGCCAACTTCGAGCGCCCAAGACTAGCAAGGGCGAGACAAAAAGTTTAAGAATTTGTAAGGAGAGCGAGATGTGTGGAATTGTTGGGGCTCTGGCCCAGCGCAATGTGACAGGTATTTTACTCGAGGGCCTGCGTCGTCTCGAGTACCGCGGTTACGATTCAGCCGGTGTCTGCTTACTCGGTGATGATGGCCAGTTGCAGCTACGCAAGAGCCAGGGCAAGGTCGCCGACCTGGAGGCCAAACTGCAGCAGCAGCCGAGCGCTGGTCATTTGGGGATCGCCCACACCCGCTGGGCCACTCATGGCGTACCCTCTGACGATAACGCCCATCCCCACATGTCCGGACATATTGCCCTGGTGCACAACGGGATTATCGAAAATCATCAGGCATTGCGCTCAGAGTTACAGGACAAGGGCTACCAGTTCTCCTCGGATACTGATACCGAAGTGGTGGTTCACCTGATTCACTCTCTGAGTAGCGAAGGTGCCAGCTTGGTGGACGTAGTGGGCAAAGCCACGCAAATACTCGAGGGTGCCTATGCCCTTGCCGTGGTGAGTAGTGAGGAGCCGGATGTGCTGGCCTGTGCCCGTTTGGGCAGCCCCCTGGTTTTGGGGGTTGGTATCGAGGAGAACTTTATCGCCTCAGATCCCATGGCGCTGCGCCAGGTGACCGATCGATTCATTTTCCTCGAAGAGGGCGACGTGGCGGAGGTACGCCGCGGCGGTATTTCTGTGCGCGATAAGCAGGGGGGGGAAGTCAGCCGACCGGTGCATAAGCTGGATGGGGGCCACGATGTGGCCGACAAGGGGCGTTACCGCCACTATATGCAGAAGGAGATTTTCGAGCAGCCAGAGGTGGTGGCGGCCACTTTGGCGGGTCGAATTGGTGAGCATTCGGTACTGCCTCAAGCTTTGGGTGCTCGAGCCCTAGAAATTCTCCCCAAAGTGAAGCAGGTACAAATTGTCGCCTGTGGCACCAGCTACCATGCGGGTATGGTTGCTCGCTATTGGCTCGAAGAGTGGGCGGGAGTCCCCTGCTCGGTGGAAGTGGCCAGCGAAATTCGCTACCGCAAAACGGTAGTGCGTCCCGGTACCCTGTTTGTGACTATTTCCCAGTCTGGCGAGACCGCAGATACTCTGGCGGCGTTGCGCCAGGCCAAGGAGCTCGGCTACCTGGGCTTTATGACCATTTGTAATGTGCCCAACAGCTCTCTGGTGCGCGAGTCGGAGCTATCGCTGATGACCGAAGCGGGTCCGGAAATCGGGGTGGCCTCCACCAAGGCCTTTACCACTCAGTTGGTTGCCCTGCAGCTGTTTTGCCTCGCCTTGGCCAAGACCAATGGTCTATCCGCTGAGCGTGAGGCAGAGCTAGTAGGCGCTCTGCGCCAGTTGCCGCAGTTGATGGAAGCCTTTGCCGGCCTGGATAAGACGGTGCAGCGCACCAGTGAAGCTTTCGCGGAGAAGAACCACGCGCTGTTTCTCGGCCGCGGTGTTGAATTTCCTATCGCCCTCGAGGGCGCTCTGAAGCTCAAGGAAATTTCCTACATTCATGCGGAGGCTTACCCCGCCGGGGAACTTAAGCATGGCCCATTGGCACTGGTGGATGGCGACATGCCGGTTATTGTTGTCGCCCCCAATAATGACCTGTTGGAAAAACTCAAATCCAATCTGCAGGAAGTGCGCGCACGGGGTGGTCAATTGTTTGTGTTTGCCAGCCCTGAAGCCGGTTTTTCCAGCGAGGAGGGGATGACCCTGATCGAGGTGCCGGACTGCCCCAGGAGCCTGGCCCCAATTCTGTACACAGTGCCTCTGCAGCTGCTCAGTTATCATGTAGCGCTGCTGAAGGGCACCGACGTGGACCAGCCGCGCAACCTGGCCAAGTCGGTCACTGTAGAGTAAATCTCATAAGGCCACGGATGGCTGTGTAGATTGACAATCCTAGATTGCCAACATAAGTGACACACGTTTACCCACCAAAAATTCCAGTGGGCTCAAGTAATTTAACACCTTCCT